>NZ_JBKFAX010000005.1:0-384321 GCF_053345865.1 Mycobacterium sp. C31M | reverse complement strand
GTCGGCCGGTGTCGTGGTGCGATGCCCACCACATCGTCCCGTGGAGTGAAGGCGGGACGACCTGTCTGGACGGCGGGGTGTTGTTGTGCCGGATGCACCACACCCTGATCCATCACGGTGGTTGGCAGATCTACCTCGGCCGTGATCGGCACCCGTGGTTCGTCCCACCCTACGACCCGACAGGCCCCGAACCCGATCATCTGCGATCCCACGCCAGACGCACCATGACAGACCTACCGACTGCCGCCTGACCCAAAGCTCAACGGCACCTTGTCAACTCAACAGTGAAATCGGCGGGCAGCCCCGCCGCCTGGTGTCCTGGGTCCTTCCCAACGGCCGGGCACGCTGGACAGCGTCGTACACACGCCGCGTGTCGCGGTCGGCGGCTCAGGACACTAGGCGGTAGCCGGCACCAGTGAGCGTGCGTCAGGGACGCGGTCCAAGCCAAGGTGTCCGCGCAACGTCGTGTGGCGGTATTCGCGGCGGAAGAGTCCGCGGTCGCGCAGGATCGGGATAACGTGATCGACGAAAAGCTCCAAGCCGGAGGGAAACACGTCTGGCATGAGGTTGAAACCGTCGACAGCGCCCGCGACGAACCACTCTTCGATTGCGTCGGCGATCTGCTCTGGTGACCCCACCACAAGCCGATGCCAGGTGATCACACGGTCCAACAGTTGGCGGACCGTAAGGTGTTCGCGGCGCGCCAGATTGACGACGATATCGCGCGCGCCCTGCGAACCGGCCTTTGTCTCGACGCCATCGATCAGCCAGCGCGGCAGCGGCTTGTCCCACTGCAACTCGGTCGGGTCGATGCTCAGCTGGGCGGCAAGATGGTGCAACCTGCGCTCGCCGGCCAGTTCGTTGAGCTCGGAATGGCGTCGGTGTGCCTCGTCTTCGGTACTTCCCAGCACGAAGGACAGCCCCGGCATGATTCGGATCGCATTGCGATCACGGCCGTACGCCACCGTCCGGGTACGCAGTTCTTCGGCGTTTCGCATCGCATCCGTCAGTGACGCCTGCGCGGCGAACACGCCGTCTGCGTAACGCGCCGCAAGGTCGAGGCCGCCGGCCGAGCCGCCCGCCTGGAACAGCACCGGATGTCCCTGCGGAGTTCGAGGCAGAGTCAACGGACCGTCCACCGAGAAGAACTCGCCACGGTGGGAAATGGTGTTGATCGACCCGACCCGACTGAAAGCTCCAGAAGTCTTGTCGGCCAGAACTGCATCGTCATCCCAGGAGTCCCACAGCGCACGCACGACATCGATGAATTCGGCTGCACGCCGGTACCGTTCGTCGCGACCGGGCTGCACCGACGGCACTCCTGGTCGGGCGAAGTTGTTCCACGCGTACGGGTCACTGCTGGTGACCACATTCCAAGCCACCCTCCCTCGGCTCAGATGGTCCAATGTCGCGAACCGGCGGGCCAGGTTGAACGGCTCCTCGAACGAGGTCGACACGGTGGCGATGAGACCCAGATGGGTGGTCACCGACGCCAGCGTCGACAACAGCACCAGTGGGTCCAGTGCCAACGGCGGCCCGCCCAGCGGCTCATCCGGCGGCTGGAACAACGACGGGCTGTCGGCCAGGAACAGCGCATCCAACGTGCCGCGTTCGGCGATCCGCGCGAGTTCGATCCAGTAGTCCGGGTTGGTGAACCAGTTCGGGTCCGCCGAAGGATGCCGCCACGCCGCCGGGTGCATCCCATCAGACAGGACGTTCACTCCGAAGTGGAGTTCGCGTTTAGTCATCCGGGTGCACCCGGCAGGGCCAGCTTCTTCACCTCGGGATCATCGGCGATGAAGGTCTGCACGCGTGGGTCCTCGAACGCCTTGATCAGGTTCTGGATATTCTCGGTGTCGACGAACTTGCTGCCGACGGTGAGAACCGATGCGAACTCGTCCGGCGACTTGGGGGCGAAGATGAGCTTGTCCTCGGAAACGCCCGCGGCGAGAAACGATTCCGCATAGCCGACGATGGCGTCGAGATCCGGCAGGGCGCGCGGTTGGGCGCCGAAGTCGAGCAGCGTGAACTTGAGGTTCTTCGGGTTGTCGACGATGTCCTTCTGCGTGAGCGCCGTGATGTCGGCGTCCGGCCGGATGGTGATGAGACCGGCCTGCGCCAGATACCAGATGCCCTGCGCGTTGTTGGCGGGGTCGGCCAGCAGCGATACGGACGCGCCATCGGGGATATCGTCCACGGACGTGTACTTGTCCGACCAGATGCCGAACACCCAGTGGAAGAACGGACCGGTGGCGGCCTCCTCCTGGAAGCTCGGGTTGGCGTCGAGCACCTGCTGCAGCCAGTGCCGGTGCTGGAAGATGGTGCCGGCGTATCGACCGTCATTGATGGCACTGTTGATCTGGGTGCTGTCGCCCAGTCCGACGGCCGTCACCTTGATCCCGTAATCCGGCGCGATCTGTTCGGCGATGTACTCGATGATGCGCTTCTCGGCCGGATTCGAATCCAGATATACGACTTCCAGCGTGGCACCGGCGGTCTCGTTGGCGGACTTGGAGCCGTCACCACGGAACAACACAAAATACGCCGCCACGGCAGCGATAACGATGATCACAGCCGCGATGAGAGGCCACCTGCGGCGCGACTTCAGTGTGAATCCGTGGGAACCGGCAGTGTCGGTGTCGGTCTGGTCGATACTCATAGTCCGCCGAGTCTGCAGCAGGTCCTAGACCCCGTTCAATGATTGCGATCACGCTGGCGGGAAACAACTTTCCCGACAGGTTCACGCTGAGCGCAAAGCTTTCGATCGCGACGCGGCGGTGGCATCGTCGGCGATGTGATCGAACTGACCGACGTGACCAAGGTCTATGGGCACGGCGAGAACCGGACGGTGGTACTGGACCGGATCAGCTTCCGGGTGGACGCGGGTGAGATCCTGGCCGTGGTCGGGCCCAGTGGCGCCGGGAAAAGCACTCTCGCGCAATGCATCAATCTGCTGACTCCGCCGACCTCCGGATCGGTTGTAGTCAACGGCGACGACCTGACGACGTTGTCGGCGGCTCAGTTGCGGGTGGCGCGCCGACGGATCGGCACGGTGTTCCAGTCGTCGGGCCTGCTGGAACGCCGCACCGCGGCTGAAAATGTCGCGCTGCCACTGGACTATCTCGGAGTCACGCCCGGTGAGTCGAAGCATCGGGTTGCCGAGTTGCTCGACCGGGTCGGCCTGACCGCCCGGGCTCGGCACTATCCTTTCCAGCTCTCCGGTGGGCAACGTCAACGTGTCGGGATTGCCCGCGCACTGGCACTGCGGCCGGCCGTGCTGCTCTCTGACGAGGCGACCGCGGGCCTGGATCCGGCGACCACGGAATCGGTGGTGGCACTGCTGCGTGAGCTGCGCGACGACCTCGATCTGTCGATCGTTTTCATCACCCACGAGATGGACACCGTGCTGAAGGTGGCCGACTCCGCGGCGCGATTGGACAACGGCCGGATCGTCGAATCGGGATCGCTTGTCGGTCTGCTGACCGACCCCGCGTCGCGACTCGGCGCCGATCTGCGTCCGACTGGGGTACCTGCCACGCCGAGCGGTGACAGGGACGTCTGGCGTGCCGTATACGACCGGCCCGACGTGCCGGCGGACTGGATCAACCGGGCGACAACAGATCTCGGTGTGCCGCTGGATGTTCTGGGTGCCTCGGTACAGGTTGTGGGCGGTGTGACGATCGGCAGCGCGACCCTGGGGATCCCCGGTGCGGTGCGCGACCGGGTGGCCGAGGTGCTGGGAACACTGGGCCTGTCTGCGACCACCGACGCCTCTGTCGCACGCACGCTGGAGGGGGCGGCGTGACCGACGTGGTGCTGGCCAGCGCCAAGGTGCCGGTCGGTGAGCTACCCGCGTTGTTGTTCCCGGCCCTGCTCGACACGTTGATCATGGTCGGCATCGTCATGGTGATCGTGCTCACCGTGGGTGTCCCGTTGGGTGCGCTGATCCACAATCTGGCGCCGGGCGGCCTCTTCGAGAACCCCGCACTGCACACCACGCTGAGCTGGATCATCAGCATCGGACGTTCGTTGCCGTTCCTCATCTTGATGGCCGCGATCATGCCGGTGACCCGATTCATCACCGGCACCAACATCGGGATTGCCGCGGCGGTGGTCCCGATGTCGCTGGCGGGTATTGCGTTCTTCACCAGGATCGTGGAGAACTCGCTGCGCTCGGTGCCGCCCGCGGTGGTCCACGTCGCGCGGGCCTCCGGTGGTTCACGTCTGCAGGTCATCCGCACGGCTCAACTGGGTGAGGCGGTGCCGTCGATCATCGGCGGACTGACCATCAACATCATCGCGATGATCGAGTACTCGGCGATCGCCGGGACCATTGGGGCCGGCGGTATCGGCTACGTCGCCGTCACCTACGGCTATCAGCGTTTCGACCAGGGCGTCATGCTCGCGACCATCGTGATCCTGGTCATCACGGTGGCGATCGTCCAGTTCACCGGTGACACCCTGGTGCGGTTCACCACGCCCCAACAGCGGGCGCGACTCCTGCGCACCGCGTGACGTGTGCGTGGTCCTGACGCTCAGCGCCACGGACCACGCACACGCCAGATCTATCGCCCCCGGGTCGGCTGCGCGGCCACCGACGCCGACGATGACGGCAACGTCGACGGACGATCGATCACCGTCGAATTACGGGCACCCACACGGTAACTGGCGCCACGATGCTCGTCGGGCAGTCGATCACCCTTGCCGAGCAGCTTGTTACGCAATGTCCCCGGCGCATATGCGGACTGATAGGCGCCGCGCTCGGTCAACTCCGGTACGACATGTTCGATGAACTCCGCGAAGGATCCGGGTGTGATCGCGTACGCCAGGTTGAACCCGTCGACATCGGTCTCGTCCACCCACTCCTGCAGCGAATCGGCCACCGTGGCACCGGATCCTACGAATCGGGGTCCGATACCTCCGATCTTGCCCCATTCGGCGATATCGCGGACAGCCCACTCGCGCCCGTCCGGATCGGCGGACTGGAAGGCCGCCACCGCCGACAGGATGGCGTTCGAGTCGACATTGCCCACCGGCTCGTCGAGACCGTACCGGGCCAAGTCGATGCCCATCCAGCCCGACATGAAAGTCAGCGCGCCCTCCGGATCGCCGTAGGACAGGTACTCGGCGTGCTTGGCGTGGGCCTCCTCGTCGGTGGCCGCGGTGATCACCGTCGACAGGTTGAAGATCTTCACCGCGTACGGGTCACGTCCGGCGAGTTCGAGTTCGCGGCGGATGGTGGTGACATTGTCGCGCAGGATCGCCTTGGTGGGCGCCGCAGTGAAGATGGCCTCGGCATTCTCGGCCGCGAACCGCACCCCGCGCGGTGACGCACCGGCCTGAAAGATCACCGGTGTGCGCTGCGGCGACGGTTCCGACAGGTGCACGCCGGGCACGCTGAAATGCGGTCCCTCGTGGCCGATGTGGTGCACCCTGTCCGGGTCGGTGAAGATGCCGCGAGCCTTGTCGCGGATGACGGCATCGTCTTCCCAGGACCCCTCCCACAGCTTGTACAACACCTCGAGGTATTCGTCGGCATGGTCGTACCGCGCGTCATGGGCGGGCTGATCGGTCTGGCCCATGTTGCGGGCCGCCGCGGGCAGATAGCCGGTGACGACGTTCCACCCGACTCGGCCCTTGGTCAGATGGTCGAGGGTGGAGATGCGGCGGGCGAAGGGATAGGGGTGCTCGAACCCGGTGCCGGTGGTGACACCGAACCCGAGGTGTTCGGTGACCAGTGCCATCGCCGAGACCAGCAACAGCGGGTCGTTGACCGGTACCTGCGCGGCCTGCCGGACGGCGGCCTCGTCACTGGCTCCGTACACGTCGTAGGTGCCCAGGACATCGGCGATGAACAGGCCGTCGAAACGGCCCCGCTCGAGCAGTTTGGCCAGTTCGGTCCAGTACTCCAGGTCCTTGTACCGCCAGGACTGGTCATCGGGGTGCTTCCACAATCCCGGGGACTGATGGGCGACACAGTTCATGTCGAAGGCATTGAAACGGATCACACGGGTCACCCGGCAAGCCTGTCGACGGAGCGGCGATCCGTCACCGGTTGTAGTCATCCGGATCGGATCCCCCGTCGGACACGGGCCCGCGCTCCCCCACCGGAGCGAGCCCTGCCCTTACGCTGACCCAATGGTCCGTCCTGGCGACCGCGCGATGAGGCGTGCGGTGAGTGTCGCCTTGTTGGTGCTGGTGACCGCCGGATGTGGCAGCCCGACGATCGTCGATACCGGCACACCCTGGACACCGACCCAGGCCGCGTCACCGGCACCTGAACTGCCGCCGCACAACGGCAATCGTCAGCTCGCCGACGCCGCCGAGTTCTACGTCCCCGCACCGGGACGTAATGCGTACCGCTTCGCCGGCCCGAGCGGGCGATGGTACTGCGCGATCATCCCGCACATCTCGGCGAGCTGCCGCCCGGCCGCGTCCGCGACACTGTCGATCACCGGGGCACCGACCGCCGTTCCGGGACCCGATGGGGAATCCACCGCACCCGACACCGTGCTGATCGACCGGGACAGCGATGTCCGGTTCCTCGCGACCGCCCCGGAGATCGACGCCGAGACCGATCCAGACCCGCCCGTCACGTTGCCGTTCGGACAGGTGCTGGCGGTCGCCGGCTTCCGCTGCAATGTGCAGGAGGCCTCCGGCATCTCGTGTGGCAGCGAGACCAGCGCCAAGGGCTTCACGTTCTCGGCGGACGGCTACACCCCGGTCTACACCGATGTCCCCCGCTGACCAGCCGAAGGTCGTACGGCACAGGGCAATTCGATACTGCATCGGCCTGGTCTCGGCGCACCTGCTGACCGCCGCCGAGCTGGTCGGCGTGCTCGGATCGCTCCGCAGGCAGACACTGGTCGGCACCGAATCCCTGCTGACCACGACCAACCTGTTCTCGGTGATCGTCCTGATCATCGCCAGCAGCGCGGTGGTCGGTTACGGCGGATACCGCATCTTCGCCCCGTCGGTCCGGTGGTTCGATGCCGGCACGGAACCCGACGCGACCCGGCGCCGCGCCGCCATCAACATCATCCGTCGTCAGTCGATCCTGCTGCTGGCCGTGTGGCTGGTCAGCGGGGCGGTCTTCCTGCTGGCCAATCGCGGACTCGGCGCACCGTTGGTGGCGTTGATGACGCTGACGGTGGTCTTCGGCGGCACCGCCACCGTGAGCAGCAGCCTGCTGTTCACCCAGCGGGTGATCCGGCCGGTGGTGGCCGCGGCCACCCGAGAGTTCGAGAACCGGATCACCGCACCGGGTGTCACCGCGCGGCTGGTGCTGATGTGGACGCTGACGACGGCGTTGCCCAGTGGCACGATCGCGATCCTGGTGCTGTGCCGGATGAACGGGTGGATCATCCCGCCGTCGGCATCGATCGACATCCCGGTGCTGCTGCTGGCGCTGGTCGCTGTTTTCCTGGGGTTGCGCACCCTGATCCTGGTGTCGCTGTCGATCTCCGACCCACTGCGCGAGATCATCGATGCGATGGCCGATGTCGAGAAGGGCCGCATCGACATCCAGGTCGCCGAGTACGAGCAGTCCGAGATCGGGCGGCTGCAACGCGGGTTCAACCGGATGGTCACCGGACTGCAGGAGCGCGACCGGCTGCGCGATCTGTTCGGCCGCCATGTCGGAGACGATGTGATGCGGTTGGCCGTCCAGACCGACATCGCATCCGATATCGCGCTGTCCGGTGAGGTCCGTGCGGTCGCCGTGCTGTTCATCGATGTCACCGGTTCGACCGACCTCGCAATGAACCACCCGCCGCAGGAAGTTGCCGCGGTGCTCAACGAGTTCTTCCGCAGTGTGGTGGCCGCCGTCGACGAACACCACGGTCTGATCAACAAGTTCCAGGGTGATGCCGCGCTCGCGGTGTTCGGCGCACCGATCGCCGCCGAGGATGCCGCCGCGCGGGCGTTGGCGACCGCCCGCAGCCTCGGCACCACCCTGCGCGGTGTCCTGGACTTCGGTATCGGGGTGTCCGCCGGACCGGTGTTTGCCGGCAACATCGGCGCCGAGAACCGCTACGAATACACCGTGATCGGCGACCCGGTCAACGAGGCGGCCCGACTGGCCGATACCGCCAAGGCGCTGCCCGGCCGCGTTGCCTGCGCCGGTGTGGCGGTGGACCGCGCCGACGCGGAGGCGGCACGCTGGCTGGCCCACGGCACGGTGACGCTGCGAGGGCGTTTCGAGCCGACCCGGGTGTACGTGCCACGATGACCTGATGGACATCCGGCCGTTCACCATCGACATCAGCGACGACGCACTCGACGATCTCCGCCGCCGCCTCACCGCTACCCGATGGCCCGAGGCGGAACCTGTCGACGACTGGAGCCAGGGCATACCGCTGAGCTATACCCGCGAGCTGGCCGAATACTGGGCCGACGGCTACGACTGGCGCGCACGCGAGGCGCTGCTGAATCGCTTTGCGCAGTTCACCACCCAGATCGACGAGCTCGACATCCACTTCATCCACCAGCGTTCCCCACACCCCGACGCGCTGCCGCTGATCATCACGCACGGCTGGCCCGGATCGGTGGTCGAGTTCGCCAAGATCATCGAGCCGCTGGTCGACCCGACCGCGCACGGCGGCCGCGCCGAGGACGCCTTCCACGTGGTGTGCCCGTCGCTGCCGGGCTTCGGCTTCTCCGGCAAGCCCGCCAGCACCGGATGGGGTGTGGAACGCATCGCGGTGGCCTGGGACACCCTGATGCAGCGGCTGGGCTACCCGCGCTACGGCGCCCAGGGCGGTGACTGGGGGGGCGCCGTCACCACCCAGATCGGCCGAAACGAACTCGGCTGCATGGCCATTCACACCAACATGCCGATCGGTCAGCCCACCGAGGCCAGCCTGCAGCATCCCACCGACGAGGACAAGCGTGCCTTCGCCGCCATGAAGCACTACCGCAAATGGGAGGCCGGCTACTCCAAACAGCAGTCGACCCGCCCGCAGACCATCGGTTACGGCCTGGTCGACTCGCCGGTCGCACTGCTGGCGTGGATCGTCGAGAAATTCTGGTCCTGGTCCGACTGCGACGGCGATCCCGAAAACGTCCTCACCCGCGACGAAATGCTCGACAACGTGATGCTGTATTGGCTCAACGCATCGGGAGCCTCCGCGGCCCGCCTGTACTGGGAGAGCTTCAGCGCGTTCGGCAACCGCGAACCGGTCCGACTGCCCACCGGGGTCGCGGACTTCCCCAAGGAGATCCTGCGTTCACCGCGGCCGTGGTGCGAACCGCACTACAACATCACGCACTGGACGACGATGCCGCGCGGCGGCCACTTCGCGGCATTCGAACAACCCGAACTCCTCGTCGAGGACGTCCGGGACTTCTTCAGGACCGTGCGCGGGTGAGGTACCGGTAGCCGCCGTAGACCAGCCCGGCCACAACAAAGTTCACAAAATAGGCGATATCGGCGCCGTGCCAGGCGACGGCGACCGGACCCTGGATCAGGGTGGTGTTCATGAACGGCATCGCCGCCGCATAGGACACCACGAACACCACCAGCGCGACGACGGCATCGCGGCGGTCGACTCGGGCGCCCACCACATCGACGCCCGGGTCGGCGGCTCCCGCACCGCGGGTCCGCAGCACCCAGTCGATGACGATGACGGCCACGAACGCCGGGATCCAGTAGCCGATCAGCAACAGCACATCCAGGAACCGGGTGGCGGTATCGGCGGCCTGCAACCACAGGATCAGGAAGAAGGCGGCGACGGTCACCAGGACGGCCGACACCGGCCGGCGCACCCGTACGCCGAGGGTCTGCAGGGCCAGCGACCCGCTGTAGTCGTTCATCACCCCCGAACCCACCGAGGCCAACGCGATCACCAACAGTGCCGCCGCGCCCAGCACGCCGCCGCCCATCACCGCGCGCACCCCCTCGGCGGTGTGGTCACCCAGCACCCCGGCCGCGGCGATACCGATCCCCTGCACGAAGACGTAGGCGAGCACCATGCCGCCGAAGGTGTAGCCGAACACCCGGGCCTTCGAGGACTCGACCGGCAGATAGCGGCTGAAGTCGGCCGCATAGCTGGCCCAGGAGATGGTCAGACTCAACGCGATCGTCACCTCCATGACAAAGGCGCCTACCAGTTCGGCCCCGCTGAGGGTGGCCGGGGTGACCACGTCGCCGTCCTGCACCAGCTTGACGGCGAACACCACGAACGTCGCGAACAGCACCACGGTGAGCACCGCCTGCAAGCGGTGGATCAGTTCGTAGCCGACGAATCCGACCGCGCCCTGCACGCCCAGCACGATCAACACCGCGACCCAGAACGGGATGTCCAACAGCAGGGCCAGTGCCTGGCCGCCGAACAAGCCGACGAGGGCATCCCAGGCGATCGAGGACAACCACTGCAGCGCCGCGGGTACCGCGATACCGGATCCGAAGGCCAGTCGTGCCGCCGGGAGTTGCGCGGTGCCGGTGCGTGGACCCCACGTCGACAGGTAGGCGACCACGAGGCCACCGAGCACGGTGCCGATGACCATGGCGAGCAGACCGAGCCAGAATCCGAGCCCCAGCAGGATGGCCAGCGTGCCGGTGAAGACCCCGGTCATGTTGACCTGCGGGGCGAACCACACGGTGAACAACCGACCCGGGGTGCCGTAACGCTTGTCGGGTGCCACCGGTGCGATTCCGTGGGTCTCCACGGACAGGTCGCCGGGCCCGCTCGGGGATCGTCCATCGAACGATGGTGATGTCAGCGATCGGTTTGTCATCGGAGTGGCACCTGTGGCGCTGCCGGTCATGCGAACATTCGACCACGCCATCAAGCACGCGCTGGTGGCCACCCATTTTTCTATCTGATGGTTGTCAACCCATCGGCGCAGCGGAATCTGCCCTAGTGCCCCCGATAAGCTATGGATTCCATTGTCGGAATGTAAAATCGTTGCGGAATCGCTTGCGAAGGTCGTTCTGATCGGCAATTGTTGGTTGACCGACCGCAATGCTGAGGAGGCCCAGTCCTGTCCGGTACAGACACCACCGCCGCGGACCCTTCGACCGGCGAGGGCGGAGCCACTCTGCGCAAGGGTGAACCCGTCATCGAGATCGACCATGTCGTCAAGCGCTTCGACGATTACGTCGCGGTGGCCGACGCGGACTTCACCATCGCCGCGGGCGAATTCTTTTCGATGCTCGGCCCGTCGGGCTGCGGTAAGACCACCACCCTCCGGATGATCGCCGGTTTCGAGACCCCGACCGCGGGTGCCATCCGGCTCGAGGGTGTCGATGTCTCCAGGGTCCCCCCGCACAAGCGCAACGTGAACACCGTCTTCCAGCACTACGCGCTGTTCCCGCACATGACCGTGTGGGACAACATCGCCTACGGCCCACGCAGCATGAAGCTCGACAAGTCCAAGGGCAAGGGCGAGATCAAACGCCGGGTCGACGAGATCATCGAGATCGTCCGACTCACCGATTTCGCCAAACGCAAGCCCGGGCAACTCTCCGGTGGCCAGCAGCAGCGTGTCGCGCTGGCCCGCGCCCTGGTCAACTACCCGAGCGCACTGCTGCTCGACGAACCGCTGGGCGCGTTGGACCTCAAACTGCGGCACGCCATGCAGTTCGAGCTCAAGCGTATCCAGCGCGAGATCGGCATCACCTTCATCTACGTCACGCACGACCAGGAGGAAGCGCTGACGATGAGTGACCGCATCGCGGTCATGAACGCCGGCAACGTGGAACAGATCGGGACGCCCGCCGATATCTACGATCGGCCCGCCACCGTGTTCGTGGCCGGCTTCATCGGGCAGGCCAACCTGTGGGCGGGTCGTCAGACCGGCCGTGCCAACCGCGATTTCGTCGAGATCGACGTGCTCGGCACGACCCTGAAATCCAAGCCCGGCGAGACCACCATCGAGCCCGGCGGACAGGCGACGCTGATGATCCGTCCCGAGCGGGTCCGGGTGTCGGCCGATGCGCCGGCCGCCCCCGGTCTGGCGGTGGTCCGCGGCACGGTGCGCGACCTGACCTTCCAGGGGCCCGTCGTCCGGCTCGCGGTCGCCGCACCCGACGACTCGACCATCGTGGCCCATGTCGGACCGGACCAGGATCTGCCGATGCTGCGCCCCGGCGACGAGGTGTACGTCACCTGGTCCCCGGACTCCTCACTGGTCCTGCCGGCCGCCGACATCCCCACCACCGAGGATCTCGAAGAGATGCTCGACGAGTCCTGATCTTTCGCTTCTCCCTTCCCACCCCTCACGAAAGGCCCAGCATGTCCAACGAGATCGATCCCCGGCTGCTGTCCCGGCTGGCTGCCAACCGCACCAGCCGGCGGCGGTTCATCGGGGGTAGCGCGGCGACCGCCGCCGCCGCGGTCCTGGGTTCGTCGTTCCTCGCGGCGTGCGGATCCGACAGCGGCACCTCCTCGTCGACATCGGCCGCCGACGACGGCGGTCCGGCCAGCGGTGCGCTGCGGGTGTCGAACTGGCCGCTGTACATGGCCGACGGTTTCGTCGCGGCATTCCAGACCGCGTCGGGTCTGACCGTCGACTACAAGGAAGACTTCAACGACAACGAGCAGTGGTTCGCCAAGGTGAAGGAGCCGCTGTCGCGCAAGCAGGACATCGGTGCCGACCTGGTGATCCCGACCGAGTTCATGGCCGCCCGCGTCAAGGGGCTGGGCTGGCTCAACGAGATCAGCGAGGCGGGCGTTCCCAACCGCGCCAACCTGCGCCAGGATCTGCTCGACTCGAAGGTCGACGAGGGTCGCAAGTTCACCGCGCCGTACATGACGGGCATGGTGGGCCTGGCTTACAACAAGGCCGCGACCGGACGCGACATCACCAAGATCGACGACCTGTGGGATCCCGCGTTCAAGGGCCGCGTCAGCCTGTTCTCCGATGTCCAGGACGGTCTGGGCATGATCATGCTCTCGCAGGGCAATTCGCCGGAAGATCCCACCTCCGAGGCGATCAAGACGGCGGTCGACCTGGTGCGTGAGCAGAAGGACAAGGGGCAGATCCGCCGGTTCACCGGTAACGACTACGCCGACGATCTGGCAGCCGGCAATATCGCTGTGGCACAGGCCTATTCCGGTGACGTCGTGCAGCTGCAGGCCGACAACCCGGATCTGGTGTTCGTGGTCCCCGAATCCGGCGGTGACTGGTTCATCGACACCATGGTCGTCCCGTACACCACCCAGAACCAGAAGGGTGCCGAGGCCTGGATCGACTACGTCTACGACCGCGCCAACTACGCCAAGCTGGTGGCCTTCACCCAGTTCGTCCCGGTGCTCTCGGACATGACCGACGAGCTCGCCAAGGTCGATGCGGCCGCCGCGGCCAACCCGCTGATCAACCCGTCCGAAGAGGTGCAGGCCAACCTGAAGTCGTGGGCGCCGCTGACCGACGAGCAGACCCAGGAGTTCAACACCCTGTACGCCGCGGTGACCGGCGGCTAGACGCATGGCAGGAGTCGCGACCAGTAGCAGGCAGCGGAGCAAGATCGCGCCGTACCTGATGATCTTGCCCGCGCTGGCGTATCTCGCGGTGTTCTTCGTGGTGCCATTCGTCTCCCTGGCGCGCACCTCGCTGTCCTCGGCCGGCGGTTCGGTGTTCCTACCGACGCTGACCTTCGACTGGAACTTCGGGAACTTCATCGACGCGTTCCGGATGTACCAGGACCCGATCCTGCGGTCGTTCGGGTACGCGGCCATGGCCACCGTGCTGTGCCTGCTGCTGGCGTTCCCGCTGGCCTATGTCATCGCGTTCAAGGCCGGCCGGTTCAAGAACCTGATCCTGGGTCTGGTGATCCTGCCGTTCTTCGTGACGTTCCTGATCCGCACCATCGCCTGGAAGACGATCCTCGCCGACGAGGGCTGGGTGGTCAGTGCGCTCGGCGCCATCGGGCTGCTACCCGATGAGGGTCGGTTACTCTCCACCAGCTGGGCAGTGATCGGCGGGCTGACCTACAACTGGATCATCTTCATGATCCTGCCGCTGTACGTCAGCCTGGAGAAGATCGATCCCCGGCTGCTGGAGGCGTCTCGCGACCTGTATTCCGGTGGCACACGCAGTTTCCGGAAGGTCATCCTGCCGCTGTCGCTACCGGGTGTGCTGGCCGGCAGCATGCTGGTGTTCATCCCGGCCGTCGGTGACTTCATCAACGCCGACTATCTGGGTAGTACCCAGACCACCATGATCGGCAACGTGATCCAGAAACAGTTCCTGGTGGTCAAGGATTATCCGGCCGCCGCCGCGCTGAGTCTGGGTCTGATGGGTCTGATCCTGGTGGGCGTCATCCTGTACACCCGGGCGCTGGGAACGGAGGACCTGGTATGACGACCACGTCGCTGCCCGCGGCCTCCAAACCCGTTCGCAGGACACCCAAGTGGGGCGATCTTTCGCTGCGGATCGTCGCCGGGCTGGTGCTGCTGTATCTGTTCCTGCCGATCGCGGTGATCGTGCTGTTCTCGTTCAACAAACCGGCGGGCAAGTTCAACTACACCTGGCAGGGCTTCACCCTGGAGAACTGGCTGGATCCGTTCAAGTACCCGGCCCTGACCGACGCACTGAAGCTCAGCCTGGAGATCGCGCTGATCTCGACGCTGATCGCCCTGGTGCTCGGCTCGCTGCTGGCAATCGCGCTGGTACGCCAACGGTTCCGCGGTTATCGCGCGGTGGACACGTTCGTGATCCTGCCGCTGACCGCGCCCGAGGTGGTGATGGGTGCCTCGCTGCTGACGCTGTTCCTCGACCTTGGCTGGGCGGCAGGCTATTCGACGATCCTGATCGCCCACGTCGCGTTCGAGGTCAGCTTC
This sequence comes from Mycobacterium sp. C31M, assembly GCF_053345865.1. Classification (NCBI taxonomy): domain Bacteria; kingdom Bacillati; phylum Actinomycetota; class Actinomycetes; order Mycobacteriales; family Mycobacteriaceae; genus Mycobacterium; species Mycobacterium sp. C31M. The sequence continues at coordinate 369,538 of NZ_JBKFAX010000005.1, read as the reverse complement.
ATCGCGATGACGGTGCGGGCCCGGGTGCGTGGCTTCGACTGGACGCTGGAGGACGCGTCGATGGACCTGGGCGCCAGCCCGATCCGGACGTTCTTCAAGGTGACGCTGCCGTTGATCGTGCCCGGCATCATCGCGGCAGGCATGCTGTCGTTCGCGTTGTCGCTGGACGATTTCATCGTCACGTACTTCGTCAGCGGGTCGACGGTCACCTACCCGCTGTACGTGAACGCCGCCGTCAAGGCCGCGGTGCCACCGCAGATCAACGTGCTGGCCACGGCCATCCTGGTGATCAGCCTGATCCTGCTGGCGGTCGGGACGCTGTACCGCCGCAAGTCGCCCGCACCGTAATCAGGTCGAGATCGGCTCGTGGGTGCGGGCGCCGTGCCGGGCGGCGCCGATCCCTGCGATCACGACGAAGCCGATACCGACCAATCCGATCGGTCGCGGGACCTGGTGCAGGATCAGCCAACCCATCACCATGGCAAACGCCGGTTCCAGGCTCATCAGCGTCCCGAACGCCGCGGAGGTCAGTCGGCGCAGCGCGAGCAGCTCCAGGGAAAACGGGACGACGGGCAGCAGGATGGCCAGTCCGATGCCGATCAGCCACAGCTGCGGTGTCATCTCGGTCAGCACGCCCGGGCCGACGACCACCGAGGCCACCACGGCGGCCACCGGAATCGACACCGCCAATCCGTTCAGTCCGCTGACCTGATCACCGACCCGCTGGGTCAGCAGAATGTAGATCCCCCAACAGAATCCGGCACCCAGCGCCAGCCCCACCCCGACCGGATCGAAACTGCCCGACCACGGTTCGGTCAGCAGCACCACACCGACGGCGGCCAGCCCCGGCCACAGGAAACGGTTGCGCCCGCCGCCCTGCAGCACCGCCACCCCGAGTGGGCCGAGGAACTCCAACGCACTCGCGGTCCCCAGCGGGATGCGTTCGAGCGCCATCATGAACATCACGGTGATCCCGGCGGTCACCACACCGAGGGCGACCGCGGCGCCGAACGTCGACCGGGTGAACGAGGACGGACGCGGCCGCACCAGGATCAACAGCAGGATCGCCGCCCAGAACAGACGTAACCAGGCCGCGCCGTCGGCGCCGATATCGTCGATCAGGCCGACGGCGATCGCGGCGCCCAGTTGCACCGAGCACATCGCGGCGATCGCCATGAAGGCGCCGTTGCGGGCGTGGGTGGTCGGCATCCCTGCATTCAACTGGTGGCCGGCGGAGCTGTCCACGACTTTTCTAGAGCCGTGCCGCAGCCAGCACCACGTCGGCGATCCGTTGGTGTCCCTCGCGGTTGGGGTGCGGATCACCGTCGGTGCAGTAGAAGCTCAGCGCACACACCTGGTCCACCGAGTCGGCCAGCTCGCTCACCGAGGCGAGGAACTGCGCACCGCCGTCCGCATACGTCTGGTGCAGTGCGGGTTGGACCAGCTCGTCGAACACGCTCGCGGCAATCTCGGCGCGCCACGGCTGCGGGTCGGCGAGAAACACGTTCAGATACGACAGGCCGAGCACCGGCACCGCCGGGTCGAGCACCGCACCCAATGCGCCCAGCATCTCGGCCAGCGCCGAGGCCGCGGAGGCGGTGGCGTCCTGCGCGCAGCTCAGCGCCGCGTCCCGGCTCGGCGCGGCCAGGCAGCCCGCTACGTCATTGCCGCCGGCCACGATCGTGACGAGGCCGATCCGGTCGCGGTGTTCGGCGACGAACCGTGCAGCCGCCTCGATCTGCGATTGCGCCCCGTAGCTCGGTGCGCCCTCGGCGAGGGCCCCGGCATCACATCCGGGTTCCTCTGCCATCTGCGCCGCGGTGGCGCCGGCACAACCGAAATTGACCAATTCCCAGTCGCCGTCGCGCCGCAACGCCGCCTCGGTACGGTAGGCGAAACCGTCCGGGCTCCTACCGTGCGGGCCGTCCCCCGTCGCGTAGGAATCACCGATCGACAGGTAATACAGCGGTTCCGCAGACGAATCCGAGGTGCCGCCGCAGCCGATCGACGTTCCCAGGACCAGCGCAGCGAGAACGGCCGAGATCCGCCGGGAGGCAACGGTCATGGGGCTCAGCGGGTGCGGTCCGGGAACGGGTCGTTGCCGAAGTCGATCTGCGCGGCCGGGTTGCTGATCGCGGTGACCGTCCCGGACCCGAACGGGCCCTCATGGTCGAACAGGGTCGAGGTCCCGACCGCGATACCATCGACCGCCCAATGCGAATCGGCCTGGACACCGATCCACTCGTCACGTGGCAGCCGGGCCAGCGCCACGGTCAGATCGCCGTTGATATATCCGACGCCGGCGGTACCGAGGTTGGTAACCAGGCTGGTTCCCTCGGCGGCCATCACGGCGCGGACGAACGGCGAGTTGCGGGCGCCATCGACGACGTCGATGGTGCGGTTCATCATCCGCTTGCGCGAGGCGTTCTGGTGTTCGGCGATGGTGCCGGTCCAGCCGATCTCGTCGCTGCCGATCGCGATCCCGCGCTCCTCGTCACGGCGTTCGGGCAGCTCGAATGTCGGCGTGCCCACCCATTCCTCGCCTCGCGGCGGCACCGACAGCCGGTACTGGACCAGGGTCGCGCGGACCACCGTGACACCGTCCTGCACCAGTTCGCATTCGGCGTTGCGGACCCGCCTGCCGTCGCGGATGAGTGCCAGCTTGGCCACCGTCGGCACCCCACGCGCGGCCTTGAACAGGTCGACGGTCAACCGGGCCGGCAGGAACTCCGGGTCGCCGAATTCGGTCTCCAGGGCTCGGCCCGCCAGGCCCACCAGGGCGGGGCCGTTCAGGTGGTCTGGACCCCAGTGACTCTGCGCGTAGGCAGTGGGCACGAACGTGTCCTGCTCGGTCTGGCGGAAATGGAACGGCCGTTCGGTCATTTTCGCATCGTCGCACGGCGGGTTGGATGCCCGCGCGGCGGTCTACCGCGGGGTGACGATGCCGTGGTCGTAGGCGTAGACGATCGCCGCCGCCCGGTCGCGGAGCTTCAGCTTGTCGAAGATGCGCCCGATGTGGCTCTTGACGGTGACCCCGGAGATGAACAGCTCGTCGGCGATCTCGGTGTTGGTGCGGCCGCGGCCGATCAGTGTCAGCACGTCGAGCTCACGGCCGGTCAGTTCCTTGACCTGCACCGGGCTCGGCCCGTCGGCCACCTGCCGGTAGGTGGTGAGGACCCGCGAGGTGACCGCCGGGTCGAGGTAGCTCTCGCCGTGCGCGACCGCGCGTGCCGCCCGGATCAGCTCTTCGGCCGAGGAATCCTTGAGCACAAATCCGGCCGCGCCCGCCCGCAGCACCCCGGACAGCAGATCGTCCTCGTTGAAGGTGGTCAACGCCAGCACCGGCGGGCCGCCGGCGGCCACCAGCCGTCGGGTGGCCTCGATACCGTCGACCCGCTTCATCCGCAGATCCATCACCACCACATCGACTGCGTGTTCGGCCAGCGCCGCGGGCACCTCGTCACCGTCGGTGCATTCGGCGACCACCACAAAACCATCCTTGCGGCGCAGGATCCGGCGCAGCCCGGAGCGCACCAGATCCTGATCGTCGACCAGCAGTACGGCAATGTCTATTTCCATTCCATTGACCCCCCGCACCCCGCGCGCGGTTGGTCCTCCCCCAACGGCACCTCGGCGTGCACCGACCAGCCCTGCCGGGTCGACCCGATGTCGATGACCCCGCCGAGCAGCTGCACCCGCTGGCGCATGCCGCGGACACCGCGACCGTCGGGGGCGCGTCGCGGTTGCGCGAAGGCGGCGACCGGCAGCTCGTTGACCACCGACAGGTCGGCCCGCTCCTCGGTGACGGCGAGGGTGACCGTGGACCGCGACTCCGGGGCGTGCTTGGCGATATTGGCCAACGATTCCTGGGCGATGCGGTACAGCGCCAACCCAACCGCCGGTGACACCCGCGCGGTCGCCCCTTCGGTCCGCAACGTGACCGTCAGACCGGCGCGCGCAAAATCGTCGGTCAGCCTGGCGATGTCGTCGACGCCGGGTTCGGGTGCGATCTTCATCGGGGTGCCGTCCAGCAGCCCGACGGTGCGCCGGATATCGGCCATGGCCTCGCGGCCCAGCTTCTCGGCGTCGGCGAGGGCATCGACGGCGTCGTCGACATCGCGATCCTGCTGCAGGGCGCGGCGGGCGGCGGTGAGGTGTAACAGGGTCACCGACAGCGAGTGTGCGATCACATCGTGCACCTCGCGGGCGATACGCCGGCGTTCGTCGGCGGCGGCGTGTTCGGTCAGCGCCTCCTGCGCGGTGCGCTGCGCGAGGATCAGCTGCTGCTGGATACGCATCAGATAGCCCACCAGCCAACCCATCCCGAGCACGCACAGGTACAGCCACACTCCGTCCAGGCGACCGGAGGCGGCGGCCGCACCGAGCATCGCCGCCGCGGACACGGTTGCGGCCAGCCCACCGGCCGGCGGTGTCATCGCCGCGACGACACCTGCCATCAGGACCAGGATCAGCGGTGCGAAATCGTAGGAGATCGGGGTCGACGTGCCGTACAGGAAGATCGCCGCGGCACCGGACCAGGCACCCCAGATCAACAGTGGGTTGAACGAGGCTCCTGCGGCGAAGAACACCACCAGCGGGCACATCGCCACCATGATGCCCACCGGCACCGCGACCAGGTAATCGGCAGGTGGTCGTTGCAGAGTGGACACCACCGCGATCACCGCGAGCGCGGTATCGGTGGTGAGCACGAACATCCAGCTCCAACCGAGCGCGTCGAGCTGGTTGTGGCGTGCGAACCGGGCACGGAGGAACTCGGGCAGCGTCAACCGCATCGGCCAATCCTAGATTGCAGGCGGCCGCGCTGGCCATCATGCCGAGGGCGGGTCTGGGCTCCTACCAGGGGCGGAGGCCACAACGCCGACCGCAGCACGACGCGCGCAACGCTGCCGCGTCCTTAGTGTCACCGCATGGGATGGGTGGGGGGCACGCGGCGTACCGCGGCGTTGACGGTCGGTATCTGGTTGCTGGCGGCTGCGGCGGTGAATCTGGCTGTGCCGCAACTGGAGAACGTGGTGCATCAGCACAGCCGGTCGTTCATGCCGGCCGACGCACCCAGTTCGATCGCCGCCGCAGCATCCGCGCAGTTGTTCGGTGAAGCAGGTGACAACAACCTGACCTACGTGGTGCTCGAACGCGATACCGCGCTGATCCCGGCCGACCGGGACTTCTACGGCCGGTTGATGGCGACGCTGGCCGCCGATAACACCCACGTCCGCCAGGTGACCGACCTGTGGTCGGATCCGGTGACGGCGTCCTACGCGGTCAGCGGCGACGACCGGGCGGCCACCGTGATGGTGCGGTTGGCGGGCTCGCTCGGCACGACGCCCGCCGGCCGGGCGGTCTCGGCGGTGCGCGATGCCGTGCAGGAGGTGGGGCCACCGCCTGGGCTGGCCGTGTATGTCACCGGGCCCGGCGCGACCATCGCCGACGAGTTCGCCGCCATCGACCGGCAGATGCTGATGATCACCGCCGCGACGGTCGCGCTGATCCTGGTTCTCCTGCTGGTGGTGTACCGCTCGGTCATCACCGCACTCATCCCGCTGCTGTCGGTCGGGCTGGCCCTGGCGGTGGCCCGTCCGATCGTCGCCGCGCTGGGCGCCGCCGGTGTGCTCGAGGTGTCGCTGTTCTCGGTCGCGCTGATCGCCGCGATGATGCTCGGCGCCGGAACCGATTACGCGATCTTCCTGATCGGCCGACATCAGGAGGGGCTGACCGCAGGTGGCGATCCGGGCCGGGCATTGATCGCGGCATGCCGCGGTGTGGCACCCGTCGTCATCGGCTCGGCGCTGACCGTCGCCGCCGCACTGGCCTGTCTGGCTTTCGCCGAGATCGGGATGTTCCGCAGTGCCGGACTGCCCTGTGCCGTCGGCATTCTGGTGGTGATGGTGGCGGCCCTGACCCTGACACCGGCATTGATCATGATGTCCGGTGGCCGCCTGCGCACACGGCCCCGCGGCCGCGGCACCCGGCGCTGGCGTCGGATCGGAACCTCGGTGACCCGTTGGCCCGCACCGATTCTGGTGACCGCGATGGCTGTGCTGGCGGTGTTGGCACTGCCGGTGCTCACCATGCGGATCGGCTGGGACGAGCCGGGTGCGACACCGGCGGGCACCGAGTCCAACCGCGGGTACGCCGCCGCCGATCGCCATTTCGACAACAACCACCTACTGCCCGATGTGGTGGCGGTGGCCGCCGACCACGACCTGCGTAACCCAACCGGGCTGATCGCCGTCGAACGGATCACCAAGGCGGTCATGGCGATTCCCGGTGTCCGGCTGGTGCAATCGGCCAGCCGCCCGACCGGGGAGATACCGGACGAGGCCACACTGGCCGGGCAGGTCGGGCAGGTCGGGGATCAACTCGCCGCCGGCCTCGGCGACCTGCAGACCCGGCTGAGTGGCATCGCCGATCTGGACGCCACGCTGAGCGGCATGGCCGCCGCGCTCGGCGGGATGCGGGCCGGCCTGCAGGGCAGTGCCGCCGGCCTCGGTGATGTGACGGTCGCGGCCGCGGATATGCAACGCGGTACCGCGACGCTGCGCAGTACCGCCGCCTCGGCGGCCCGCTACCTGGATCCGGTGCGTCGCTTTGTCGCCACCACACCGCACTGTGCGGCCAACCCGTTGTGCGCGGTGGCCCAGCAGATCGTGACACCCGTCGACGACCTGCTCCGCAGTTCGGCGGATCTGTCGGCCGGGGTCGACCGGCTGACCGTCGGATCCGCGACGGCAACCGGCGCGCTCGGCACGGTGCCCGGTGAGATCGAGACGATGGCCGCGGCGATCAGCCGGGCCCGTGCGGTGCTCGCTGACACGGCGGCCGGTGTCGACACGTTGGCACCGCAGCTGAGCGAGTTCACCGACTACCTGAACAAAGCGGCCACCGCGTTCGAGGGCAGTGCCGCGGGCGGGTTCTATCTGCCGCAGCGGGCGCTGGCCGAACCGCGGCTGTCGGCGGCGCTGGACCGGCTGATCTCCCCCGACGGCCGTGCGATCTATCTGCTGGTCTACGGCCAGGGCCGGGAGTGGGGCGCCGACGGGGCCACACGGGCGGCGCAGATCGAGACCGCGGTCCGGGAGGCCACCAAGGAGGGCTCGCTGCGGCCTACTGCGGTGTACCTGGCCGGGGTCGGCCCGGCCACTGCCGATCTGCAGCGTCTGGTGGCCGGTGACACCGTGATGCTGGTGGTCACCACCTTGTTGCTGATCTTCGGGATCGTCGCGCTGCTGCTGCGCAGCCCGGTGGCAGGCCTGGTGGTGGTGGGTACCGTCGCGTTGTCCTTCGGGGCGGCGCTGGGCGCCGCGGTGCTGATCTGGCAGCACCTGCTGGGCCTCGAATTGCACTGGGCGGTGGCGCCGATCTGTTTTATCGCGCTGATCGCCGTCGGCGCCGACTACAACCTGCTGTTGTCGATGCGGATCCGCGAGGAGGCGCGCGGCGTGGGTCTGCACACCGGGGTCATCCGGGCGTTCGGTGCCACCGGCGGGGTCGTCACCACCGCCGGGGTGGTGTTCGGTCTGACGATGCTCGCGCTGGTGGGTAGCACGGTGCTCAGCATCGCCCAGATCGGGCTGACCGTCGGGGTGGGCCTGCTGATCGACACCATGATCGTGCGGACGTTTCTGCTGCCGACGGTGCTGGTGTTGTTGGGCCGCTGGTTCTGGTGGCCGGCGATGGTGCCCTCAGCGCGCCGACAGCAGGTGGTCGGCGGGTTCATTCCAGTGGTTCAGGTTGACCGCGTGGGTGAGCGGTCGGCGTCGTAGTCGGCCATGCCGGCCCTTGGGCCAGCCGACCACGATGTGCCCGCCGAGCATCCAGTCGTCGGGGACACCGACGGCCTCGCGCAGGATCTTCTCGCCGCCATAGGAGGCCCAGCTGGTCAGACAGGCGCCCAGACCCTGGGCGCGCGCAGCCAGCAGGAAGTTCTGCATCGCCGGAAAGATCGATCCGCCAAGCAGCAACTCGGAGGCAGTGGGAAAGCGCTTCTGCACGAACAGCACCGAGGTGAACTCCTCGGCCCGATCGTGCAGCTCGTAGGTGGCGCGGTTGTTGCGGGCCACCAGATCGGTTTCCTGATCAGTGGGCCTGCTCATCCCGTACACCGGTTCGATGATCGCCAGCGCATGTCGGGCCGCCTCGGCGACGGCGGCGCGCAGTTCCGGTGACTGCAGCACGATGAAACGCCAGGCCTGGGCGTTCGCCCCGGACGGCGCCCAGGTGGCGGCCTCGAGGCAGCGGGTCAGGGTGGCGTCGTCGACCGGCTCATCGGTGAACCGGCGGATGGTCCGCGCGGTCGACAGCACCTCCCAGATGTCACTGCTCGCTGTTGCCATGTCGGCACCCTAGCGTGCGGTCACCCCATCGTGGCGGCGCCTGCCGCCGTCATCAGCTCCACGGCTTGCCGACGGGTCAGCGTGCCGAGCATCGGAGCCGCCGCCTTCATGACGTCCCCGACCAGCACGGTGGGCCCGTTCTCCAGGTTCGCGAAGGCCTCGGTGACGACGTCCTCGACGGTGGCCGCGTCGGCCGGTGTGCTGGCGGCGGAGGCGAGCACTCCGCGGCGGTGCTCGAGGTCGCGCAGCGCCGGGGTGTCCGTTTTCCCGAGGATGAGGCCGATGACGTCGACCCCGTGATCCCTCAACTCGGCCCACAGCGCCTCGGCGAACACCATGTCGAAGGCCTTCGACGCCCCGTAGGCGACCATCTTCGGGGCGCCGACGAATCCGGCGCCGGATCCGAACAGCACGATGCCCCCGCGCCCGCGGCGCACCATCGGCGCCGCGACCTGGTGGCACAGCCGCATCGGTGTCAGGCAGTTGCGCTGCACCATCGACTCCGCAGCGGCCAGCGGGCTGTCCAGGAACGGTGCGTAGCGCGGATCGGCGCCCGCGCAGTACACCAGGAACCCGATCTCCAGGTCTGCGGTCGCCTCGGCAATCCGGGCGGCCGCCTCATCATCGGCGAGATCGATTGTCAGGGTGCGGGTTTGGACACCGCTTGCGGTGTGGATGCGGTCGGCGACGGTGTTCAGCACATCCTGGCGTCGGGCCACCAACACCACGTTGACGCCGCGCCGCGCGAGTTCGTCGGCGAAGGCGGCACCCACCCCGTCGGAGGCGCCGGCGACCAGTGCCCATGGGCCGTACTTCTCGGCGAACATCGGTCACACCCCCACCGCGGTGATGCGGACGGTGGTGAAGGTTCGGCGTGAGATGCGCCAGCCCTGTTCGGTATGGACGAGTTCGTCATCGTAGAAGCCGACGGCGTTCACGCCGGATGTGTTGTCGGCGGCCAGGATCAGGCCGTCGACGTAGGTGCGTGCCACGGCGCGGTCCCCATCGAGGTCGATGACGATGTTGGACAGCCGATGCATGGTGTGGCCGGCCATGGCATGAGACTGTTCCATGAAGGTGGTGAGGGCATCGACCCCGTCGAAGGTGCCGATCTGTCCGTAGTCGAGCACACAATCGTCGGTGAAACAGCTGCGGAAGGCCACCCAGTTGCGGCGGTCGATACCGGTGGCATACCGCACCAGGGTGTCGGTGATATCGGCACGATCCCGGTAGGGGTCGGTCATCGCGGGTCTCCGTTCGGGTGGACCAGAATTCGGGGTGGACCCGACGAGGTGCGGGTGAGCTCCAACGCATCCGGAACCTCGTCGAGAGTGATCACCTCGCCGACACTGGGCAGGGGATCGAGCCGGCCTTCGTTGATGGCGTCCAGCGTGCCGTACCAGTCCTGCGGCATGGGTCCGCCGCCGAACTGGACCGTGACGCCCTGCCGGGTCGCGTCGGTGACGCTGAGGGTATCGCCGGTGTACCAGCCGCCGGCACAGTGGATGCGTGTTGCCATCTCGACGTTCTCGACGATGTGCTGCAGCAGTCCCGCCTTGCCGACACATTCGAAGACCACGGCCGGGCCGGGCAGATGGCGTTCGGCGCGCAGGGCCCGGAACACTTCGAACGGGGATTGTTCGGTCGGGTCGACGGTGTGGTGCGCACCGAAGCGTTGCATGGCCAGTGCGCGTCGGTCGGTGATGCGTCGGCGGGGCTGCCCGATTCGGTCCGGCACCTTATGGACCGGTTGCTCGTCGAGTTCACCACCATCGGACTACTCGACGACGGCGGCACCCGCCCGGTGGCCACCATCTCCGCGCCGGTGTTCGACCACCACGGCGAGGTCGCCCTGATCCTGGCGGTACATCCGTTGCGGGCGCTGCCCGTCAACGAGATCCACGATATCGGCCGGCAATTGATGGCCGCCGCACAGCGGGTCGGTGCAGGGACTCAGGACACCGGGTCGAACAGCACCGGCAGCGCCGTCGGCGACCGGAACACCTGACCACGGATGTGCGGGTCGTCTCCGTCGGGATCGAGTCGTAGATTCGGCAACCGGTCCAGCAGCAGATTGATCGCCGTGCGCATCTCCAGTCGCGCCAGGTGCATGCCCAGGCACACGTGCACACCATGACCCCAGCCGACATTGGCCTTCTGCTTGCGGAAGATGTCGAAGGTATCCGGGTCGGGGTAGCGGTCGTCCTGACGGTTGGCTGCACCCAGCATCGGCATCACCGTCGCGCCGGCCGGGATCGCCACGCCGCCGAGTTCGGTGTCGCGGGTGGCCACGCGGGTGATCGTCAGCAGCGGGGACTCCCACCGGACACCCTCCTCGATCGCCTGCGGCAACAGCGAACGGTCGGCCCGGATGGCCTCCAATTGCACGGGGTCGGAGAGCAGTCCGAACAACAGGCTGCCCAACGAGCGGTAGGTGGTCTCGACCCCGGCCGGCAGCAGCAGCCGGAGGAACGAGTAGATCTCCTCGTCGGCGAGTTTGGCACCATCGATCTCGGCGGCGGCCAAGGCACTGATCAGATCATCCTTGGGCTCCAGGCGACGGGCCGCCAGGATCGGTGCGAAGTAGTCGCACAGCGCGGCCGAGGCGGCCAGTCCGCGTTCCGGGTTCATCAGCCAGCTCAACAGCGAGATCGACCAGCGCTGGAATTGTGGGTAGTCCTCCTCGGGAAGTCCGAGCAGGCCGGCGATGATCTGGCTCGGGTAGTCGAAGGTGAACTCCTTCACCAGATCTGCCCGACCATTCGCAGCGAACTTGTCGATCAGGGTGTTGCCCACCCGGCCGACGAGTTCATCTTCCCAGCGCGCCAACGACTTCTGGGTGAAGGCCTTCTGGACCAGGGACCGCAGCCGGCCGTGTACCGGCTCGTCCATGCCGAGCATCACCCGCTCCCCCAGCACCGGGCCGAAGGCCGCGATGACACCGGCCGACGAGAACGTCTCGTTGTCGCGCAGCATCTGCTGCACCTCCTCGTGCCGGTACACGATGAACATCGGCAGCGATTCCTCGTGCGGCAGCAGACCGGAGGTTTCCAGGCGCTGCACCGGTTCCTCGCGGCGTAGCCGGGCCATCTCGGTGTAGGGGTCGCGGACGTCCCCGGAGATGGCGTCATCGAAGGAGCCGAAGTCCTCAAGATCGTCGAAAAGCTGTTCCACGGATACTCCTTGTCGAAATTACTGAGCCGGATAGGCCACGGACTTGACCTCGGTGTACTGCGCGAATCCGACAACGCCGTTCTGGCGTCCGACGCCGCTGTCCTTATAGCCGCCGAACGGTGTGTCGGCGCCGTAGCCCGCGGTGCCGTTGAGTCCGATGAATCCGGCGCGCAGCCGCCGGGCAAGGGCCAGGGATCGCTCCAGCGACCCGGACATGACATTGCCGGCCAGCCCGTACGCGCTGTCATTGGCGATGCGCACCGCATCGTCGTCATCGTCATAGGGGATGACGGCGAGCACCGGCCCGAAGATCTCCTCCTGGGCGATGGTCATGGAATTGTCCACGTCGGTGAAGAGGGTCGGACTGACCCAGAATCCCTTGTCGAACTGCGGTGGCGGTGCCGTGCTGCCGACCGGCATGGTGGCGCCCTCCTCGACACCTGTGCGAATGTAACCGAGAATCCGCGACTGCTGCCTGGCCGAGATCACCGGCCCGCACAGGGTGCCGGGGTCCTGCGGATCTGCGGCGGGGATGCTCTCGTAGATACCACGCAGGATCGCCACCCCTTCCTCATATCGAGAGCGCGGCAGCAGAATTCGGGTCGGCGCGGCACACCCCTGGCCGGCGTGCATGAGTGGGCCGATGCCGATCAGACAGGCGGTGCTGAAATCGGCGTCCTCGCACACGATGGTCGCTGATTTGCCGCCGAGTTCCAGGAAGAGCCGCTTCATGGTGGCGGCACCCTTTTCCATGATGCGCTTGCCGACCGAAGTCGATCCGGTGAAGGAGATCATGTCGACCTTCGGGGACAGCGTGAGTTCCTCGCCGACCAGATGGTCTGATGCCGTCACGATGTTGACCACACCTGCCGGGATGTCGGTGTACTCGGCGATCAACCTGCCGAGCCGGGTCGCGTTGAACGGGGTGTCGGGGGCCGGCTTGAGCACCAGCGTGTTTCCCGCGGCCAGCGCCTGGCCGAGTTTGTTGATGGTGACCTCGAACGGGAAGTTCCACGGGGTGATGGCGCCCACCACACCGGCCGGTTCGTGCCACACCTTGCGGGTGGTGTTCACCCCGGTGACCGAGACCACGGTGTCGCCGAGATCGCTTTCCCACGCAAAGGAGTCGATCAGTCGGGCGGGGTAGAGCAGCCCGTCTTCCAGTGGCGCGTCCAGTTGTGGTCCGTGCGTCACCGCCCGGGGCGCGCCGACCTCGCGGATCAGCTCCTCGCGCAGCGCTTCTCGCTCATCGACGATCGCGGCGTGCAACTGCTCCAGACACCGCCTGCGCAGTGCGTGGTTGCGGGCCCACTCGGTATCGTCGAACGCGCGCCGGGCGGCGTCGATGGCGCGCTGCATATCGGCCGTCGAGGCGTCGGCAACCTCGCCGAGCACCTCCTCGGTCGCGGGATTGATGTTGACGAAGGCGCCGCGCTCGCCGGCGACGAGCTTGCCGTCGATCAGCATCCGTTCTTCATAGGCAGCAGAATCGGTCATGACGCCTTCCGTTCGGCCAGCCAACGCGTCATCGGTTCGGGAATCACCCTGGCCGCCAGTACCATCGCGCGCTGAGCGGTGGTCAGCGGCCAGGCACCGTCACGCATCGAACCGAACTGGGGAATGCCGAGGATGATCCGAGACATGTGGTGCATACCGATCGCCGGGAGGACCCTGTTGGCCACCAGCAGCATCGTCGCGTCCGGGCCGACCCCTCGACGGCGGAACGACCCGGTGTCGGCCAACGCGGCGACCACCCCGTCGCTGAACTTCTCGGGCGGGCGGGCCAATTTCATGGCAGCGCGGCCACGGCTGTTCATCGTATTGTGCAGCCGGGCGTAGGGTCCGGCGAGATCGCGGTTGTCGGTGGTACCGGCGTCGGTGATGATCTCGGTGTCATAGGTTCCCGCCACCAGGATGGTGACTCCGATGCCGAACGGGGCGACCTCACACGCCATCGATTCGCCCCACCGTTCCAGAGCACCCTTGGCCGCCGAATACGGCGCGGTGGCAGGCTGTCCCCGCACACCGGCCGCGCTGGACACCAGCACGATGCGCCCACGACCGGCTGTGCGCATGGCGGGCAGCAGTGCCTGGGTGAGTGCCACCGGGCCGAGCACGGTTGTCGTGAAAAGGTGCTGCCACAGGGCCATATCGGTTTCCTCCACCATGCCCGCGGCGGAGATCCCGGCATTGTGCACGATGGCATAGGGCGCGCCGACCGCCTCGTCGATGACCTTGGCCGCCGCCTCGATCGAGGCGTGGTCGTCGAGGTCGAGTTGCACACCGATCAACCGGTCGTCGTGCTCGGTGGCGCCGGTGGCCGCACGGAGTCGTGGTATCGCGGACTCCGGGGTGCGCATCGCGGCGACCACACGCCATCCCTCGCGATACAGGCGCACGGCCGAGGCGAATCCCAGTCCGCGGGAGGCTCCGGTGATGACAACCGCACGGTCTGCTCCATGTCCGCTCACCGGGTTGCCTCCGGTGCGCAGCGCATGCTCTTGGAACCGTATTCGACATCGGGCCGGCCCTCGGGCAGCCCGTACTGCCAGGTCGCCCACTTGCCGACCGAATAGGGCCCGACAGCGCCGTTCTCCTCGTAGTAGCCCTGCGGGTCGTACACCTTGGCCTCCGGAAACGGCCACGGGCAGGCGACGGAGGTGGCCAGTCCGCTCGCCTTGATGGCCCAGAACCAGCCGCCGTAGGCGAAATACGAGACGTTGATGATCGCGAACATCACCAGGAACGTGCCGAGCACGGGTTTGCGCGGGAACAGCTTTGCCTTCGCGGAAAGTTTCTCGGCGACCGATTTCCCGGTGTCGTCCCGGTAGACCAGGATTGCGGCCGGGATCATCACGAAGGTCACCGACAACGATTCCCAGATCAGCGGGAACTGGAATGTGGTGCCGGGGAACAATGTTCCGAATGGGATGGCCTGCGAGTAGATGTAGAGCCCGGTGCGCACCAGACTGATCTCCAGGATGGCGTCGAAGATGAAGCCGATCACCAGAACCAAGGCGCCCAGGCTGAGCAGCGGGCGCCGACTGACAAACGACTCGGGCCCGCGCTCGGACTGCATCCGACGCAGGATCCAGACCGCCGGAAAGTACGGTCCGAAGTAGAACAACACGTAGCCGAAGACGATGAACGGTTCCACCGTCGGCGACATCATGATCAGGTACCAGTTCTCGGGCCAGTGCAACAGGATCGGGTTGTAGACCGCGTACGGGGACCAGTTCATGATCGGGTCCTGCCAGACGATCAGGGTCGTCACCAGCACCATCAGCAACACCGGGCTGCCGGGGTTGCGGCGCCAGCCGCGGATGAACGCCACGGTGAACACCACGACGATGATCGCAGCGCCCACTTGCGGGATGATCTGCCAATGGTCGAACGAGGTGAGGAATTCGACCGGACGCGGGCGACCCTCGACGTTCGGATTGGCGACCCGCTCGTCGACTTCGGTGCGGCCGACAGCGGCGAAGAGCCCGAGGAATCCGAGCCACGCCAGCAGTGCGATCACCCGGCCCCAGTTCGGGCCGTCGGGTCGCGGTGTTTCGGCCGGTGCGTCGGAGGACCGGGACTCCTGGGTGGTCATGGCTATTCCTCTCCGAAGCGTTCCACGAGGTGGGAATTGACACCGTCGGCGTCGAGCTTGCGGGCCACCAGGTAGCCCGATCCCATCCACGCTCGTCGGGTCCATTTGCCCAGCGACACACGGGTTCCGGGCGCCCCGGAGGCGGCCGGCAACATCTTCACCCGTTCCAGGGCCTCCTTGACCCCGCGTGGACTCAGCGGGTGGGCATCGGTGAACGCCCGAACCAGGGTGGCGGCGATATCGCGGTTGACGACCGACACGCAGTATTCGGGTCGGCTGCCGTCATACCTGGCTGCGTAACGGTCCAGGAAGTCCTGGCCGATCGGGTTGCCCTCGTCGTACTGGTCCACCCCGATCCAGCCCATGAACGCCTGCCACATGATCGGATTCACCCACGCGTTCTGGAAGGCGGTCGTGGTGAACCTGGGCGGATCCCAGTCGACGGCCTGCAATGCCGGGTTGATGAAGGCGATGCCGAAGCCGAAGCCCAGATGCACGATCGCCTCTGCCTTGGCATCGTGCAAGGTGGTCACCGCGAGATTGATGTCCTGGGCCGTCTGGGCGATGGCTACCTCGGCGACGATCCGGATACCCTTGCGCGCGCAGGCACTTCGCAGATTTCGCAGATAACTGTCGCCGATCAGGCTCTGCTCCATCAGCACGCCGATCTCGGACAGTCCGCGCTTGGCGATCAGATCGGCGATGAAGATCGGCTCGTCGGTCATCGACCCCTGCGGAAACGCGAAGGTCCACTCCCCCAGCCAGTCGTCGGTACCCGTGACGCTGATCGCCGGCACCTTGAACCGCTCCTCGATCGCCTCCCGGACCGCAACACAGTTGTCGGTGATGTTGGGTCCGAAGATGACCAGGCAGCCCTCGTCGACCAGTTCGCCGTAGGCGTCGATGACGGCCTTGACCGAGCCCTTCGGCAGGCCCTCGACCTCGCGATAGATCATCTGCACCGAGCGATCCATCAGCCCCTGCTCCACCGCCTCGGTGAAAACGAGCTCGAAGGTACGGGTGAACGACGCCAGCAATTCCTCGGGGAATCCGGGCGGCAACGTGAAGTCCATCAGGTATCCGACCTTGATGGGCTCCGCGGTGCTTTCGTAGGACATCAGACCTCCTCGTCGGACCGGCCGATCGGGCACTGCGACAGAACCTAATATTTGTTCGGACCCTAGCGGCGTTGCGGTGCACCGTCAATGACCGGCAGGCGCTCCACCCAGGTAGACGTCGACCATCTCGGTGAGCCCGCGAATCACCGTCGGGTCGTCGCTGAGTGTCCCGGCGATCGCCGCGCGCGCGGCCACCGGAAGGGACAGTCCCTCGGCGGTCAGTCGGCCGGCGGCGATGAGCACCCGAGTGGAGGCGATCTCGCGCAGCCCGCCGGTCTCCAACCGGCGGATCGCCTGACCGAATCGCACCAGCGCCGCGGCGGTGTCACCGTCCACGCCTGCTTCCCGGACGACGATGGTCTCCTCGAGTTCAGGTGCAGGAAAACCGAACTCGATGGCGACCATGCGCTGGCGGGTGGAGTCCTTGAGATCCTTGAGCACACTCTGGTAGCCGGGGTTGTACGACACCACCAGTCCGAATCCCGGAGCCGCGTCCAGGGTCACCCCGAGGCGCTCGATGGGGAGTTGACGGCGGTGGTCGGCCAGCGGATGCAGGACGACGGTGGTGTCCTGGCGTGCCTCGACGACCTCGTCGAGGTAGCAGATCGCCCCTTCTCGCACCGCGCGCGTCAGCGGTCCGTCGACCCACACCGTCTCGTCACCGCGCAGCAGGTAGCGGCCGACCAGATCTGCGGTGGTCAGATCGTCGTGGCAGGCAACGGTGATCAGCGGTCTGCCGAGTTCGTGGGCCATGGCCTCGACGAAGCGCGTCTTGCCGCACCCGGTCGGACCCTTCAGCACCACCGACAGTCCCTGCCGCCACGCGGCCTTGAACACCGCGGTCTCGTCGCCGACCGGTGCGTAGTACGGTGCGGGCGTCTCCTGCGCGCCGTTGCGCCGGGCAGCGTCAGGGACAGTTCGGATCTCGCTGGACATGGGATTCCTTCCTCGACCGCCTCGGTGCGGTGCATAGCGGCACGTCGGTGCTCAGCCGACCCGCCGGCGGACCTCGGCGGCCCGCACCGCGGACCGGAACAGCGGTCCGATCACACCGGCGAGTTGGTCGGGGTGGCCGACCGACGAGTGTGCGGCGGTGCCGAACACCCTGCGCAGTGCCGCGACTTCGGTGCCGGCTCCGACGGTGAGGCAGACACATCCGGTGCCACGCCTGCGGGCTTCCGACAGCGCCCGCCGCGCGTCGGCGGCACCGTAGGCACGCTCGTAACCGTGGTCATAGGCCAAACCGTCGGACACCACGACCAACAGCCGCCGCGAGGTGCCGCCCTGAGCCGCCAGCACGGCCGATCCGTGCCGGATGGCCGCCCCCAGCCGTGAATATGCGCCCGGTTCAAGACTGTTGAGCCGGGCGGCGACCCGGGCGTCCAGGTGGTCGCCGAATCTCTTGACGGGCATCATCGTCACGTTCTGGCGCCCATGGGAGAAGTACCCGTACACACTCACGCGGTCGCCCAGGTCGTGCAGGGCGATCATCATCTGGGACACCGCCTCGCGTTGTTGCTGGTGCACCGTACGACCGGCCGACCCGGGCTCGGCGGTGGAACCGGAGATGTCGAGCAGCAGCAGCACCGACAGGTCCCGGCGCCTACGCAGGCTGTCCAGATAGGTGTTCTCATCGGGTACCGATCCCGCCCTGGCCTCCACGTGTGCCTCGACGGCCGCGTCGATGTCGATATCGTCACCCTGGGACTGGCGGTGTCTGCGGTGTAGGCCCATCCCCAGCCGGGCCAGTGGTCGCCGGACCCCGACCGCGCCCGCGATCTGCCTCTCGGCGGTGGCCTTGACCCGCGGCTCCACCTCGCGCACCGTGCACCAGCCGGGCCTGTAACTCTTGTGCTCGGCATCCCACTCCGGGTAGGTCCACCCCTGACTCGCCGGGTCGCCGCCCTCTTCGGCGGTCACCGCCGCCAGCGATGAGACGGCATTCGCGCCACGTCTGGCCGAGTTCACCCGATGTGTCGGCGAATCCGCTCCGGGCGGCCCGTCACCATGGCTCGTCTTGCGCGCCGGTGACAACATCTTCTTCAGCAGATTGCCGATGAAACCACCACCACCGACGGGGCTGCTGAACAGGTCCGGGTCATCGGTGTCATCGACCTCGCCGTCGTCGAGTTCCTCAAGGGCCGGTGCGGAATCCGGACGGCGCGGGACGTGTGCGACTGTCGCGCGGTCGCCCTGGGGCCCCACCCGACTGCTGGTCGCCAGCACACGCTTGGGCACGATCACCCCGAAGACTGTCGGTAGATCTTCGAGCACATCGCTTCCGGCGGCGATCGACAGCGACATCGTCGGTGAGCTACTGCGAGCGGCGATCCCACGGTCACCGAGGTTGCCCAGCGTCCCGGGCAAGATGGCCTCGTTGGCGACAATTGCGCGGTGAGCTTCAAGGCGCAGGTACCGCGCGGTCACCTTGGCGCGGCGGGTCAGATCCCGCATCACCTCAGGTTCGAGGCTGCCCGCGGCGATCAAAGATGACTGCACGGCAATGGATTCAAGCTGCCGACCGCTGTCGGCGGCGGGGTCGACGAAGATCGTCTGTCCATCGGTCCACGGCGGCTTGCCCGGTTGTCCCGGTGCAACCGCCGTCGGCCGGCCGGCGAACACAGAGGCCAGCATGCCGAGACCTGCGAAACGGTCGGTGTCGGGCATTGAATCACCCCCGAATCTCCGTTGTTGACCAAATATCTGTTCCACCGTAGAGTTCGAGCACGCGAGAAGTCAATGGTCGTGAGGTCGCCGAGAACGGTCGATTTCAGTTACCCCGATGAGGCCGGACGCGAATTGATAAGGAGCACAGCATGATCGACCTCACCGGCCAGGTTGCGATCGTCACAGGTTCCGGCCGCGGACTGGGCAGGCTGTACGCGCTGGACCTCGCGGCCAGGGGCGCGTCGGTCGTGGTCAACGACATCGGCGGGACCATGGGCGGCGACGGTGCAGATACCGCGGTCGCCGACCGGGTCGTCGAGGAGATCACGGGGGCCGGTAGGCGTGCGGTGGCCTCGTACGACTCGGTGGCCGACCCGCAGGGCGGCCAGGCAATCGTTGATACCGCAGTGGGGTCTTTCGGCCGCCTCGACATTGTCGTGAGCAATGCGGGCATCTTCAACAGCATCCCGTTCGAGGACATCTCCGTCGATCAGTGGCGTCAGATGCTGCGGGTCCATCTCGATGGCGCCTTCTACCTGAGTCAACCGGCCTATCGGGTGATGCGACAGCAGAACTACGGTCGGTTCGTATTCATCTCCTCATCTGCGGGCAACTTCGGCCAGCCGATGGAGGCCCACTATGCCGCGGCCAAGACCGGACTCGTCGGGCTGTCCAATGTCATCGCCATCGAGGGCGCTGCACACGGCGTGTTGTCCAACACCGTTCTTCCCACCGGCTTTTCACGTATGGTGACCGAGACCGTCGGTGACGAGTCGTTCCTTGCCGAATCGGGTTTCATGCAGGCCATCCGGCCCGAGTTGGTGGTGCCGTTGGTGACCTTCCTCGCGAGCCGCGCGTGCACCTTCACACATCACAACTACTCGGCGTGCGCGGGCCGCTATGCCCGCGTCTTCGTCGGACTCGGCGACGGCTGGCTGGCCGATGCCGACAGTCGGCCCACCGCCGAAGACATCGAGCGGCATCTGCCGGAGATCTCCGGCATCCAGGGGTTCATCGTGCCGGAATCCATCATCGACGAGGTCCTGCAGGTGTGTGACCGACGAGGGATCAGCGCCATGCCGGGCAACGCCGATGTTTCCTTCCCCGAGCCGGGCAGCTGATAATGACAGCGACCGACGCGACCCGGCGGTCCGAAATCGTCAAGACGGCCAACACCGTCATCGCGACAACCGGACTACGTAGTTCACTGCAGCAGATCGCCGACGCGGCAGGCATTCTGGCCGGCAGCCTGTACCACCATTTCGAATCGAAGGAGGCCATCCTCGTCGAGCTGGCCCGGCTCGATGGCGCCGCGCCGCGGTCGGTGGCCGAACAACTCACCGACCTCGGCTGCGCGATCGCCCGGTGCGCGGTCGAGCATCGCGCCCGCGGCACTGCTTCCGGCGACCATACCAAATATTTGTCCCGACGCTATTCGTCGGCTCTGCTGGTCTCAATCAATCGAATACTTGCCGGGGCAGAGCACAGCCCGATGCGCTGGGGTGATGCAATCCACCGATGGCACGGCGTGTGGTCGTAGACTTGTGGTTCGCACACGGTTCGAGTCGACAGCAAAGGGAGCCGATGATCGAGCAACCATCAGCCCCGCCGGACCGTCGCCGCACCGAGATCCTGCGCACCGCCAACGATGTGATCGCCGAATCCGGTTTGCGCAGTTCGCTACAGCAGATCGCCGATGCCGCGGGCATCCTGGCGGGCAGCCTCTACCACCATTTCGAGTCCAAGGAAGCGATCCTCGTCGAACTGACCCGGCGCTACCACGACGCGCTCGACGTGGTCGGCGAACAGGCGTTGCGCGGGCTGGATTCACCGGACCCGCGTCCGATCGAAGAGCAGATCGTCGACCTCGGCTGTGCCGTCGCGCGATGTGCGGTCGCGCACCGTGCCGCGCTGCAGATGTCGTTCTACGAGGGGCCCAGTGCCGACCCCGAACTGATCGAGCTGACCAAACGTCGCCCGGCCGGAATCCAGTCCGCGATGCTGCAGCTGCTGCGGGCCGGTCGCTGGAGCGGCTACATCCGGCCCGAGCTGGATCTGCCGACCCTGGCCGACCGGCTGTGCCAGAGCATGTTGCACGTCGGACTCGACGTCATCCGGCACAAGGGCACCAGTGATCAGGTCGCCGGCCTGCTGTGCCGGATCCACCTGCACGGGTTGGCCAGCGAAGCGTTGTCGGACACCGAGCTGGACCGCTCCGCCGCCTTTGCCGCGGCCGACGAGGTCATCAAGGGGTGGGCGGAGAACTCCGAGCCGGCGGGCGGTGACAAAGCCGCCCACGTCCGTGCGGTGGCCCGCGCCGAGTTCGGCAGGCGCGGTTACGAGATGACGACCATCCGGGACATCGCCTCGGCTGCGGGGATCGGGACCGGCACGGTGTACCGGATCATCGGCTCCAAGGACGAGCTGCTGATGTCGATCATGATGGCGTTCGGGCACAAGGTCGGTACCGGCTGGAGTGAGGTGCTGCGATCGGATTCCACGCCGCTGGCCAAGCTGGATGCGTTGAGCTGGTTGAACATCAACGCACTCGACCAGTTTCCCGACGAATTCCGGATCCAGTTGGCGTGGATGCGCCAGTCTCCGCCCGATATCGCCGATCCGGGCTGGTCGTTCTCGACCCGGGTGCGGCAGATGAAAACCATGCTGTCCGAAGGTATCCGTTCGGGTGAGATACGGATCGACAGTCCGAACGCCGACATGCTGGCCAGGTCGGTGATCGGGGTGCAGTGGATCCCGGAGAACATCCTGCGCGAGCTCGGAACCGACCGGGCGCTGGTGCACTCGCGTGACACCGTCATCCGCGGGGTGGCCGTCCGGACCGCCTGAGGGCACGTGCTTGACTGGCGGCATGAGTCGACCGACCACCGTCGCGCGCCGGCTGTTCGACCGGCTCGAGCCGATACACGCCGTCACCTACTTCGCCCCGGAAACCCGTGGTGCGCTCGATGCGCTCGGCTACCGCGGATTCTGGAGCGGCTACTTCGCGGCCCGCTCGGCGCCGTTGGGAAACGTCTCCCCCGAGCTGGTCACCTCGGTGTTCTACAACTTCGCGCCGCACCGGGTGGCCAAGGCGCTGCCGCAGGTCTGGGAGATCGCGTCACCGGAAGCGGTGCTTCGGGTCCGCGAGGAGTCCGCGGTCGCGACCCTGCGTCGTTACGGGCTCTCCGACGGGGTCTCGGCCGCCGCCACGCTGCTGGCCCGGGCGGCACGCGACGCACCACTGGACGGGCGGGCGCTGTTCGCCGCGAATCTGGCCCTGCCGTGGCCGCAGGATCCGCTGGCGCAGCTCTGGCACGCCACCACCCTGCTACGCGAGCACCGAGGCGACGGCCATATCGCGGTTCTCAACGTGTTCGGGGTCAGCGGCCGCGAATCCAATGTGCTGCATGCCGCGGCGGACCGGGTGCCGGCCGAGATGATCAAGCGCAGCCGCGACTATGACGACTCGCTGTGGCAACAGCAGGTCGATCGGCTGGCCGACCGTGGCCTGCTCGGCAGTGACGGGACGCTGACCACTGCCGGCGCTGCGCTCAAGGCCGAGATCGAGGAGGCCACCGACCGACTGGCGCTGTGCGCGTTCGATGTCCTGTCCGAGGACGATCTGGCCACCCTGTTCCGGGTGCTGACACCGTTGACCAGGTTGGTGGTCGCCGGCGGCGATGTTCCCGCTGCCACCCCGATGGGACTGGATCGCGGCGACCTGGACAACGACACCTACTGACCGGATGTGCCTGCGCCGTTGCGGTTCCACTCCAACCAGCCGACCCCGGTGCGACCGTCGGCGGTCTTCACCGTCGCCCAGGCCCGCGGGAACCGGCTCAGTCGACCGTCCGGTGCGGTCAGCAGCACCGGGGCGTGGCCGGCAACCGTGGCCACCACCTCGACATCACCCGGGATCAACAAGAGCGCGGTCGTGATGGGCAGATCATCGGCACCGAACTCCTCGGTGGCGGTGACACCACTGAGCTCGAGCAGACGTTCGCCCGCGCGCTGCAGGTATCCCACACCCAGTGGCCCCATCCCGGGGATCCGCAGGTCCACCCCATGTAGGTGGGTGCCGTCGTCGAGGTGCAGGGCGCTCCACACCCACTCCATGCTCCACCAGTCGCGAACGCCCCAGGAATGGTCGCGTTGGCCCGGGACGACCGCCAGGTCGTAGTGCCGGCCGTCCGCGGACGCCGAACCTGTTACCGTGCAGGCGATCTCATACCGCGGGGTGAGTCGATACAGATATGGCGTGCTGACGGTGGCGAATTCCAGGTCCAGCGCGATGTCCACCGGCCTGCCTGCGGCGGCGTCCGACCGCAGTAACATCGCCGGATCGTCATGGGCGTGCCCGCGGCCCCGCAATGTCACGCGATAGCTCTGCAACGGTGTGGTCGCCACGAGATCCAGCGTCACATCCTCGGTGCGCACGGCGGCCGGATCGGCGGGCAGGGCCACCGCCAGGTCGTTGATCACGATGGTCGGCAATCCGGGCCCGCACAGCAGCGCCTGGACCCACGCGGTCTGCTGATTGGGCACCAGCCCCAGCCGCACCCAACCGCCGATACCCTGTGCGGCGTCGACGAAGTCGAAGTACCAGCTCTCGTTCCACAGCGGCTCGTCGGTGGCCGGATGCGGTCCCTCGTCGGCGGGATCCGGGGTCAACGGTTCCGGGGTGGACGCGTCCGGTAACACCGCGAGGGCGTCGGTGTCGAGCACATGTGCACAATGCCGGGCCAGCATCGTCATGAACATCTCGTCACCGCGTGCGGTGCGCTGCACCAGCATCGAGGAGACGATGGCCATCATGACCCCGAAGAAGCTCGCGTGCCGGACCCCTTCGCGGACATCGGCCAGGGTCAGTGGTGAATCCGGGCCGAGTGCCTCGTGATAGCTACCCAGCAGCGCGTCATAGTGGCCCCGCCGCAGGTCATCGGGCAAGGCGCAACCGAGGAAGTAGGCGACATCGGTCAGGGCCGGTCCTCGGGTGACGGTCTGCCAGTCCACCACCGTCAGTGGCCGCTGCGCCCCGGCCTCGCCGAAGAGCATGTTGTCCAACCGGTAGTCCCCGTGCACCAGGCCCTGTACCGCGCGGGCCTCACCGGCCAGATGGTCGTCGAACACCGCCACCAATCGCTCACACACCTGGCGGTGCTCGGCGGTGATGCGGTCGCCGAACCGTTCGACGAACCCGGCCCACAGCCCGGCCAGCAGGGCTTGGCTCACCGGGGCCTCGCGGTTGAGCCAATCGGCCTGGGCCGGCCCGTCATCACCCAGCAACGAACCGTGTACCCGGCCCAGCTGTGCCAGCGCCAGCATGGCCTGTTCGGCTGTGGCGCCGCGGATCTCGTCACCCACGGTTGCCGGTGCGGCATCATCGAGCAACAGATCGAACGCTCCGGTCTCGGCATCGTAGGCATGGTGATGGCAGGGTGCGAACGGACCGGACAAGGTGGGTGCGATCTCGGCGTAGAACCGCACCTCACGCTCGTAGAGTCCCAGCGCCAGACCGGTCTGCCGGCTGTTCGGGTCGGCGGCGGCGACCTTGAGCACCACCGAGTCCGGTCCACTCTCGCCCGTCCTGTAGCGCAGCGTCACCCGGTAGCACTCGCTCATCTGACCGGTGCCGATCCGCTGGACCTCGTGGCCGATGACCGTCGCGCCGCCGAGTGCCGCGGTCAGCCATTCGTCGGTGAGATCTCCTGGCCGTTCGATCAGTGTCAGTTGCACAGACGCAACCTAGCAGTGGTGCGCGTCACACATGACAGGTGTCAACTGTTATGGCATTCGGCGGGTGTCGCGGCCACATCCAGCGCGGGGTTGCGGTCGAAGAAGCCGAACGGTTTCAGCCAGAACGACACCACGTCGACAGGCATCACCGGCCAGTCCTCGGGCCGGGTGATGTGGTGGATGCCGAACACGTACCAGAGCACAACATCGGTGTTCTCGATGGACCGGTTGGCCTGGGTCCACACGCCCAGGCCGGTATCGGAAACCGACTGGTTGACGAATTCCCCTGCGGGCCAGCGTTCATCGGGACTATTGGGCGTCACCCACAGGGTGTGCCCGATGACGTTGGCGCGCTGCAGCACCGGGGACGCCGGATCGAACATGGCCGGGATCGCCCCGGTGGGCACCAGCTTGTACGCCGGGTGGGTGCCCAGGCCGTTGCGCACATTGGTGTTGACGATCTTCCAGCCGCGCTGGGTGGCGAAGTCGACGTCCTGTTTACCGTCCTGCTCGGTGCGCAACGCCACATTGCGGGTGACCAGGGACAGGCCGTGCGGATTGTCCGGTCCGATCGGCTCGGCGTAGGACTCGGACATGAATACCGTGTTGTCGGGCCCGTCGACGTCGAGGTCCAGTCGTGCCACCAGGAAGTGCTGGTGATAGGGCGCGTAGGTGCGTTCGTCGACCAGGGTGCCGTTCGGGTTGGGTGCCCCGGCCGCCAGTGGGGTGGTGACCATGATGCCGGTGGCCCGGACCTCACATTCGATGTTGCCGTCCTGGTAGAGCCGCCAGTAGACCAGGTACTCGTAGTTGGCCACGGTGACGTGGAAGGAGATGGTCAGCCTGCGCATCCGGCGTACCTCGGCGCCGGTGTGATGGTCAACGTGCTTCCACAGCACCGCGCCATCCTCCTCGTGGATGCAGATGGCGTTCGTGATGGTGTACGGCGCACCCGTGCTGTCGTGCAGAACCGCGTCCAGATAACGGATCTCGCCGAGGCAGTCACAGCCCAGGGTCAGCGAGGTGGTCATGAAACCCAGGCCCCACTCGCCGATGTCGAAGGCGGTGCGCCGGTAGTGGTCGGCGGACGGATCCCGGTAGGGCACCACCATTTCGGCGAACGACAGCCGGTGCGCCACCGGGCGGTCGCGGTCCCCGTCGCGGTAGCGCACGGTGTGCAGCACCATGCCCTCGCGATAGTTGAATCCGACCCGCAGCGACCAGTTCTGCCAGCGCAACAGGTTGCCGTCCAGGATGAACGACGGGCCCTCGGGTTGGCTGATGTGCAGCGGGGCGAGATCGTCACGCCGCATACCGGCCCGGATGTGTTCGGGGAGGTGGCGCGGGGCGTATTCGCCCATGACGGCCGGGATATCGATGTGTGCACCGTCCTCGACGCGCAGCACCTCCATGGTGTTGACGTCGAGGACGCAGTGCAACCCGCTGATCAGGTGTGCGTACGGGTTCATCCCGGGCCCGTCCTTGAGCCAGGTGTCCGACCAGCCGAGTCGGCGCCCGGCGAACTCGGGCGGTGCGACGGCGTCCCCGTAGGTCCAGGTGTCGAAGAACACCAGGTCGATATCGTCGATACCGCGGCGCGCCAGGGCGGCGAGCAACTCGGGATGGGTGCGCAGCAGCTGATCACATTCGTTGAACTCGTCGACGGTGAAGTTCGGCTGCACCCCGGGGATGTGCTCGAAGGATTCCACCCGGTCCTCGGTCAGCGATACCAGAGCCTTGTGGGTGCTGTTGGCCGCCCGATTCAAGCACACCGCCAGCGCACGGCGCGGTGGTGTCGGGCCACCCTCCTCGAAGCTGCGCAGCTCCGCTTTTGTGGGCTCGGCGAGTTCGATCGACGCGAAGCGCCAACCGTCGCCGACGCCGTGCTCACGACCCAGGATCGCAGCGACAGCGGTGAATTCGTCGAGACCCAGTGGATCCAGCGGGTGTGTCATCCGAATACGCAACCACACCCGACCTCGCCGCGCAGGCCGTTCGGCACAAGCCGTTACCGGGCCGACAGGGTGAACCCGGCCCAGGCACGTCGGCGCTCGGCATGCGGGTCGTATTCGAGGTGGGTCTGCCGGTCGAACACCAGCACCGCCCGCATGCTGTCGTCGTAGCGGGGCCAGCCCTCACCGGGCGACCCGGTACGGCTGAATTCACCCCACCGGTACTGCACCTCACGGCTGACCCGGCGGGCGGACCCACCGTCGGCCGCTACGGTGAGCAGGCCGCCGACCCGGGTGCGGTAGATACCGAACACCGCCAACAGTTCGGTGGCGTGCGTGGCGCCCATCCCCGACCAGTTCAGGATGCGCGGCGCGTAGTCGTACCGGTAGACGAAGGTCGGCGCGTGCTCGCTGTGCGCATTGGCGATATCCCAAGCCGCCGAACCGAAAGCGAAGTCGCCACCGAGCCGGATACACGCCCGGCGAGCCGGATAGTCCGGATACGCGGCCAGGATCCGGGCACGGGTGTCACCGTCGGCGCCGGCCAGCAGCATCTCGATGCTCTGCTCGGTCATCGGCAACAGCTGCATGAATCGGGTGAACAGCCGGCCCTCGTCGGCATTGGTGCCGACGATCAGCGGCAATGGGTGTGCGGCTCCGGATATCATGGCGGCCACCGGATCCTGCGGCAGCAGTTCGGTACCGCAGGTCGGTCCGGCGGGAAACGCACCCGGCATGTCCCGCCCGCCACGCGCGATCAGTTTGTCCAGCGCGGTGACCAGTTCCGCGGGCCGGGCCGCCATGACCGCGGCGGCACCCTCGCCCGCCGATGCGCCGAGCAGGCCGGCGAACTGTTCGGCGAACACCGCCGCAGCCTCCGGTGTGCGCACCATGCCGCTGGCCGGGCTCTGTGAAACAGCCTGGGCAAAAAGGCCTTTCGCCGCGGGAACCGCCATCAGGGTGGCTACTGCGTGTGCGCCGGCACTTTCGCCGAAGATCGTCACATTGTCCGGATCGCCGCCGAACACCGCGATGTTGTCCTGCACCCAGCGCAGTGCGAGCAGCAGATCGGCGAGGAACAGGTTGCCGTCGATGCGATGTTCGGCCGTGGACAGCGCGGACAGGTCGAAACAGCCCAGCGCCCCGAGTCGGTAGTTCACCGAGACGAATACACAACCCCGCTTGGCGAGCGAGACACCGTCGTAGATCGGGGTCGCCGAACTGCCCATGATGTAGCCGCCGCCGTGGATGAAGAACATCACCGGCAAGGACTCGGAATCCGGGTTCTCCGGGGTGACGACATTGACCGTCAGGCAATCCTCACTCATCGGCTGGTATCGACCGACCCCGAGCAGGGTGTACATCTTCTGTTGCGGGGCGCAATAGGTGAACCCATGGCAGTACCGCACGCCGGGCCAGGGTTGCGCCGGCACAGGGTCCCGATAGCGCAAGGTGCCCACCGGCGGTTTCGCATACGGGATGGAGCGCCAGCGATGCACACCGTCCCTGGTGAAGCCCTCGACGGTGCCCGTGCTGATTCGGGCCCGCACCGTGTGTTCGTGCATGCCGCCGACGTTAGCGAAAAACCCGCGCGACGCCGTACGTTGCGCCGGTCGCGTCGCTGCCCGCTACCCTGGCCGGATGCGATGGATGCTGGTGGTGGCGACATCGGCGCTGGTCGCGGGGTGTTCCTGGGGACAGGACACCATCCCGGCACGCACACCGCTCTCGGTGCCCGCCAAGACGGCCGACTCAACCCGAGCGGACACCACCACACCGTCGACCACGGCCACCACCACGACGATCTCGGCGACTCCGGTGCCGGGCACCGACGTGGCGGCGGTGATCGCCTGGATCGAAGCCGGGCAACCGGTACCGGCCGCGCAGTTCACCGAGGTCACGCGCGACGGGGCCGCCGGCACGGTCGAGGGCGTGGCCTTCAGCACCGATACCGTCAACTGCATCAGCACCGCGGCCTACCGCGACGGCGCGCTGGCCTGCCTGGTGGACCTCGATAACCCGCCGCCGCGGCCCCCGGATGCGATCTCGGTGTGGAAGGGCAACTGGGTCGACTTCGACGGTGCGAACGTCGAGATCGGTTCGGTGCGCGGTGACCCCGGTCCGTTCCGGGACGGCCGGGGCGCTACCCTGCCTGCCGGGGACACCCTGACCTTCGGCGACTTCCGCTGCCGCGCCGACACCGCGGCCGTGTTGTGTGTCAACTACGCCGACCGATCCGGGGTACGGCTCGCGGCCGACGGTGTCGACGGATTCGGTTGTCTGACCGCGGCCGAGGCCCCACCGGGTATCGGGGTTCGGCTGGCCTGCTGAGGACTCAGAGGCGGAAGTCGCCGTTCACGACGGTCAGTGTCACCACCTGGCCGCCGATATCGGCAGTCCCGGATCCGTTGTCCAACGACAGGATCGGCGAGGCCGGCCCGAGATCACGGATGTTGCGCACTGTGGCGCGGAACTGCTGATCGTCCAGCGTGGCCGGGTCGGGTCCGCCGGTGGCTGCGGGGCGGGCAGTCACCTCGACACCGGTGGCCGAGTCGCCCGGGCGCACCACCCAGGTGGCCCGGGTGCCGTTCAGTTCGCCGGTGTACATGCCGGCCGGCGCGGGCACCGAGGCCGCGGTGAATCGGTAGGAGATCCCGTTCATGGCGAGGTCGCCGACGACGTCATCACCCTCGACCCGGGCGGTCAGGGTGTCGCGGAACTTTCCGTCGGCGGTGATGTTGCCGTCGCTCTGGTCACCGAAGAACCAGGCCTCGTCGTCGACGCCGTTGCAGGCGTAGGCGGCGAACTCGTCACCGTCGACGGCGATGCCGATGGTCATGGTGCGGCCGTCCGCGGCAGGCATGTCGGCGATGTACTTGGCCGATGCCGGAAACGAGGCGGCCGGGGACGCCGGAGTGGCTGTCGCCGTGGGTGTTTGCGGCGCGCCCGAACAGGCCGCCACGGTGCCCAGGGCCAGCGCGGTGGCGACGCCGACGAGCAGCGTGCGCGGGATGTGTCTCATGGGTTCAGCTTGGTCTGCCGCGGTGTCCGCGCGCATGGAGTTTGTATGGAGATTGTGTGGAGAAACCCAGGGTCAGGCGCCGGAGGTGCCCAGGAACGCGGCCAGCTCGGTACGGAACACCTGCCAGGCCGGTTCGCTCTCGGTGAGCAGATGGTTGTTGCTGTGCAGGGCCACCAGCCGGGAATCGGGGATCAGTGTCGCCAGCTCCTCGCCGTAACGCATCGGGACCCGACGGTCGTCGGCGGAATGCATGATCAGTGTCGGACAGGACACCCGCTGGGCTTCGTCGCGCACGTCGATGCGACCGAACTCGTCAAGGAAGCGCACCGCGTTCTCCGGTGAGGTGGTCCGCCGCTGCAGATGGTCGAAGGCCTCCCAGTCCGCGCGCGTGCCGTCGGGCTGGAACTGTGCTGCGAAGACCTGCCGGAAGGCCGGGTCGTCGCGCCCCCACCCGACTCTGGCGAGCTCCAGATCCAGTGCCGCGGCGCGCTTCTCGTCCTCCCCCACGGCCCGCACGGCGCGGCCGCGGGCATAGGCGCCGCACAGCACCAGATGGGTGACCCGGTCGGGATGGCGGGCCGCATAGGCCACAGCCACCGCGCCGCCCTGCGAGACACCGAGCAGCGGGAAACGGTCCAGTCCGAGGGCCTCGACCACCGACTCCAGATCGGTGACCCAGTCATCGAAGGTGAAATCCTCGGCGTCCCAATCGGATAGTCCGCAGCCGCGCTCGTCGTAGCGGATGAAGGTATGTGCGGCGGCGAGGTCGCGCACCCAATGCCGCCACACCGGGCTCTCGATGTCATAACCCAGGTGGGTCATCCAGTTCGCGGCACGGACCAGCGGTGGCCCCTGACCGACTTCCGCGTAGGCCAACCGGACCCCGTCGGCGGCGCGGCAGAACGCGATGTGTTGGCGCGGCGCCGGCGGCACAGGGGGCTGGGCTGCGATGAGCGTGCCGACGAACTGATAGCCACGGCCACGGACGGTGCGGATGAAACGCTGCGATTCACCGTCGTCGCCGAGAGCCCGCCGTGCGGCCTTGATGCGGCTGGTCAGCGCGGCCTCCCCGACGAACCGGCCACCCCAGACCGCGTCGAACAGCTCCTCCTTGCCGACGAACCGGTCGTGATGGGACACCAGCTGGGTCAGCACATCGAAAACCTGCGGTTCGACATGCACCACGGCGCCGTCGCGGCGTAGCTCGTAGCGTTTGGTGTCCAGGACGAACTCGCCAAAACGCCAGACGCCGGGGTTGTCGTGGTCGTCGGCGGGCACCGTCAGCGCCAGCCGTCGGCGGCCTTCGCGGCACGCAGCAGATCCTCGCAGAGCGCCGCGAGCTCGGCTGCTTCGGCGCCTTCGGCCACGGCGGTGTTCACATCCTCGGCGGCACAGCGCAGCTGGAACAACCGGTCGGACAGGTCGGCCGCCTCGTCGGCACTGAGCACCACCGCGTCCGGTGCCACCGAGGTGCCTTTGACCTGTGCGCGCTGTTCGTAGGCGCGCTGGCGACACGATTGCCGGCAATATTGGCGGCGGCGGCCCATACCGGCGTCGGGCACCTCCCGGCCACACCAGCGGCACGGCTGGGACCGGCGCCGTCGCGCAGCGGAACGACCCGGCGATGCCGAAGTCCCCGGCGTAGCGGATGTCACGGGCCGACTGTAGACGGCCTGGCCGGGGTATCCCAGTATCTGCCGTATCCTGGTCAGTTGAGTCCGGGAACTATGTGCGCATCCGCTGCGTTGATCCTCCGGACGAAAATGCGCGTGTTGAAGGAGAGTTGACGATGGCTGATCGTGTCCTGAGAGGCAGCCGCCTCGGTGCCGTGAGCTACGAAACCGATCGCAACCATGATCTGGCGCCACGCCAGGTCGCGCGCTACCGCACCGACAACGGCGAGGAATTCGAGGTTCCGTTCGCCGACGATGCCGAGATCCCGGGCACCTGGCCGTGCAAGAACGGCATGGAAGGCACCCTGATCGACGGTGACGTCCCGGAGCCCAAGAAGGTCAAGCCGCCCCGTACCCACTGGGACATGCTGCTTGAGCGTCGGTCGGTGGAAGAGCTCGAAGAGCTGCTCAAGGAGCGGCTCGACATCATCAAGACCAAGCGCCGCGGGTAATCCCCCGCCGCCGGGCCGGCGCAGCTCCTAGAGCTGTGCCGGCCTGCTGGCGACACCACGGGCGCGGTCGACCCGACCGCGCAGACCCCATTCGGCGACCTTGAACATCGCCTCGCGGATATTCGAACCGCTCATCTTGGAGACACCGAGTTCACGCTCGGAGAAGGTGATGGGCACCTCGACCACGGTGAAGCCGGCGTTGATGGCCCGCCAGGTCAGGTCGATCTGGAAGCAGTAGCCCTTCGAGTCCACGGCGGACAGGTCGATCTTCTCCAGCACCTCGCGCCGGTAGGCCCGGTAGCCGGCGGTGATGTCCTTGATGCCCACACCGAGCAGCACCCTGGCATAGGTGTTGGCGGTCTTGGACAGGGCGAACCGACGCCGCGGCCAGTTGCGGATCGCACCGCCGGGCACGTAGCGCGAACCGATCACCACATCGGCGCCGTCATCGACGGCGGCAAGCAGCCGATGCAGCTCCTCGGGCGCATGGCTGCCGTCGGCGTCCATCTCGACCAGGACCGAGTACTCCCGGCCCAGGCCCCACGCGAAACCGGCCAGGTACGCCGCACCCAGCCCGTCCTTGCTGACCCGGTGCATGACGTGCACCCGGTCGGGGTCGGCCAACGACAATTCGTCGGCGAGCTGCCCGGTGCCGTCCGGGCTGCCGTCGTCGACGATGAGGATGTGGACCTGCGGGGTGGCCGCGTGCACCCGGCCGACGATCAGCGGCAGGTTGTCGCGTTCGTTGTACGTGGGGATGATCACCAGCGTCCGCCGGCTGGGAGCCCCCGGATCACCAATCGAGGTCATACTGTCTTCGCGTCCTCACTGCCCAGGTCGGGCCGATCCTCGGTGCGCGCGGCGGAGTGCCGTCGACGCACGAACCTCCCATTGTGCAGCATGGCGGCCACCACAGCCGCAAGGCCGAGACCCACCAGCACCGCCTGCACCACGGGTCCCCACTCGGTGGCGAACGTCAGGTTGGAGCGCAGCTTCACGGCGGTGTCCAGGTAGGCCGGCTGGAACCAATCGGTGCGCGCGAGCTCACGACCGTCCGGCGCAATCACCGCGCTGATGCCGGTCGTTCCGGCCACCACCACGTAGCGATCGTGCTCGACGGCCCGCAGCCGGGCGAAGGCCAGCTGCTGCACACTCATCGTCTCGTCGAAGGTCGCGTTGTTGCTGGGAATGGCCAGCAGCTGGGCGCCGCTGAGAACCGACTCGCGCACCGCCCGGTCGAAGATCACCTCCCAGCAGGTGGCCACCCCGATCGGGATACCGGCGGCCTGCACCACACCGTTGTCGTGGCCGGGGACGAAATAGCCCGCCCGCGCGGCGTAGGACGAGAACTTGCTGAAGAAGTCGCGCCAGGGCAGGTATTCCCCGAATGGCTGCACGATGCGTTTGTCGTGGCGGTCCTGCGGTCCGTTCTCGGAATCCCAGACCAGCACTGAGTTGTTGGTGACCGGGAGATCGCGGGTGTACTCCGGGGCGGCCAACACGGTGCCCACCAGAATCGGCACCCCGATGGCGCGGGCGGCCTCATCGATCTGGGCGGCCGCGTCGGTGTTACGCAGCGGGTCGATATCCGAGGAGTTCTCCGGCCAGATCACCACCATGGGCTGCGGTGCCCGGCCGGCCCGCACATCGTCGGCCAACCGCAGTGTCTGCTGGACATGGTTGTCCAGCACCGCCCGGCGCTGAGCGTTGAAATCCAGGCCGAGTCGCGGCACGTTGCCCTGGACCGCGGCGACGGTGACGGCGGGATGCTCACCGGCTCCCGCACCGGACTGACGCACCCCGGGCCACACCAGGGCGGTGGCCAGCAGCACCAGGCAGATCAGCATGCCGGGCAGGACGGCCTCCGGGCGGGCGGCATCCGAGCTGGCGTGCGGGTGGCTGCGCCGCCACCACAGCACGATCTCCAACGTCAGTGCGGTCAGGCTGAACCCGATCAGCGCGGTGGCCACCGATACCAGCGGGGCGCCGCCGAGCTGGGCCAGTGGCAGCAGTGGCCCCTCGGTCTGTCCGAAGCCGAGGACGCCCCACGGGAAACCTCCGAACGGCACGCTGGACTTCAGCCATTCCTGGACCGCCCATTCCGCGGCGAACCACACCGGCCATCCCGGCAGCGCGCGCACGTGCACGGCCACCAGCCCGAACAGTGCCGGGAACAGGGCCTGCAGCAGCGCCAGCGCCAGCCACGGGCCGGTGCCGACGAACAGACCGATCCACGGCAGCAGCGGCAGGTTGAATGCGAGCCCGAACAGCAGGCCGTAGCCGAAGCCCCCGGCGCGGGTGGTCTGCTGTCGGGTGAGCACCCAGCCGAGCAACGCCAGCGCCGGGAACGCGGCCCACCACCAGCCCAGCGGCGGGAAGGTCGAATACAGCAGCCAGCCGCCCGCCACAGAGGCGATCAGCCGGGTCAGGCGGATGGTCAGGGCCCGGCGGGCCGCGACGAAGAACCGGGCGCCGCGGCCCGGTTCGGCCGGTGTCTCCTCGACCGGCTCGTCGGCCGACGGCTCGTGTTCGGCCGCGTCGGTGTCGGCGCCGGTGTCGCTGGGATCAGCCATGGAGCACCGCGCCCCGGTGCACCGTGCGCAGGCAGCGCGGCAACTCGGTGTCGGCGTCCAGTCGAGGCAGGGCGGGGACCCGCGACCGCGGGTCGGTCGACCAGCGCGCGGCGGCATCGGTGGCCGAGGTGCTGACCTCGAGCGGCCCGGTGTCCCAGATGGCATAGGAGGCGGGCGCGCCGGGCACCAGGGTTCCGGTGGCACCGTCGCGGATTCCGCCGGCCCGCCACGCGCCGCGGGTGGCCGCGGAGAACGCCGCCCGCGCCGATATCCCACTACCCGGGGTGCGGTGGTGCACGGCGGCGCGGACCGTCGCCCACGGATTCAATCCGGTCACCGGGCTGTCGGAGCCGAAGGCGAGGGGCACGCCTTGGGATGCTAACAGCGCGAACGGATTCAGCAACGCCGCCCGGTCGGCGCCCAGCCGTTGTGCGTACATCCCGTCCGGACCGCCCCACAGGTCGTCGAAATTGGGCTGCATGCTCCCGATCACACCCCAACGGCCCAGGTCGGCAGCCTGCTCGGCGGTGACCATCTCCAGGTGCTCCAGCCGGTGCCCGCACCGCGCCACGGCCGGCCCGCCGAACCGGTCGACCACAGCTCGCAACGCTTCGATGACGGCGGCGACGGCGGCGTCCCCGATGACGTGGAACCCCGCGGTGATACCCGCTTCGGTGCACGCGTGCACGTGCGCGGTGATCTGCTCGGTGTCCAGATAGCTGTTGCCGCAAGTGTGTTCGGCATCGGCATACGGGCTGTGCAGCGAGGCCGTGCGTGAGCCGAGCGCGCCGTCGACGAACAGATCCCCCGCCAGTCCGGCGGCCCCGGTGGCCTCGACGAGTGCCCGCGCCGCGGCGGCGCTCTCGACGGCCTCACCCCAGTAGCCGGTGATCTGCACGCCGTGGTCCAGCGCCTGCACCGCATGCCAGTCGTCGAGGCCGCCGATATCGGGCCCACCGCACTCGTGGACCGCGACGATGCCGTACGCGGCGGCGGTGTCCAATGCGGCGATCTGGGCGGTGTGCCGCTGCGCAGCCGTCAACAGCTCCCGGGCGGCGGCGCGGGCCAGGTGATGGGCATCGGCGGTCAGCGGGCGTTGGGGATCGAATCCCGCGGCGGTGGCCAGTCCGGGGGTGGCGGCGCGCAGACCGGTCGAGGCGGCCGCGGAGTGCACATCGATGCGGCTGAGGTAGGCGGGCCGGCCGCCGAGCACGCCGTCGAGGTCGGCGGTACTGGGCGGCGTGCGATCCGGCCAGGACGACTCGTCCCACCCGGAGCCCCAGACGATGCCGTCCGGGTGGGTGCCCGCGAATTCGGCGATCAGTGCCAGGCAGTGCTCCCGCGAGGTCGCGGAGCGCAGATCAAGCCCGGTCAGGCTCAGCCCGGTCGCGGTGAGGTGCACATGACTGTCGACGAACGCCGGTGCCACGAACGTCCCGGCGAGGTCGACCACCTCGGCGTCGGGAAACTCGGATCGAGCGGTGTCGTCGGTGCCCAGCCAGACCACGGCGGAGTCCGGGCCGTCACTGAATGCGATGGCGGTGGCGTCGGGGGCAGCCGGGCTGTGCACCCGCCCGTTGATCAACAGAGTCGTCACGAGGGTGACACGTTAATCGGGGCGGATGACGCGATGCTCCAGTGCGGTCGGATCAGGGCTTCCGGGCCCGGGTGTGCGGTCGGTGTGCGGGGCGCCCGGAGTGTCCTGGAAATCGTGTACGTCGATCACTTCGCCGTCGACGTAGTCACCGGTCGGGCCGTAGTCACCGGTCGGCCGCTGCGCTGCGGCCGGTCCGTAACCGGCCGGGTAGGTCATCACCAGCGGGGTGGCGGCCAGTCGGCGGCCGACCAGCGCCGTCGCGACCGGGCGGGCGACCCGCCGGGTGGGTGGCAGCAGCAGCAACGCGCCGAGCAGCGAGCTGGCCAGGCCCGGGATCACGACCAGGACCGCGCCGAGGGCGACCAGGGCGCTGTCGGTGGCCAGTTCCGAGGATGCCGAGCGTGAGTTCAGCGCGGACTGCAACCGGGCCAGGTGGCGGGCGATCTGCGAGCCGGCCAGCGCGAGGCCCACCACGAAGGTGGCCATGATCGCCAGGATGGTCCAACCGAACCCGATGGTCGAGACCAGCGCGACCACCACCGCCAGCTCGACGAGGAGGTAGACACCGAACATCCGCATTGCCATGTCCGAACAACGTGCGGGAACCCGCTCGGGTTCCGCACGCCGCTACTGCAGCGCGACGCCGAGTTCGGCGGCGAACACCTTGATCATGTGTTGGACGCCGATCTCGTTGCGGCCGATGATCATGTGATCGTGCTGGCCGTGCCGAACGCCCTCGCCGCACTGCGGCAGCATCGCAAAATCCTCGTCGCGCACGGCGGCGTGTACACCCTCGTAGATCAGGTCGTAGTTCGCCCGCATCTCG
This sequence comes from Mycobacterium sp. C31M, assembly GCF_053345865.1. Taxonomy (NCBI): domain Bacteria; kingdom Bacillati; phylum Actinomycetota; class Actinomycetes; order Mycobacteriales; family Mycobacteriaceae; genus Mycobacterium; species Mycobacterium sp. C31M. Next base: position 332,796 of record NZ_JBKFAX010000005.1, on the reverse strand, counting down.
TCGTTCTCGGCCGGTACCCGGCCCATCCAGCTGTGCCGCACCGTGCACCGGGTGGGTTCACCGGCGGGCAGCATGTCGATGATCTCGACGCCGACCGGGCTGTTGGCCAGGATCAGGTTCGGGTAGATCCAGTAGATGACGCCCATGTTCATCTGCGGATCCCAGGATCCGCTCGGATCGTCGGCGAGTCCGTGAATCCAGTTGAACGGGAAGCCGATTCGGTGGTGTCTACCGAACTCGTCATAGACCCCGGTATTGGGCAGGGTGTTCTGCCCGATGACGCTCTCACCGTGCACGAACGGGAAGTGATACCCCTCGGCGAAGGCCTCCAGCGCACCCTTCCAGGACACCTGCGACTCGAACTCCTTGTCGGCGTGATAGCCGTAGGACGCGTAGTCCAGCAGGGCGAGTTCGGGGCCCAGCGGCCCGAGGTGGGCGTCGACGTCGATGGTGGCATCGGCGCTGAGCACCGCCCAGATGAAACCGTGTCGTTCCTGGCTGGGCAATTCGACCAGGCCGTAGTCGGCCTTGTTCATCGAGTCGAAGCCGGCCTGCCCGGGCACCGCGAACAGCTCGCCGGTGTTCCTGTACGTCCAGGCGTGGTACGGACAGACGAACCGCGATGCGTTTCCGGATCCGCAGGCCGGGATGGCGCCACGGTGCCGGCAGTAGTTGAGCAGGACGTGACTGTGCCCGTGCCGATCGCGGGTGACCAGCAGCGAGTCACCGAGCACCGTGCGCACCACGTAGTCATTCGCGCCGGGCAGTTGCGCGGACGGCACGATCGCCAGCGGCACCCGGCGCAGGATCTGAGACTCCTCGATCTCGGTGATCTTGGGGTCGCGGTAGTAGTGCAACGGCACCCGCAATTCGCGATCGGCCATGTCGGTGGTCTTGGCGCTGGCATGTGCCAGTGCGCGTCTGGTCAGTTCCTCGTCCCGGTTGCTGACCGGTTTGCCGATTGTCGCCGTCATGATTCAGAACATACATCAACGATCAAATGTATGTTCTGAATTTGACGTGGGGGCCCCGCGGATCGGGCCGGGATGGCACGATGACCCGATGCGCAGGCACGGCTGGGGCGGTGACATACCGACCGATGATGATGAGGCGGCCCGACGCATCATCGAAGCGGCGCGCGCATCCATCGACCTGCGGGGCGCGGTGAGCATCTCCGATGTCGCCACCGCACTCGGTGTCACCCGACAGACGGTGTACCGCTATTTCGCCACCCAGGAGGCGCTGCTGCAGGCCACCGCGATGGCCTCGGTCGGTGGATTCCTGAACCAGCTCGCCACGGATCTGCACGCCATCGACGACCCCACCACCGCGGTTGTCGAGGGCATCGCCTACACGTTGGAACGGTTACCGCACGACCGGTACCTCGGACTGGTCATGCAGCCCGGCCGGGCCAGCGCCTTCGCCGTCGGCGTCACCGCGGCAACGGCGATCGCCTTCGGCCGATCGATCCTGGAGCGCTTCGATGTCGACTGGGCGGCAGCGGGTTTCACCGGTGACGGCTTCGACGAGCTGGTCGAGTTCATGCTGCGCATCCTGCAGTCGTTCATCCTGGATCCGGACGGGGCGAGCCGTCGCGGGCCGGAGTTGCGGGCGTTTCTGCACCGCTGGGTGGCGCCGGCAGTGGTCGCGGCCACCGCCGACGCCTGAGTGTTATGGGGTCGCGACGTCCACCGGGCTGACCTCGATGGCGGCGTGCACCTTGTCCACCCCACCGCGGATCAGCGCCTGCGGGATCCACCACCACGCGTGCCACCAATACCGCCGGGTCACCATGTCGAACACCCGCCGGGTATCGGACTTGGGCAGATTGCGGGCCACCGCCTCGACCGGCTCACCCTTGACCTTGCCCAGCACCCCGCATTTCTGGATCGTGACCCGCGGCGTGTTGTTGATCCGCTTGGTCTTCCAGCTACCGTCGTCGGTGCTGATGAGCAACTTGCCCTCATGCGGCACCGCCCACACCGGGGTGGGTTTGGGCCGACCGTCCTTGGTGAACGTGGTCAGCAGCAGGTACTTCTCGCGGTAGACGTCTTCGAACGTGGGAGCCATGTGGTCAGTTCACCATGTCAGAAGATGACCGTCTCATTGGCGTGGCGGACGATCCGGTCCTGGCAGTGCCACAGCACCGCCCGCGAGAGCACCGCCCGCTCCACGTCGGCGCCGAGGCGTACCAGGTCCTCGACGGTGTGCGTGTGGTCGACGCGCACCACGTCCTGCTCGATGATCGGGCCCTCGTCCAGGTTCTCGGTGACGTAGTGCGCCGTGGCGCCGACCAGTTTCACACCGCGTTCCTTGGCTCGCCGGTAGGTGTTGGCGCCGATGAAGGCGGGCAGGAAGGAGTGATGGATGTTGATCAGCGGGCAGCCGACCGCGTCCAGGAATTCTGGGGTGACGATCTGCATGTACCGGGCCAGCACCACCAGGTCGACATTGCCGCGCAGCAGTTCCAGCTGACGGGCCTCGGCCGCCGCGCGGGTGTCCCGGGTGGCCGGGATGTGCACAAACGGCACCCCGAACGGCCGCACCTGTTCGGCCAGGTCGGGATGGTTGGCGATCACCATCGCCACCGTCATGTCCAACTCACCGCGGCGGTTGCGCCACAGCAGATCGAGCAGGCAGTGGTCGGCGGTCGAGGCCAGGATGGCCACCCGTTTCGGCTTGGCGGCGTCGGTGAACCGGAAGTCGATATCGAACGCCGGCGCGATGCGGGTCGCGAACTCGCTCTCCAGTTCCGGACCGGCGGCGGCCAGGCCCGGCAGGTGGAACACCGTGCGCTGCAGGAAGGTTCCGTCCTCGGGCTGGGTGGAATGTTGATCCAGCGCGATGATGTTGGCACCGGCCTCGGTGAGGAAGGTCGTGACCGCGGCGATGATGCCGCTGTGGTCCGGGCAGCGCAGCAGCAGCCGGCCGATGTCCTTGTGGCGGACGGCTTTCGGCGATCCGGCGGGATGGCTTCCGGTCATCTCAGGCGGCCGCGCGCAGCTCCAGCGCGAGGTTGTTCTGCATCCCACCGCGCAGCTTGGAGAACAGGTTGAACAGCTTGCCGAACAGGCCGTACCGCTTGCCGATACCGTCGTAGGTGCGGCGCAGCGCATCCTCGTCGAGGAGGGCGGCCCGGGCCTCGACGGCCTCGCTCTTGGGATTGCCGCGCCGGTCGCAGACCGCGACCGTGACCCGGGGGGTGTTGCGGATCCGCTTGACCTTCCAGGCCTTCGCCTGGGTCAGTACCAGCAGCCGGTCGGCCTCCGGTACCGCCCACACCGCGGTCGGCTTGGGCCGCCCGTCCTTGGTGAACGTGGTCAGCAGGATGTAGTCGGCCTTGGCGACATCGGCGAAGGTGAGAGCCATGCCGTGAATCCTAGTGTCATGGGCCGTCGCGCCCGGTCACGTCAGCCCTCCAGCTCACCCTCGGTCTCCAGCAGCACCTGCTTGAGGCCGTCCAGGGTGGCCGCATCGGGTTGGGCCCACATGCCGCGGCCGGCCGCCTCCAGCAGCCGTTCGGCCATCCCGTGCAGCGCCCACGGGTTCGACTCCTCCATGAACTTGCGGTTCTCGGCGTCGAGCACGTAGGTCTGGCTGAGCTGCTCGTACATCCAGTCCGACATGACGTGTGCGGTGGCGTCGTAACCGAACAGGTAGTCGACGGTGGCCGCCATCTCGAACGCGCCCTTGTAGCCGTGCCTGCGCATCGCGTTGATCCAGCGCGGATTCACCACCCGGGCCCGGAACACCCGGGTGGTCTCCTCGCTCAGGGTGCGGGTGCGCACCGCGTCGGGACGGGTGTTGTCACCGATATAGGCGGCCGGGTCCTTACCGGTGAGCGCTCGGACGGTGGCGATCATGCCGCCGTGATACTGGAAGTAGTCGTCGGAGTCGGCGATATCGTGCTCGCGGGTGTCGGTGTTCTTGGCCGCCACCACGATCCGCCGGTACGCCCGGTTCATATCGTCGGAGGCCGGTGCCCCGTCCAGTCCGCGGCCGTAGGCGAAGCCACCCCAGGCAGTGTAGACCTGCGCCAGGTCGGCATCGTCACGCCAGTTGCGGCTGTCGATCAGCTGCAGTAGACCCGCCCCGTAGGTGCCCGGCTTGGAGCCGAAAATCCTTGTGGTGCTGCGGCGCTGGTCACCGTGCTCGGCCAGGTCGACCAGCGAGTGGGCGCGCACGTAGTTGTCCTCGGCGCTCTCGTCGAGGCCGGCGACCAACGCGACGGCATCGTCGAGCATGGTCACCACATGCGGGAAGGCGTCCCGGAAGAATCCGGAGATGCGCACCGTCACATCGATGCGCGGGCGGCCGAGTTCGTCGAGACCGATGGCTTCCAGATCGATCACCCGTCGCGACGCGTCGTCCCAGATCGGCCGCACACCCAGCAGGGCGAGCACCTCGGCGATATCGTCGCCGGCGGTGCGCATGGCCGAGGTCCCCCACACCGACAGGCCCACCGACTTCGGCCACTCGCCATTCTCGGTGCGGTACCGCTCCAACAGCGAATCGGCCAGCGCCACACCGGTTTCCCAGGCCAGCTTGGACGGTACCGCCTTGGGGTCCACCGAATAGAAATTGCGCCCGGTGGGCAGCACATTGACCAGTCCGCGCAGCGGTGAGCCCGACGGTCCGGCAGGGATGTAGTGGCCGTCGATGGCCCGCAGGACCGCGTCGATCTCGCCGGCGGTGGCCCGCAGCCGCGGCACCACCTCGGTGGCTGCGAACGTCAGGATCTGCGCGATAACCGGGTCATCGGTCAGGCCGGGCACTGCATTCGCGTCCCAGCCGCTTTCCTGCAGCCCGGCCACCAGGGCGCGGGCGGCGGCCTCGGCGGCGTCGACGGCAGCTTTGTCATCGCCACCGTCCTCGGCCAGGCCGAGTGCCTGGCGCAGCCCGGGCACGGTCTGCTCGCCGCCGAAGAGCTGGCGGGCCCGCAGGATCGCCAGCACCAGGTCGAGCTCGGATTCACCGTCGGGTGCCAGCCCCAGGATGTGCAGGCCGTCGCGGATCTGCACGTCCTTGATCTCGCACAGCCAGCCGTCGACGTGCAGCAGCATGTCATCGAAGGAATCCTCGTCGGGGCGGTCTTCCAGGCCCAGATCGTGATCCATCTTGGCTGCGCGCATCAGCGTCCAGATCTGCTGGCGGACGGCGGGCAGTTTCGACGGGTCCAGCGCCGAGACGTTGGAGTGCTCGTCGAGCAACTGCTCCAGGCGGGCGATATCACCGTAGGTTTCGGCGCGCGCCATCGGCGGGATCAGATGGTCGACCAGGGTGGCGTGCGCCCGGCGCTTGGCCTGGGTGCCCTCACCGGGATCGTTGACCAGGAACGGGTATATCAGCGGCAGGTCGCCGAGTGCCGCGTCGGTGCCACATTCGGCGCTCATGCCCAGCGTCTTGCCCGGCAGCCATTCCAGGTTGCCGTGCTTGCCCAGGTGGATGACCACGTCGGCGTTGAAACTGCCCGGAAAGCTGTTGTCCACCCAGCGGTAGGCGGCCAGATAGTGGTGGCTCGGCGGCAGATCGGGGTCATGGTAGATGGCCACCGGGTTCTCCCCGAACCCGCGCGGCGGCTGCACCAGGATCACGGTGTTGCCGGAAGCCATGGCGGCGATGACGATTTCGCCGTCCGTGTTCTGGCTGCGGTCGACGAACAGCTCCCCCGGGGGAGGTCCCCAGTGCGCTACGACGGCGTCGGCGAAATCGGTGGGCAGGGTGGCGAACCAGGCCCGGTAGTCTGCCGCCGGCACCCGGATCGGGTTGAGCGCCAAGGATTCCTCGGTCAGCCAGTCGGGGTCCTGTCCCCCGCGTTCGATCAGGGCGTGCACCAGGGCATCACCATCTCCGGCGTCCACCCCGGGTACCTCGCCGATATCGACACCGTGCTCGCGCAGTGCGCGCAGCAGGGCGACCGCACTGGCCGGGGTGTCCAGGCCCACCGCGTTGCCGATGCGGGCATGCTTGGTCGGGTACGCCGAGAACACCAGTGCGACCCGCTTGTCGGCGGCCGGGACATGCCGCAGCCGGGCATGGCGCACCGCAAGGCCGGCGACCCGGGCGCAGCGCTCCGGGTCGGCGGCGTAGGTGATCAGACCCTCGTCGTCGATCTCCTTGAACGAGAACGGCACCGTGATGACGCGTCCGTCGAACTCGGGCACGGCGACCTGGGTGGCGACGTCCAGCGGGGACAGGCCGTCGTTGTTCTCCGACCATTTCGCGCGGGAGCTGGTCAGGCACAGACCCTGCAGGATCGGCACGTCCAGTGCCGCCAGGTGGGCGACATTCCAGCCGTCGTCGTCACCGCCGGCGGCCACGGTCGCCGGGGTGGCGCCACCGGCGGCGAGCACGGTGGTGATCAGGGTGTCGGCGGTGCCGAGCAGCTCCAGCAGTTCGGGTTCGGCGGTGCGCAGCGACGCGCAGTAGACCGGCAGCGCCCGTCCGCCCGCGGTGTCGATGGCATCGCACAGTGCTTCGATGTAGCCGGTGTTACCCGCCAGGTGTTGGGCCCGGTAGTAGAGCACCGCGACGGTCGGCGCATTCGGCGTGCCGTGCCCGGTGCGTTCCAGCACACCCCAGGTGGGGATGGCCACCGGCGGGTCGAAACCCTCGCCGGTCATCAGCACGGTGTCGCTGAGGAAGGCGTGCAGTCCGCGCAGATTGGCGGTACCGCCCTGGGCCAGGTACACGTGTGCTTCCAGCGCGACACCCGCCGGCACCGTCGAGTACCGCATCAGCTCCGCGTCGGGTGCCTGCTCACCGGAGAGCACCACGGTGGGCACGCCGCTGGCGACGACGGCGTCGATCCCGTCCTGCCAGGCGCGGTAACCGCCCAGGATGCGGATCACGGCGATATCGACACCGGTGAGCAGTTCCGCGAGCTCACGAGCGAGATCGTCGTCGAGAAGCCGCGACGGATTGGCCCATCGGAAGTCGGCGCCGCTGGCGCGGGCCGTGATGAGGTCGGTATCGGATGTCGAGAGCAGCAGCACGGTCGGCACCGCTCAATCCTGCCTCACCACGCGCCCCGCGTGGCCGGCCGGTCAGCGGTCGGAGCGGCTCCAGCGTCCGTACCAGGAATCGCGATACGGGGTGGCAATGGCGGCGGCGACGAGGGCGACGCCCAAACCGATCGCAATCATTGAGGCCATTTGGGTCGCCTCCTTTCTTCTAGGTACCGGCGGTACCGGTTGATGTCTGCGAAGGTAGTCCCCGACCGCCGCTGCGCAGGCATTCTGTGCGTGAGCAGACAGCCCCAGCATGACTGTGGCGCATCTCACAATGAGGGCTTTCGAGCTGGGCTTTTCGGGGTTTCGATCTGGCGTGGTCAAACCGTTTACACCGCATCACCGGCGCTGGCGCAATAGAGCCATGAGCCCTCGCAATCCCCTGTCCGTCGCGAAACTCGGTGCGTTCATCGGTGCCCGTATCGACGGTGTGCGCCTGTCCGGTGATCTCGACGAGTCGACGGTGACGGCCATCAACGATGCGCTGCTGACCCACAAGGTGATCTTCTTCCGTAACCAGGATCACCTGGACGACGACGGACAGTTGGCCTTCGCGCAGCGGCTCGGCACCACCACGGCGGCCCATCCCACGGTGTTGTCCCGCGGCGCGCGGGTGCTGCCCATCGACTCGCGCTACGACAAGGCCAACAGCTGGCATACCGACGTCACCTTCGTCGACCGCATCCCGAAGGCCTCGCTGCTGCGGGCCGTCGCGCTACCCGACTACGGCGGCACCACGGTCTGGGCCAACACCGAGACCGCCTATACCCAGCTACCGGAACCGCTGCGGGTGCTTGCCGAGAACCTGTGGGCGGTGCACACAAACACCTACGACTATGCCGCCGACTACGACGGCCGCCATGAGCAACTGGCCGATACCGTGAGTGAACACCGCGCCGAATTCGAGTCCGAGTACTTCGAGACCGAACACCCGGTGGTCCGGGTGCATCCGGAGACCGGCGAGCGGGTACTGCTGCTCGGTCACTTCGTCAAACGTTTCGTCGGGCTGGGCAGCGCCGAATCGGCCGCCCTGTTCCACCTGCTGCAGACGCGGATCACCAAGCTGGAGAACACCGTTCGGTGGAACTGGCAGCTAGGCGACCTGGCCATCTGGGACAACCGGGCGACCCAGCACTACGCGGTGTCCGATTACGACGACCAGTTCCGGCGGCTGAGCCGGGTCACCCTTGCCGGTGACATCCCGGTGGACGTGCACGGCCGGCCCAGCCGGGTCATCGCCGGTGACGCGACGCGCTACTCGGCGGTGATCACCCCGGTGCCGCTGGCGAGTTGAGCGCTCACAGGCGTCGCATCTCACGCGCCATCAGCGAATCCTCCAGGAACCGGTAGCGCTTGCATTCGTGTTTGGCCTCGACGGCGAACAGGTCTTTAGCCCGCGTCTGCAACGCCTGTACTGCCGTTGCCACCCAGTGCAGATCCAGATGTGGCGCATGGGGCACGTAGATCCGGTGAAGTGTCAAACTGGACATGTCGTCCTCCTACCCTGCACGGGCCCGGATCGCCGAACCCGCCTGTCGAAAACGCTATGCGCACCGTCGGTTTCGTGACTGCGTAGCGCACTACCCGAGTTCGTCCGCGTGCAGCGCGGGCGGATGTGACTCCTCGGGCAGTACGGTGAGGATGTGAGTCGCACCCGTGATCAGGACGCCTGTCCCGGCGCCCTGCAGGTCCACCAGGCGGCCGATGGCGCGCTGGTGCGGGTGCGCCTGCCCGGCGGATTCCTCGCCGCCAAGGCTTTGGAGACGTTGGCCCACCTGGCCGCCGACCGGGGTAACGGTGCGCTGGAACTGACATCTCGTGGCAGTCTGCAGATCCGGGGTATCGCCGACACCAGCGGCGTGGCCGATGCGGTGGCCGCGGCCGGGCTGCTGCCCTCGCCGCAACACGAACGGGTCCGCAACATCGTGGCCTCGCCGCTCTCGGGGCGCAATGGCGGGCTCACCGATGTTCGCGACCTGGTACGCGACCTCGATGCGGCGTTGCAGGATGATCCGCTGCTGGCCCAGCTGCCCGGCCGGTTCTGGTTCTCGCTCGACGACGGCCGCGGCGACGTATCAGGTTTGCGCACCGATATCGGAGTGCAGGCCACCGAAGCCGGGATGGCACTGCTGCTGAGCGGGGTCGACACCGGTGTGCGGCTGTCGGCCGCGCAGGCCGTGCCGACCCTGGTCGATATCGCCGCGCGTTTTCAGCGGATCCGCGGAACACGTTGGCGGATCGCTGAACTCGATGATCCGCCGACGTTGCTGAATGGTCTGGCCGTGGAAGTTCCGCCGGAGAGCCGGCTGGTCGTCACCGACACCACCCGGGGCCCGGTGGGCTGGATCCCGCAGACCGGTGACGACCATCGCGTGACCCTGGCCGCCGTCGTCCCGCTGGGCGTCCTGAAGGCCCGCACCGCGGAGTTCCTGGCAGCCATCGAGGCGCCCCTGGTGGTGACGCCGTGGCGCTCGATTCTGGTGTGCGATGTGGCCGAGGGGGTCGCCGACACCGCGCTGCGGGTGTTGGCCCCGCAGGGGCTGGTGTTCGACGAGAACTCACCCTGGCTGTCGATCAGCTCGTGTGCGGGCAGCCCGGGTTGTGAACGGTCGCGCGGCGATGTCCGGGCCGATGCGGCCGGTGCCGTCGAGCACGGCCATGCCGGTGATGCCGGGCACGTGCACTACGCGGGGTGCGAGCGGGGCTGCGGTGCGCCCGCCGGTGCCCAGGTGCTGGTGCCGTCCGCGGACGGTTACCGACCCCGGCACCCGTAGGGTATGCGGGTGCTCGAATACATCCGCGACGCCGCGGAGATCTACCGGGAATCGTTCGCGACCATCCGCGCCGAGGCGGATCTGGACCGCTTTCCCGCCGATGTCTCACGGGTCGTCGTCCGCCTCATCCACACCTGCGGACAGGTCGACGTCACCGACCACGTCGCCTACACACCGGATGTGGTGACCCGGGCCGCCGCCGCGCTCGCCGCCGGCGCCCCGGTGCTGTGCGATTCCTCGATGGTCGCCGCCGGTATCACCCGCAGTCGGCTGCCCGCGGACAACGAGGTGGTGTCGCTGGTGACCGATCCGCGTGCCGCCGAGGTGGCCGCCACGTTGGGCAGCACCCGCTCGGCGGCCGGGGTGGACATCTGGGCCGACCGGTTGGGTGGTGCGGTGCTGGCCATCGGGAACGCGCCGACCGCGCTGTTCCGGCTTCTCGAGCTGCTGGACGAGGGCGCGCCCATGCCGGCCGCGGTGCTCGGCGGCCCGGTCGGATTCGTCGGGTCGGCGCAGTCCAAGGACGAGCTGATCGCCCGTCCCCGCGGGATGTCCTATCTGGTGGTGACCGGCCGACGCGGTGGTAGTGCGATGGCCGCCGCCGCGGTGAACGCGATTGCGAGTGTGCAGGAATGAGCACAGGCACCCTCTACGGCGTCGGGCTGGGACCCGGCGATCCGGAGCTGGTGACGGTCAAGGCCGCCCGGGTGATCGGTGAGGTCGATGTGGTGGCCTATCACAGCGCCCGGCACGGCCGCAGCATCGCGCGGCGCATCGCAGAGCCGTACCTGCGGGCCGGGCAGATCGAGGAGCATCTAGTCTACCCGGTCACCACCGAGACCACCGACCATCCCGGCGGTTATGCCGGTGCGATGGAGGATTTCTACGCCGAGTCCGCCGAGCGCATCGCCGAGCACCTGACCGCCGGGCGCAGTGTCGCGCTGCTGGCCGAGGGTGATCCGCTGTTCTACAGCTCGTACATGCACATGCACACCCGGCTGACCGAACGGTTCGATGCCGTCATCGTGCCCGGCGTGACCTCCGTGAGTGCCGCGTCGGCGGCCACCGGGACCCCGCTGGTGCAGGGCGACGAGGTGCTGACCATCCTGCCCGGCACCCTGCCCGCCGCCGAGCTGACCCGTCGGCTCGCCGACACCGACGCCGCGGTGATCATGAAGCTGGGCAAGTCGTTCCCGGAAGTGCGGCAAGCACTTTCGGAAACGCATCGGCTCGACCGCGCGTTCTATGTGGAGCGCGCCAGCACCGATGCCCAGCGGGTGCTGCCGGCCGCCGAGGTCGACGAGGGTTCGGTGCCCTACTTCTCGGTGGTCATGCTGCCCGGGGAGGCGGCCGCCCCGCGCCCCGGTCGTTCGCCCGTCGCTTCGCTCGCCCCGGCGGGCAGTATCGCGGTGGTCGGGTTGGGCCCCGGCGATCTGGACTGGATCACCCCGCAGGCCCGCCGCGAGTTGGCCGCCGCCACCGATCTGATCGGCTACTTCCCCTACCTGGACCGGGTGGGTGTACGCACCGGGCAGACCCGGCACCCCAGCGACAACACCGATGAGCCGGCGCGGGCACGGCTGGCCTGCGAGCTCGCCCGCCAGGGACGTTCGGTGGTGGTGGTGTCCTCCGGTGATCCCGGGGTGTTCGCGATGGCCACCGCGGTGCTCGAGGAGGCCGTGGCGTGGCCGGATGTGCCGGTCCGGGTGATCCCGGCGATGACGGCGGCCCAGGCGGTGGCCAGCCGGGTGGGGGCACCACTCGGACATGACTATGCGGTGATCTCGCTGTCCGACCGACTCAAGCCGTGGGAGATCATCGCCAAGCGGATCAGCGCGGCGGCTGCGGCGGATCTGGCCATCGCCGTCTACAACCCGGCGTCGAAGACCAGGACCTGGCAGGTCGGCGCGATGCGGGCGCTGCTGCTGGCGCATCGCGCCCCGGAGACCCCGGTGGTGATCGGGCGCGACGTGGCCGGGCCCAACGAGAACGTGCGGGTGGTGACCCTCGGCGATCTGGATCCGGCCGAGGTGGATATGCGCTGCCTGCTGATCATCGGTTCCTCGCAGACCAAGGTGCACGGCGGCGTGGTGTTCACGCCGCGCAACTACCCTGGCTGACGCCTGTCGACGATCGTTGACACGCGTCAGTATCGGGTTTAGTGTCCGCTCGTGATCCCGCGTACTCCCGATGACGTGACAGCGGATTGGTTGACCGGCGTGCTCGGTGCCGAGGTCGCCGCCGTGACCACCGTGCCGATCGGCACCGGTCAGACCGGCGCTACCTATCGACTGACGGTCGACTACGGCGCCGCCACCGACCTGCCGCGCAGTTTTGCGATCAAGCTGCCGTCGCAGGACGACACCGTCCGAGACCGGGTGGCCATCGGGTATCGCTCCGAGCACGCGTTCTACTCGCAGGTCGCCGATCTGGTGCGGGTGCCCATCCCCCGCAGCTATCACTGCGAGATCGGCGGGGACGGTGCGGAATTCGTGCTGCTGCTCGCCGATATGGCACCTGCCGAGCAGGGCGATCAGATCGCCGGTTGCAGCGCCACCGAGGCCTCGCTGGCCGTGCGCGCACTCGCCGGTCTGCACGCACCGAGTTGGTGCAGCGCGAAGCTGACCGCATTCCCTGGCATCGCCATGCCCCGGCCCGACGCTGCGATGGCCTCGGGGATGGGTGATGTCGCCAAGATGGCCACCGAGACGACGCTGGGGCGCCTCGGCGACCGGATGAGCGCCGACGATCGCGCGACGCTGGTGGCGGCTATGGCGCTGGTGACCCCATGGTTGATGACCGAGCCGGATCGGTTCGCCCTGCTGCACGGTGATTATCGACTCGACAACATGCTCTTCGACCCGGACCGGACCGACGTCACGGTCGTGGACTGGCAGACCCTCGGGGTCGGACTGCCCACCCGGGACCTGGCGTACTTCACCGGTACCAGCCTGGACCCGGAGATCCGGGCCGCCGCCGAACGCGGCCTGGTAGAGGAATATCACGCCGGGCTGGTGGCGCTGGGTGTGGCCGACTATGACGTCGAAACCTGCTGGCGCGACTACCGTCTCGGCATGTTGCAGGCACCGTTGATCATCGTGTTCGGGGTTGCCTTCGCGACCTCGACCGATCGGGGTGACGACATGATGCTGGCGATGGCGCGGCGGTCGTGTCAGGCGATCCGGGAACTGGACTCGCTGGCGCTGATCTAGACGGTGCTGCGACCCAGCGCGTCCAGCCAGGCCACTGCGGCATCGACGGTCGGCACCGTGTGTACGCCGGCCGGCAACGCGGGCCGGTCCACCATGACGACCGGGACACCGGCCTCTGCCGCGGCGTCCAGCTTGGCGTGGGTCATGGATCCGCCGCTGTTCTTGGTGACCAACGCGTCGATGGCGAACTCCTGCAACAGCTTCAGCTCACCGTCGACATCGTAGGGGCCACGCGAAAGCAGCAACTGGTGCCGGGCAGGCAGTAGCTGCGGCTCCGGAGCGGTGACCGCCCGGATCAGGAACCATGCGTCCACCTCGCGGAAGGCGGCGGTGCCGGAACGACCGGTGGTCAGGAACACCCGCGCATAGCCGCTGCGGGTCACCACGGCCGCGGCCTCGACATCGGAGTTGACGACGATCGCGTCGCCGTGCGGCCAGGCGGGGCGCGCCAGCGCCAGATGCGGCAACCCGACCGCCGCGGCCGCCCGCGCGGCGTTGCCGGTGATGGTGGCGGCAAACGGGTGGGTCGCGTCGACGACGGCGGCGATGTTGTTGTCGCGTAGCCAGGCCGCCAGCCCGTCGGCCCCGCCGAAGCCGCCGATACGTACCTCGCCCACCGGCAACGCCGGGTCGGGTACCCGACCGGCCAGCGAGCTGATCACCGCGATCTCGGGGTGCAGCCGGGCGGCCAGGGCCCGCGCCTCGGCGGTACCGCCGAGCAACAGCACACGCACTAGTGCCGACTCCCGCGGCGGCGACCCGACGAGTACAGGTAGCTGTCGGTGAAACCTTCGGCCGCAAGCACATCCCCGACGATGATGACCGCGGTCTTGGTGATCCCGGCGGTCCGCAGTGACTCGGCGAGATCGCCCAGCGCGCAGCGCAGCACCTGTTGGGTCGGCCAGCTGGCATAGGCCACCACGGCGCACGGTGTCTGGGCGGTGCAACCACCGGCGGTCAGCTCGGCGACGATGGTGTCGGCCTGCGCGGCAGCCAGATGCAGCACCAGGGTGGCGCCCGGGGCAGACAGCGAGCGCAGGTCCTCGCCGGCCGGCATCGCCGTCGACAGCGTCGCCACCCGGCTGAGCGTGACGGTCTGGGAAACCCCCGGCACCGTCAGCTCACGGCCCAAGGCGGCTGCGGCGGCGGCGAAGGCCGGCACGCCGGGCACCACCTCCCAGGCGATGCCGAGCGCATCGAGGCGCCGGCACTGTTCGGCCAGTGCGCTGTAGAGCGACGGATCCCCCGAATGCAGCCGGGCCACATCGTGACCGGCGGCATCGGCCGCGACGAGCTCGTCGATGATCTGGTCCAGCGTCAGCGGCCCGGTATCGACGATCCGGGTGTCCGGGCCACAGAACTCCAACAGGTCGGTGGGCATGATCGAACCCGCGTACAGACACACCGCGCTTGCGCTGAGCAGTCGTTGGCCGCGCACCGTGATCAGATCGGCGGCACCGGGTCCGGCGCCGATGAAGTAGATCGTCACCGCTTGGTCACCACCCACTGGGTCACCGGATAGGCCGGCCGGAAACCGGTGAAACCCCCGATCGGCTCACCCTGGTAGTGCTGGTAGCGGTGCAACTGGCCTCCTAGTCGTGAATATGCCTCGATCAGAACGGATTCCGACTCTGCGGTGACGACATTGGCCACCAGGCGACCGCCGGGCGCCAGTCGGTCGAAACAGGCGGTGAGCAGGCCTGGTTCGGTGATGCCGCCGCCGATGAAGACGACGTCGGGGTCGGGGGCGTCGTCCAGAGCCGCCGGCGCCGCGCCGCGCACCCCCACCCGTACACCGAAGGCCGCGGCATTGGCGGCGATCCGTTCGCCCCGTACGGCGTCACGTTCGAATGCCACTGCCGTACAACCAGACACGCTGCGGCACCACTCGATGGCCACACTGCCCGAGCCCGAACCCACATCCCACAACCGCTCGCCGGGCCGCGGGCCCAGCGCCGCCAACGTCACCGCCCGGATGCTCTGTTTGGTGATCTGTCCGTCATGGTTGAACACGTCATCGGGCAGCGCGTGGGCCCGGCGCTCTTCGGGCAGGTAGTGCACGGCGACCACATTGAGATCGTCGACCGCTGTCTCGAATTCCGCTGCGGTGGTGCGGGTGACCCGCTCCCCCGGGCCGCCGAGTTGCTCGAGCACGGTGAACTCGGAGGCGCCGCGGCCGGTCTCGGTCAGCAACCGGGCCAGTGCGCCGGGGGTGCTGCCGTTGCGGCACAGCACCACGGCGCGGCCGCCGCGGCGCACGGCGGTGGCCGGGTCGGCGGTGACCAGGCTGATCACCTCGGTGTCCTGTACCGGCCAGCCGAGCCGCGCACAGGCCAGCGTCACCGAGGAGACGTGCGGAAGCACCCGGACCCGGTCGGCGCCGAACACCCGGACCAGGGTGGACCCGATACCGTGCAGCATCGGATCCCCCGACGCCAGCACATGCGTGTCCCCTTCGCCGTCGAACAGCGTGGGCAGTGCGTCCAGCAGCGGCGAGGGCCACTGTCTGCGTTCCCCGCTGATACTCGCGTCGAGCAGCTCGAGTTGGCGCGGACCGCCGAAAATGACGGTGGCGCTGCGAAGTTCGGCTGCCGAGTTGGGTGACAATCCCGCCATGCCGTCCGCGCCGATCCCGATGACGACGATCATCGGTGTCCTCTGCTCTTCGCGCAAGCGCTCATCGCGGCAACCTCCGCCAGATCGGGCCGGGCAGGATCCGGAACACCGCGGCGATGACACCCACCTGCCAAGGCACCCAGACGCTGCGGCGCCCGGCCTTCAGCGCCCGCACCGTGGCGTCGGCGACCTGTGCCGGGGTGCTGGAGAACGGTGCCGGTTTCATGCCCTCGGTCATCCGGCCGATCACGAATCCGGGACGTACCACCAGCAGGTGTATCCCCGAACCGGCCAAACTGTCGGTCAGTCCACCGCAGAACCCATCCAGGCCGGCCTTGGCCGACCCGTACACGTAATTTGCCCGCCGCACCCTGACCCCGGCGATCGACGAGAACGTCACGATGGTCCCGGTACCGGTACGCCGCATGGCCGCCGCCAATTCGGTGAGCAGGCTGACCTGGGCGAGGTAATCGGTGTGCACGATCGCGGCCGCATGTGCGGAATCGGTTTCGGCGCGGGCCTGGTCGCCGAGAATCCCGAAGGCGAGGACCGCGGTGCCGATCGGACCGTGCTCGGAAATCATCGAGGACACCAGGGCGGCGTGCGAGGACACCGCGTCGGCATCGAACTCCTGCACATGCACCGCGGTGGCCCCGGCGCCGCGCACCTCGGCGACCTCGGCGGTCAGCTCACCGGCCCGCCGGGCGGCCAGGATGACCTTCCGCCCAGGCGCCATCCGCTCGGCGATCTCGACACCGATCTCGCTGCGCCCGCCGAATATGACGACGTAGCCCGTGTCTTCCATGGCAGTGATTATGTCCTGCGCTAGCGTGGAGCCCGATGGGCAAGGCAACCACTCGACTGACCAACGATGCGCTGGCGTTCCTCACCGAGCGCCATCTGGCCATGCTCACCACCCTGCGCGGGGACAACTCCCCGCACGTGGTCGCGGTGGGCTTCACCTTCGACCCGACCACCCATCTGGCCCGGGTGATCACAACCGGCGGCTCGCAGAAGGCCGTCAACGCCAAGGAGCGTGGCGTCGCGGTGCTCAGTCAGGTCGACGGCGCGCGCTGGCTGTCGCTGGAGGGTTCGGCCACCGTCAGCGCCGATCCCGACGATGTGCGCGATGCCGAACTGCGGTACGCCCAGCGCTACCGCACCCCGCGGGTGAACCCGCGCCGCGTGGTCATCGAGGTCCGCATCGAGCGGGTGCTCGGCTCGTCGACGCTGCTGGATCGTTCCGAATCCTGACCGGTCAGACCGGCACCACGATCAGGTCGTGCGGCCGGTAGTTCACCGACTCCACGCCGTCCGCGGTGACGATGACGATGTCCTCGATGCGAGCGCCCCACTGGCCCGGGAAGTAGATCCCCGGCTCGACGGAGAACGCCATGCCGGGTTCCAGCGTGATGTCGTTGCCGGCCACGATGTAGGGCTCTTCGTGCACCGACAACCCGATCCCGTGCCCGGTTCGGTGCACGAACCATTCGGCGAGTCCCTCGGCGGCCAGCACGTCGCGGGCCACCGCATCCACCGATTCGGCGCTGATCCCGGGGCGTACCGCCGCCACCGCATCGGCCTGGGCCTGTTGCAGCACCGCGTACTGCCGGGCGACCTCGGGATCGGGTTCGCCGAGGCTGTAGGTGCGGGTGGAATCAGAGTTGTAGCCCGGAGCGTACGGGCCGCCGATATCCACGACCACGATGTCCCCGGCAACCAGGGTGCGCTCGGAGCATTCGTGGTGCGGGTCGGCGCCGTTGGGGCCGGATCCGACGATGATGAACGCCACTTCCGAATGGCCTTCGGCGACAATGGCTTCGGCGATATCGGCGGCGACGTCGGCCTCGGTGCGGCCCGGTACCAGGAATTCGGGCACTCGGGCGTGCACCCGGTCGATCGCCGCACCGGCCTTGCGCAGCGCGTCGACCTCGGCCGGATCCTTGATCATCCGCAGCCGGCGCAGCACATCGGTGGCCAGCACCGGCACCCGGCCGAGCACATCGGCCAGCGGCAGCAGATGCAGCGCCGGCATCGAATCGGTGACCGCCGTCGCGGCGGGCAACGCGCCGATCGCCTGGCCCACCAGCGCGTACGGATCCTGCCCGTCGACCCAATCACGCACCGTCACATCGAGTTCGGGCACCGCCGACTCGCGCAGAGCGGCCAACTCCAACCGGGGTACCACCACCGTCGGGGTGGATCCATCGGCCGGTAGCACCAGCGCGGTCAGCCGTTCGAAGGTCTGCGCGCGCGAACCCAGCAGATAGCGCAGGTCATAACCCGGCGTGATGATCAGCCCCGCGAGCCCGGCCGCCGCGGCACCATCGGCGGCGGCATGCAGACGCTGGGCGTAGACCTCGGTGCTGAAGCGGGCTGTATCGGTGGCGGCCATGGCTCATAGGCTAGTGGTCATGACAGACGACCATCGCCCCGTCCTGCTGCTCGACGGTGCCAGCATGTGGTTCCGCTCGTTCTTCGGGGTACCGTCCTCGATCACCGCGCCCGACGGTCGCCCGGTCAATGCGCTGCGCGGATTCCTGGACAACATCGCCGCGCTGGTGACCACCCACCGACCGTCCCGGTTGGTGGTGTGTCTGGATCTGGACTGGCGCCCGCAGTGGCGGGTCGACCGCATCCCGTCCTACAAGGCGCACCGCGTCGAGCAGCCACGGCCAGACGGCGAGCCCGATGTCGAAGAGGTGCCCGACGATCTGACCCCGCAGGTCGACATGATCATGGCGATGCTCGACAGTTTCGGCATCGCCACCGCGGGCGCACCCGGCTATGAGGCCGACGATGTGCTGGGCACGCTGGCCGCCGCGGAGCGCACCGACCCGGTCGTGGTCGTCAGCGGCGACCGCGACCTGCTGCAGCTGGTCGGTGACGATCCGGTGCCGGTGCGGGTGTTCTACATCGGCCGTGGGTTGGCCAAGGCCGTGCTCTATGGCCCGGCCGAGGTCGCCGAAACCTACGGTGTCCCCGTGCACCGTGCCGGTCCCGCGTATGCCGAACTGGCGTTGCTGCGCGGCGATCCGTCCGACGGGCTGCCCGGTGTCGCGGGGATCGGCGAGAAGACCGCGGCCAACCTGCTCGCCCAGCACGCGTCGCTGGACGCCATCGTCGCCGCCGCGGCCGATCCGTCGTCGAGTGTGCCTACCGCACAACGCAAGAAGCTGCTGGCCGCTGCCGACTACATCGCCGCCGCCGAGCCGGTCGTCCGGGTGGCCCTCGATGCGCCGGTGACCCTGTCCAAGCCGTCAGACGCGCTGCCGTTGGTCGCCGCGGACCCGGCCCGGGTGGTCGAGCTGGCCACCGAGTTCGGGGTGGGTTCCTCGATCGCGCGGCTGCAGAAGGCTCTCGACAAGTTATAGACAAGCTCTAGCCAGGCTCGAGCCGAAAACGGCCCTTGCAACCGCGTGTTGCAGGGGCCGTTTCAGGTACGTCGGTTACTTCGGTCGGCCGACCTCGTAGGTGCCGTTGTCATCCTGGAAGGTGACTGTGACCTGACGCTTGGTTCCGTCGACGCTGACATCGCAGGTGAAGGTGTCGCCCTTGCGGACCTCGGGGCTGACACCGCCGTTGCAGCTGACGTCGCGGACGTTCTTGGCGCCGTAGCCGTTGGCCTCGTCGGTGAGGATCTGCTGCACACCGGTCTGCGCGGCATCCACGTCCAGCGTGGTGGTCACGAAGAACCCAGGCTTCCAGAAGCCGAGGATCAGCACCGCGGCGACGATCACCAGGGCCAGACCGCCCAGCACGCTGCCGATGACGGCAAGCGACTTCTTCGAGCCCTCTTCGCCGCCCGGCTGACCGTAGGGCGAGTACTGCTGGTTCGGGTCGTACTGACCCGGCTGGCCGTACTGCTGCGGCTGGCCGTAGGGCTGGCCCGGCTGCTGGCCGTACTGCGGGTAACCCTGCGGCGCGTAAGCCGTCGGCTGCTGCCCGTACTGCTCGGGCTGGCCGTACTGCTGCTGCGGCGGCTGGCCATAGGCGGGCTGCCCCGGCTGCTGGTACTGCGGATACTGCGGTGGTTGGCCGTAAGCCGGCGGCTGGCCCCATGCCGGTGCGTCGGCGGCGGGCTGTTCGGGGGTGGGAGGCGGTTGCCAGGCGGGCTGCTCGCCCGGCTGCGGCGGCTGACCTGACCACGCCTGCGTGGGGTCAGATCCCTGCGGTCCGCTCATCGTGTCTCCTTGATCCGGGCTCGTAAAACGCTCGCCGCCACACTACCCTGCATCAACTGCCACGACGCCCCGTCGAATGTCGTCGATGGCGCGTTTCGCGGTTGTTCGCAGTGCCGGTACGGGCGCGGCGTTGCGAACCTGGTCGGACAGATCGAGCACCTGACGGCACCAGCGCACGAAATCGCCCGCAGACAGCGGGGATCCGCTGCCAGTCACGTCCGAGGCCGCCAACGACGAGGCCAGGTCGCCGGTGGTGGCCCACTGGTGGATCGCCGCGACGAAACCGTCATCGGGTTCTCGGCTGTGCGCGATGCGGTGTCGTTGCTCGTCACCGCGTATCTCGGCCCACAACCGGCGGGTGCCGGCCAGCGCCTTGCGCAGGCCACCGGTGGGAATCTGCTGACCCTGCGGACTGGGGCCGTCACCTCGGGATTCGAATTGCACAGCCGAGAGCACGCCGGCCAGCTCCGCCGGACCCAGCCCGTCCCACACGCCGCGGCGCAGGCATTCGGCCACCAAAAGGTCACTCTCGCTGTAGATCCGGGCCAGTAGCCGACCGTCATCGGTGACTCGGGGGGTGTCCCGCGAGCGATCCACGAAACCCCGCTCGGTGAGCAGCACCAGGATGCGGTCGAAGGTGCGGGCCAACGAGTTCGTCGCGGCGCCGACCTTCTGGCGGATCTGCTCGTTGTCGCGCTCGAGGCGCAGATAGCGTTCGGCCAGCCGCATCTTGGTCTCGCGGTCGGCCGACGCGTGCACCGGGTGGCGACGCAGCTGATCGCGCAACCCGGCCAGTTCCGGGTCGACATCGGGCTCGCCACGAGCGGCCCGCTGCCGGCTCGGCACCGTCAAACCGGCCGCCGCCGACAGCAATGCCGACGCCAGGTCGCGGCGCACCCGCGGCTGCCGGTGTTCGACCCGTTTGGGCAGCTGCATCGAACCCAGCGGTGGCTGCCCGCCCGAATAGTCGGCCGATGAGATGCGGCCGGCCCAGCGGTGTTCGGTGAGCACCAGCGGGCGGGGGTCCTCGCTGTCGCGGGCCGATTCCAACACGACGGCCAGCCCGCCTCGCCGGCCGCCGGTGATGTTGATGATGTCCCCGCGCCGCAAGGCGGTCAGCGCGTCATCGGCGGCCCGGCGCCGCTGCATCCGGGATGCCCGGGACTGGGAGCGCTCGCGTCCGCTGATCGCCGCCCGCAACCGCGCGTACTCCAGGATCGGCGGTTCGGTGCTCTTGCCGGGCTTGCCGCCCATCTCGGTGGCCAGGTCGGCCAGCATCTTCTCGCCCCGGGCCAGACCGCGGACCAAGCCGACCACCGAACGGTCCGCCTGATACTGCGCGAAGGAGCGTTCCAGCAGCTTGCGCGCCTGCTCGGGGCCCATCTGCGCAACCAGGTTGATCGTCATGTTGTACGACGGGGCGAACGAACTCTTCAGCGGGAACGTCCGGGTGGACGCCAATCCGGCCACCTCGGCGGGCTCGGCCGCACTGTCCTCGGGGTGCCACAGCACCACCGCGTGGCCCTCGACATCGATACCGCGCCGACCGGCCCGGCCGGTCAGCTGGGTGTACTCCCCCGGTGTCAGCGGCGCGTGCTGCTCGCCGTTGTACTTCACCAGCCGCTCCAGCACCACGGTGCGGGCGGGCATGTTGATGCCCAGGGCCAGGGTCTCGGTGGCGAACACGGCCTTGGTCAGGCCCGCGGTGAACAACTCCTCGACGGTGTGCCGGAACACCGGCAGCATCCCGGCGTGGTGGGCGGCCAGCCCGCGCAGCAGGCCCTCCCGCCACTCGTAGTAGCCCAGCACCGCCAGATCGGAGTCCGGCAGTTCGGCGCACCGGCGGTCGATGATCGCGGCGATGGCGTCGCGGTCCTCGTCGGTGGTCAGCCGCAGCGGCGAGCGCAGGCACTGTTTGACCGCGGCATCGCAGCCGGCCCGGGAGAAGACGAAGGTGATGGCCGGCAGCAGGCCTTCGGCATCCAGGGTGGCGATGACATCGGGACGTGACGGCGGCCGGCTCAGGCTGGGTCTGCCGTGTTGGCGTCCCCGGCCGCGGCCGCGCGGCTGCCAGTCGGTGAGCCGGTCGGCCTCCCGGCGGTGCGCGATATGCCGCAGCAGATCCTGATCGACCAGCGTGTGGTCGGTGCCGGAGAACAGGTCGAACAGGCGCTTGCCGACCATCATGTGCTGCGACAGCGGGACCGGGCGGTGCTCGTCGACCACGACGGTGGTGTCCCCGCGCACAGTCTGGATCCAGCCGCCGAACTCCTCGGCGTTGCTGACGGTGGCGGACAGGCTGACCAACCGCACCTCCTCCGGCAGATGCAGGATCACCTCCTCCCACACGGCCCCGCGCATCCGGTCGGCCAGGAAGTGCACCTCGTCCATCACCACATGTGAAAGACCCTGCAGGGCAGAGGAGTTGGCGTAGAGCATATTGCGCAGCACCTCGGTGGTCATCACCACCACGGGGGCGTCACCGTTGATGGACTGATCCCCGGTGAGCAGGCCGATCTTCTCCGCACCGTACCGGCGCACCAGATCGGTGTGCTTCTGGTTGCTCAGTGCCTTGATCGGGGTGGTGTAGAAGCATTTGCGTCCCGCGGCCAGCGCCAGGTGCACGGCGAACTCGCCCACCACGGTCTTGCCGGCACCGGTGGGTGCACAGACCAGCACACCGTGACCGTTCTCCAGGGCAGCGCAGGCCCGCACCTGGAATCCGTCGAGCCCGAAGGACAGCTGGGCGGCGAAGTCCCGCAGCGCGGGTCCTGCGTCAGGTGGCGTCGTCATCGAACAACGACTGCGAGGACACCGCGGTGGGCGGGGTGATCGGCTCGGCCGCACCGATGGGGGCGGCCCGGTCCTCGGGCACCTCGGCGAGCGCCTCGCGCTTTGCCTTGCGCTTGTCGTGCACACGGGTGACCTGGATGGCGAACTCGAGCAGCAGGGTCAGCGCCATCGCAAGCGCCAACATGGAGAACGGGTCCGAACCCGGCGTCGCGAACGCGGCGAACACGAACAGGCCGAAGATCAGCCCGCGTCGCCAGTTCTTGAGCTTCTCGTAGCTGAGCACTCCGATCATGTTGAGCATGATGATCAGCAGCGGGAACTCGAAGCTGATACCGAACACCAGCAGCAGATTGATCAGGAAACCGAAGTACTGATCACCGGACAGCGCCGTCACCTGGACGTCACTACCCACGGTCAGCAGGAAGCTCAACGCGGTCGAGAGCACCACGTAGGCCAGCACCGCACCACCGATGAACAGCACCGCACCCACGGCCACGAACGCCACCCCGAAGCGACGTTCCTTGGCGTAGAGGCCCGGGGTGATGAAGGCCCAGAGCTGGTAGAGCCAGACCGGACTGGCCAGCACGATGCCGGCGGTCAGCGACACCTTCAGCCGCAGCATGAACTGGTCGAACGGACCGGTCGCCAGCAGGCGGCACTGTCCGTCCGGGGCGATGGTGGCGCGTGCGGATTCCGGGAGCGCGCAGTACGGGCCGCGCAACCACTCACCGAGGCTGTGGAACCCCAGGAAGCCGTGGGTGTACCAGATGAAGCCGAGGATGGTGGTGAGCACGACGGCCGCGGTGGCGATCAGCAGCCGGTTGCGCAGTTCGGCGAGGTGATCGACCAACGACATGGTGCCGTCGGGGTTGGCCCTCGAGCGGCGGTTGCGCGGGTCGAATTTTTTGAAGAGTCCAGGGGTCTGCACGGGCAGTCTTAACGTCTTTGCACGCAGTAGTGTCCCGCCCGCTACGTCACGGCGGCGTCACGTCACGGGTGGGACTCGCCGGCTGTTAGGCCGGTCGCTTGTCGCTGGACTGCTCGGGGGTTTCGACCCGCTCCGAGGCGACCGGCGTGGCGGGGGCCGGCGTAGAAGTCGGGGCCTCCGGCAGCTGCGTACTCGGTTTGTCGGCGCCGTCGGACTGCATTTCCTTGATCTCGGACTTGAAGATGCGCATCGACTTACCCAGCGATCGCGCAGCGTCCGGGAGCTTCTTGGCACCGAACAGCAGAATGAAAGCGATGATGACGATCAGCCAGTGCCACGGTTGAACTGCACCCAATTCGAACACCTCCAGAAGTTGTGATCAGTCTACTCGTCTTCATACGCGCGAACCGCGGCCGCGGCCGTCTCGCGAACCTTGTCGGCCAACTGCTGCGGTTGCAGGACCCGCACGGCTGAGCCGAAACCCAGCACGAAGCGGGCCATCCACTCATCGGAAGCGTAGGTCATGGCCGCTTCGCACGCACCGTCGGGAAGCTCGGTCAGCACCCGCAGCGGGTAGTAGTCGAACATCCAGCTCGCCGACCGGTCGATGAGCAGTGTCGCGGCCGGCAGCGCCGGGTCGGCGTCGAACAAGGCGGTGTCCGGACCGGCCTGCACCGCCGGGGCCGGGGGCGCCGAGGGTTCGTCGAGAACCTGCGCGGACACGATGCGGTCGAACCGGAACAGTCGCACTCCCTCGGCGGTGCGACACCAGGCCTCCAGATAGCTGCGATCGCTGACCAGCACGACGCGGATCGGGTCGACGATCCGGCTGGAGACGGTGTCATGGGAGGCGGAGTGGTACTCCAGTGCCAGTGCGCGACCCGACCGGGTCGCATCGCGTACCGCGGTGGCCGTGGCGCTCTCGGGTTCCTCGACACCCACCGGCTCGGTCGCACTGGCCGTCCCCGCGGCGGACTCGATCTTGGCGATGGCGCTGCGCGCCGCCTCCGGGTCGACCATGCCGGGCACATCGAGCAGGGCCCGCAGCGCGACCAGGATCCCGGTCGCCTCGGTGGAGGTCAGCCGCAACGGGTGGTCGACACCGGCGGCGAAGGTCACCTCGATGGTGTCGCCGGTGAAATCGAAGTCGATGAGATCGCCGGGACCGTAACCGGGCAGGCCGCACAACCAGAGCTGCTCGAGATCCTCGTCGAGCTGCTTGCGAGTGACGCCGAGCGCTGCCGCGGCCTCGTCCCGGGTGACCCGCGGATTGGCCTGGAAGTACGGCACCATGTTCAGCAGCCGGACCAGCCGGGTGGACACCTGACTCACTGGGCGTCCCCCGCCTGCGCCCGCAGCCTGCTCAGCACGTCTTCGCGCAGGTGCGCCGGGTGCAGTGCCACCGCATCGGTGCCGTAGCTCGCGATCTCGCGCGCCAGCCGGTCGTACATCCCGATATCGACGGTGATCTCCTCCCCGGCCCGCCCCCGCCAGGTCAGCGGTGTCGCGGAGGTGGCCTGGCGGCGTAATGCGGTCGCCCGGCCGTCGGCGACCCACACCCGGGCCTGCTCTCCGGTCGGTACATCGGACACCACGCGGGCCACGATCTCGCGCAAGTTGACGCCGTCGGGCACGGTCACCGCCCCGGCCGGGCCGATGGCCTTGGCGCCGGGCCCGATCCGGGACAGCCGGAAGGTCCGGGTGTCGGCCCGGTCGCGGTCATGGCCGACGACGTACCAGCGACCACGGTGGGTGATCACCCCCCACGGCTCCAGAGTCCGGTTCTTGTACGGGTCGGTGCGGTTGGGGCGGTGCTCGAACTGCACCACCCGTCCCGAGTTGGTGGCGGCCAGCAGGACCCCGAGCGCCTCCTCGGAACCGCGCAGGCCCGGCAGGGTCGCGGTGGAGGTGATGGCCACCCCGGACTCCTCGGCGTCGACGTCGACACCGGCGGCGCGGAGTTTCAGCAGGGCGCTCTGGGTGGCGGTGACCAGTTCCGGTGATTGCCACAGCTGGGTGGCCACGGCCACCGAGGCCGACTCCTCGGGGGTCAGCTCGACCGGCGGCAGGGCATAGGCCTTGCGGTTGATGCGGTAGCCCTCGGTGGCATCGAACGAGGACAGTTTGCCGGTCTCCAACGGGATGCCGAGGTCACGCAGCTCGTTCTTGTCCCGCTCGAACATCCGAGAGAACGCCTCGTCGGACGGGCTCTCGGAGTAGCCGGCCACACTCTTACGGATCTTTTCGGCCGTCAGATAGGAGCTGGTGGCCAGCAGTGCGATCACCAGATTCATCAGTCTTTCGACCTTGGACGTCGCCACTCGAGCAGCTTAGGGGTTGCCGGGCCCCCGACCGCGCACCACGCGCTCACATACTGGCGATGAGTCGCTTCACCCGCTCGTCGACGGACCGGAACGGGTCCTTGCACAGCACCGTGCGCTGGGCCTGGTCGTTGAGCTTGAGGTGCACCCAGTCCACCGTGAAGTCACGACCGGCTTCCTGTGCGGCGCTGATGAATTCGCCGCGCAGCTTGGCCCGGGTGGTCTGCGGTGGGGTGTTGACGGCCGCTTCGATATCCTCATCGGTGGTGATCCGGGCGGCCAGCCCCTTGCGCTGCAGCAGGTCGAAGACACCGCGGCCACGCTTGATGTCGTGATAGGCGAGGTCGAGCTGGGCGATCTTGGGATCAGACAGCTCCATGTCGTAGCGGTCCTGGTAGCGCTGGAACAGCTTGCGCTTGATCACCCAGTCGATCTCGGTGTCGACCTTCGCGAAATCCTGGCTCTCCACCGCGTCGAGTTGGCGGCCCCAGAGATCGACGACCTGCTCGATCTGGGTGTTCGGTTCGCGGGTCTGCAGGTACTCCACAGCCCGGCCGTAGTACTCGCGTTGGATGTCCAGGGCACTGGCCTGCCGGCCGCCCGCCAACCGCACCGGGCGGCGACCGGTCAGGTCGTGGCTGACCTCGCGGATGGCCCGGATCGGGTTGTCCAGCGAGAAGTCCCGGAACGCCACCCCGGCCTCGATCATCTCCAGCACCAACGAGGCGGTGCCGACCTTGAGCATGGTGGTCGACTCGCTCATGTTCGAGTCGCCGACGATGACGTGCAGGCGCCGGTACTTCTCGGCATCGGCGTGCGGCTCGTCGCGGGTGTTGATGATCGGCCGGCTGCGGGTGGTCGCGCTGGAGACGCCCTCCCAGATGTGCTCGGCGCGCTGGGACAGGCAGAACGTCGCCGACTTCGGCGTCTGCAGCACCTTGCCCGCGCCGCAGATCAGCTGGCGGGTCACCAGGAACGGCAGCAGCACGTCGGAGATCCGGGAGAACTCACCGGCCCGCACGATCAGGTAGTTCTCGTGGCAGCCGTAGGAGTTGCCCGCCGAGTCGGTGTTGTTCTTGAACAGGTAGATGTCGCCACCGATGCCCTCGTCGGCGAGGCGCTGCTCGGCGTCGATCAGCAGATCTTCCAGGACCCGCTCGCCGGCCCGGTCGTGGGTGACCAGCTGGTGCAGGTTGTCGCATTCGGCGGTCGCGTACTCGGGATGCGACCCGACATCGAGGTAGAGCCGGGCCCCGTTGCGCAGGAACACATTGGAGCTGCGGCCCCAGGACACCACCCGCCGGAACAGATAGCGGGCAACCTCGTCGGGGCTGAGCCGGCGGTGACCGTGGAACGTGCAGGTCACACCGAATTCCGTCTCGATACCCATGATCCGTCGCTGCACAAAGTCGAGCTTACGGGTTGGCTCACGGTAACGGTGTGCAAGCCCCGCCGGGTGTTCGTTTCTCAGCACCCACCGTGCGGGCGCCGTGCGGCTACTCGGCCGGCGCCGGGTCCGTCGTCTGCTCGGGCACCAGTGCCTCCAGCGCCGCCCCGGTGATCCGCCGGAACGCCCGGCGCGGACGGTTGGCGTCCAGGATGGCCACCTCCATGGTGGCCGGCCCCAGCACCCGGGCCTCGCTCCCGCTGCCGATGCCCGCCCGCAGCGCGTCGACGGCGATCCTCACCGCGTCGCCCAGGTTGGCGTTCTCGGTGTAGGACTCCCCCAGCGCGGTGGCGATCGGCTCGGTGGTGCCGCCCATCACCACGAAATGTGGTTCGTCGGCGATCGACCCGTCGTAGGTGATGCGGTACAGCTCAGGTGCTTTCGTCTCGCCGTGATGGGCCACCTCGGCGACGCAGAGTTCCACCTCGAAGGGTTTGGCCTGCTCGGTGAAGATGGTCCCCAGCGCCTGGGCGTACACATTGGCCAACTGCCGGCCCGTCACATCGCGACGGTCGTACGCGTAGCCCCGGGTGTCGGCGAACTGGATACCGGCCACCCGCAGCTTGTCGAACTCGTTGAACCGTCCGACGGCGGCAAAACCCACCCGGTCGTAGAGCTCGCTGATCTTCTGCAGCGACCGCGACGGGTTCTCCGCGACGAACAGCACACCGCTGTCGTAGGTCAATACCACCACACTGCGCCCGCGTGAAATACCTTTGCGCGCAAGCTCGGAACGCTCGCGCATCGCCTGTTCGGGCGAGATGAAATAGGGGAAGCTCATCAGCCGTTACCGTCCGCGCGAGTCCGTTTTTCGATGACCTGTCTGGCCAGTTCCGCGATCCGGGCCTCGGTGACCTCCTCGGCACCGTCGGCGCCGATCAGCACCGCGGTCGGGTAGATACCGCGCACCAGGTCGGGTCCGCCGGTGGCGGAATCGTCATCGGCGGCATCGTAGAGCGCCTCGATACCGGCCCGCAGCGCCGAGTCGGCGTCGGTGACCTGCGGATACAGCTTCTTGATCGAGGATTTGGCGAACAGCGAGCCCGAGCCCACCGCCTGGTAGCCCTCCTCCTCGATGTTCCAGCCACCGGCGGCATCGAACGACACGATGCGCCCGGCGTGGGTCGGGTCGACGGCATCGACATCGAACGCCACCAGCAGCGGGAGCGCGACGAAACCTTGCAGCGCCGCACCGAGATTGCCGCGGACCATGGTGGCCAACCGGTTGACCTTGCCACGGAAGGTCAGCGGGACACCTTCGACCTTCTCGTAATGCTCGAGCTCGACGGCGTACAGCCGGGCGAACTCGACGGCGATCGCAGCGGTCCCGGCGATGCCGGTGGCCGCGTAATCGTCGGCGATGTGCACCTTCTGGACATCGCGGCTGGCGATCATATGCCCCTGGGTGGCCCGCCGGTCACCGGCGATCAGCACACCGCCCGGGTACTTGAGCGCGACGATCGTGGTCCCGTGCGGCAGGTCTACGGCGTTGCCGCCGACCGTGTCTCGCCCACCCGGAAGCAACTGCGGCGCCTGCCGACTCAGGAAGTCGGAGAACGACGAGAGATTCAGGTGGTTGGTACCGATGTCGAGGCTGGTGGGTAACGGCTTATTCGACCAGGCCGTCACTGGCCACCCTTTTGCACGTATGCGCGCACGAAGTCCTCAGCGTTCTCCTCCAGGACGTCGTCAATCTCGTCGAGCAGATCGTCGGTCTCCTCGGCCAGCTTCTCGCGACGCTCCTGCCCAGCGGCCGATGCGCCGGGAACGTCGTCATCCTCACCGCCGCCACCGCCACGCTTGGTCTGCTCCTGAGCCATCGCTGCCTCCTGATTGCTCGGTCCGGATCTTTCACACTACCGGTCGACACCGGCATTGCTCGGGTTAGCGAGCGAGTTATCGAACAGTTACGTCGTCAGCTGCTCGACGAGTTCGACGGCACTGTCCACCGAATCCAGCAGCGCACCGACATGGGCCTTGCTGCCGCGCAGCGGTTCCAGGGTCGGAATCCGGACGAGCGAATCCCCGCCCAGGTCGAAGATCACCGAGTCCCAGCTGGCCGCCGCGATGTCCGCGCCGAACCGGCGCAGACACTCGCCGCGGAAGTACGCCCGGGTATCCGTCGGCGGGTTGTCGACGGCGTCGAGCACCTGCTGTTCGGTGACCAGGCGCTGCATCGAGCCGCGGGCGACCAGCCGGTTGTACAGACCTTTGTCCAGACGCACATCGGAGTACTGCAGGTCCACCAGGTGCAGCCGCGGGGCCGACCAGGACAGGTTCTCGCGTTGCCGGAAACCGTCGAGCAGTCGCAGCTTGGCCGGCCAGTCCAGGATCTCCGCGCATTCCATCGGGTCGCGTTCCAGCAGATCCAGCACGTTGGCCCAGGTCTCGAGGACCTGGGCGGCCTGTGGGTCGGGATCACGCGCGTCGACCAGTTCGGCCACCCGGTCCAGGTAGATCCGTTGCAGCGCAAGGGCGGTCAGTTCGCGGCCGTCGGCAAGGGCGACGGTGGCACGCAGTGACGGGTCACGGCTGATGACGTGCACCGCGTGTACCGGTCGGGCCAACGCCAGATCTGACAGATCGATCCCGTGTGCCGGGCCCTCCTCGATCAGATCGAGCACGAGTGAGCTGGTGCCGACCTTGAGATAGGTCGACGTCTCGGCCAGGTTGGCGTCACCGATGATGACGTGCAGCCTGCGGTACTTGTCGGCGTCGGCATGCGGTTCGTCGCGGGTGTTGATGATGCCGCGTTTGAGGGTGGTCTCCAGCCCGACCTCGACCTCGATGTAGTCGGCGCGCTGGGAGAGCTGGAAGCCCGGCTCGTCGCCGGACGGCCCGATCCCGACCCGGCCCGATCCGGTGACCACCTGGCGGGACACCAGGAACGGGGTGAATCCGGCGATCACCGCCGAGAACGGGGTCTGCCGGCTCATCAGATAGTTCTCGTGGGTGCCGTAGGAGGCGCCCTTGCCGTCCACGTTGTTCTTGTACAGCTGCAGCTTGACCGCGCCGGGCACGCTCGCCACATGTCGGGCGGCCGCCTCCATGACCCGCTCGCCGGCCTTGTCCCAGATGACGGCGTCCATCGGATCGGTCACCTCGGGTGCCGAATACTCCGGGTGGGCGTGGTCGACGTAGAGCCGGGCACCGTTGGTCAGGATCATGTTGGCCGCGCCGACCTCGTCGGCGTCCACGATCGGGGCAGGCCCGGTACCGCGGGACAGGTCGAATCCGCGGGCATCACGCAGCGGCGATTCCACCTCGTAGTCCCAGCGGGTGCGCTTGGCGCGCTGCAGCCCGGCAGCTGC
Organism: Mycobacterium sp. C31M; assembly: GCF_053345865.1. NCBI lineage: Bacteria > Bacillati > Actinomycetota > Actinomycetes > Mycobacteriales > Mycobacteriaceae > Mycobacterium > Mycobacterium sp. C31M. The sequence goes on along the minus strand of NZ_JBKFAX010000005.1, from coordinate 302,200 downwards.
CGCATATGCCAGCACCGCCTGGGTGGAGGTCAGTATCGGATTGGCGGTGGGGTCCGACGGCGAGGAGATGCCGTATTCGACCTCTGTTCCGATGATCCGTTGCATACGGGAAGCCTAGGCGACGGGCCGCAACGCGCCGTCGGCACGTCTAGGCCAGGGCCGTCGCGGTGGCGCGCGCCGCAAGATGTTCGGGCCGGATCCCGTCGGCGGCATACGGTTCGGTCAACTGATTGTCCACCGAGTTGAACACCAGGAAGACGTTGGACCTCGGCAGTGGGGTGATGTTGGAACCCGAACCGTGCAGCAGGTTGCAGTCGAACCACAGTGCGGAGCCGGCGGCGCCGGTGAACTGGTCGATCCCATACCGGTCGACGGCCTTGGTCAGGGTGTCCTCGTCGGGCACCCCGAACTGCTGGGCGACCAACGACTGCTGGTGGTGGTTGTCCGGGGTCGCACCCACACATGGATAGAACATGTGGTGTGAGCCCGGGACCACCATCAGCGATCCGTTGTAGGGATAGTTGTGCGTCAACGCGATCGAACACGACACCGCCCGCATACGCGGCATCCCGTCCTCGGCGTGCCAAGTCTCGAAGTCGGAGTGCCAGTAGAACCCCGACCCCGTGAAACCGGGCATCAGATTGATCCGCGCCTGGTGGATGTAGACATCGCCGCCGAGCAACTGGCGGGCCACCGGCAGCACGGTGTCCAGACGCACGATATCGGCGATCAGCTCGCTGAGCAGGTGTGGCTGAAAGATCGACCGGATGGTGCCCTTCGGCTCCCGGATGACGCGCGGGTCGTCCGCGTCCAACTCGGCTGCCATCCGGTCGATCTCGTGGCGTACCGGCGCTAGCGTGTCCTCGTCCACGGTGCCCGGTCGGATCAGGTGGCCATCGTCGGTGAATTTGTTGAGCTCGGTGACCTCGAGCGGCCCGGGCACATCCCCCCAGACCGTCGGGTCCTGGCGCTCCACCGGCGTGATGGCATGGTCCAGCCGGCTGGGATACGGGTCGATGATCCGTTGCAGGACAGCTGAACTCACGAGGCCACCACCTGCGGCGGCGGGTACGCGCCGGTCTGGTCGTGCACCTCGTCCCCGGTGACCGGCGGATTGAACACGCAGAACATGCGCAACTGGTCGGTGCACGTCACCCGGTGGCGCTCATGGCCGTTGAGCAGGTACATGGTGCCCGGGCCGAGGTCGTGCACCTCGCCGGTCTCGTGGTTGGTCAAGGTGCCGGAGCCTTCGATGACCCACACCGCCTCGACATGATGCTGATAGTGGAATTCGCTCACCGAGCCCGATTCGATGACGGTCTCGTGGAAGGAGAACCCGACACCGTCGCCGGCCAGGATGATTCGCTTGGATCGCCAGGCGCCGGCGGCGATGTCACGGTCGGTGCCGGTGATCTCGGCGGTGGTACGCACAATCATTTCGCTGTACTCCTCTTGCGTGTCGTGGTGTCAGACGGTGGCGTTGACGGCGTCGGCCAGGATCTCCAGTCCGGTCTCCAGGTCGCTACGCGAGGTGGTGAGCGGCGGAAGCAATTTGACGACTTCATCCGACGGACCGCTGGTTTCCATCAGCGCACCCCGGTCGAATGCGGCGCGGCACACCTGCTCGGCCAGTTCGGCCTTCTCGAAGCGCAGACCCTGCGCCATCCCACGGCCGCGGGCCGACACACCCTCGTGAGTCTCGGCGATGCGGTCGAGCCCGTCGCGCACGAAGGCACCCTTATCGGCCGTCTCCTGGGCGAACTCGGTAGTGCTCCAGTAGGTTTCCAACGCCTTGGTGGCGGTGACGAAGGCCGGGTTGTGGCCACGGAAGGTGCCGTTGTGCTCACCTGGCGACCAGACGTCCAAGTCACGACGCAGCAGGGTCAGTGCCATCGGCAGGCCGTAGCCGCTGATGGACTTGGACAGCGTCACGATATCGGGCACGATGCCCGCCGCCTCGAACGAGAAGAAACCACCCGTGCGCCCGCAGCCCATCTGCACGTCGTCGACGATCAGCAGGATCTCGCGGTCGCGGCAGAGTTCGGCCAAGGCCCGCAACCACTCCAGACGGGCGACGTTCAGTCCGCCTTCGCCCTGCACGGTCTCGACGATCACGGCGGCGGGTCGGTTCAGCCCACTGCCCGAATCGTCGAGAACCCGCTCGAACCAGTGGAAGTCCTCGGTGACACCGCCGAAATAGTTGTCGTAGGGCATCGGGGTGGCGTGTACCAGTGGGATGCCGGCGCCCGCGCGTTTCATCGAGTTGCCGGTCACCGACAGTGCACCGAGCGTCATGCCGTGAAATGCGTTGGTGAAGCTGATGATCGACTCGCGCCCGGTGACCTTGCGCGCCAGCTTGAGTGCGGCCTCCACGGAGTTCGCGCCGGTGGGGCCGGGGAACTGCACCTTGTAGTCGAGTCCGCGTGGGGCCAGGATCAGCCGGTCGAATGCCTCCAGGAAGTTCTTTTTCGCGGTCGTGGCGATGTCCAGCGAGTGCACGATGCCGTCCTCACTGAGGTACTGCACAAGTGCCTGCTTGAGGATCGGGTTGTTGTGGCCGTAGTTCAGCGCGCCGGCACCGGCGAACATGTCGAGGAAGGTTCGGCCCTCGGTATCGGTGACCCAGGAATCCTTCGCGGTGGCAAGTGTGGTCGGCCAGGCTCGGCAGTAGCTGCGGACCTCGGACTCCACCGATGCAAAGACGTCGGGAAGATCGGCCTCGGTCAGCGATGACGTGTCGTGGAGCAGGGTCGGTTCGAGCAGCAAGAAACTATCCTCCAATGGATATCCGGCCAGCTCCGAATGAGTTGGCCTCGATGTGCGTCGCCGCGGTCAGACGGCGAGAGGTGCGGTGAGCGGGCCGATGCGCAACAGCGGTTCATCCGCATGTGCGAGATCGGGATCGAGTTGTGCGGCCGTGAAATGTGGTTTCTCGGTGAGTGGTACGCCATGGCGGCGCGCAAACGATCCGAAAAAGGCTCGCGAGGCGACGTTGTCCGGTGCCACCGTGGCTTCCACGGTGAGCGGTTCACCGTTGCGCCCAGATCTGATGCGCCGCACCAGATAATCGATCATGGCGGCAGCCAGTCCCGAGCCCTGCGCCGCCGGCGCCACGGCAACCTGCCAGACGAACAGCACCCCGGGCCGTTGCGGCGGCTGATATCCGGTGATGAAGCCCTGCAACTCGCCGCCGATTTCGGCGACGATCGAGGTGTCGGCGAAGTCGGTGGCCAGTAGCAGGTACGCGTAGGTCGAATTAAGGTCCAGCACACCGGTTTCGGCCACGATGCGCCGGATGGCGATAGCGTCGGAGCCGTGCGGGCGGCGCAATATGTGCGCCTCGATCTCATCGGCTCCGGCCGGGTGATCCGGAGCTTTCGTCAATCCGTTCATATTCAGTAAAAGTCACCACCGAGGGAGTTATCGATCTTGTTCAGTTCACGTCGTCGGTACCCCGACCGTATGCAGCCGTAACATCTCGATCAAGCCTCTCGGTCGCCGTTTCCGGGCCGCTCGTCGGCACGGTCGCGTCGATCGACCTGCATAGACCTGGGCATCTGCCAGCGCATATCCGGCCCTCACGCCGTTATCCAATCGTGACCTCACGGCTGCCTGTAGTGGCCCACCTCACAGTTCTGCCCGGTCGGATCGGTCAGGCGGCCCGGACCGGAACGGAAAAGAGGGAGCACTGACGGCAGGCGATGACCCGGCCCGGCCGAGTTGGTCGATTCGACCCCCGTTCGCGCTGGTAGACGCTAACGTCAGTGGATATGCCGTACGGTGAAATCAGCAGGTGAGAAAGGGAATCACCGCACCGCCAGACCGTCGGCGCGCCACGCGCCCGAACCTCTGCATGCTCATCGTTGACACCCTGGCATGGGGGGCCGGAGCACAGCGTGACGCGCCGACCTCTGCGCAGTGGACAATAGAGGCAATATGAGAGTTCTGATCGTCGAGGACGAGCCCCGCCTGAGTTCCACCCTGGCCATCGGATTGCGTGCCGAAGGATTCGTCGTCGTCGAGGCTGCCAATGGTGTCGACGGACTGTGGCAGGCATGTGAGAACGATTTCGACGTCGTGGTTCTCGACATCATGCTGCCGGGACTCAACGGTTACGAGGTGCTGCGCAGGATGCGCGCCAAGGCGGTATGGACCCCGGTGCTGATGCTCACCGCCAAGGACGGCGAGTACGATCAGACCGACGCTTTTGATCTCGGCGCCGACGACTATCTGACCAAACCGTTCTCGTTCATCGTGTTGGTCGCGCGACTGCGGGCGCTGGTTCGCCGCGCCGCACCGCACCAGCCCCCGGTCCTCACCGCGGGTGATCTGTCGGTCGATCCCGGGCGTCGGACCGTGCAACGCGGCGACAAGGCGCTCTCACTCACCCCGCGTGAGTTCGGGCTGCTGGAGTATCTGATGCGCAACAAGAATGTCGCCGTCACCAAGGCCGATATCCTGCACAACGTCTGGGACGCCCACTACGACGGTCCGGACAATGTCGTCGAGGTCTACGTCGGGTATGTCCGCCGCAAGATCGACATCCCGTTCGGCACCAGCACCATCGAAACCATCCGCGGCGTCGGCTACCGGTTGGCCGCCGACAACTGAACCACCGCGCAGGCGCCGCCGCCCGGACGGTCCTCGATGCGCACCCGGCCGCGGTGGGCAGCCACGATCTCCGAGACGATGGCCAGGCCCAGGCCGGTGCCCCCGGCGTCACGGGAGCGGCCCTCGTCGAGTCGGACGAAGCGGTCGAACACCCGCAGCCGGTCGGCCACCGGGATGCCGGGTCCGTCATCGCCGATGGTCAGCACCGCCTCGTCGCCGGTGTGCCGTAACTGCAGTTCGACCACCGATGTCGCATGCCGGGCGGCGTTGTCGAGCAGGTTGCGCAGCACCCGGGCCAGTGCGGCCGGGTCCCCGCTGACCTGGACCGGCCGGATCGAGGACACTACCTGTAAACGACCCGTCGCTTCGCTCGCCCCGGTGCAGTCGGATTCCCTTCGGAGCCTTTCCACTTCGCTCGCCGCCAGATCGTCGAGGTCGACGTCCTCACGGCGCAGGTTCCAACCCCGTTCGTCGGCACGGGCCAGCAGCAGCAGATCGTCGATCAGCGACCGCATGCGCTGCGCCTCGGGCATCAGGGTGTGCTCGGCCAGTTCGGTGTTCAGCAGTTCGGGATGGGCCGCGGCGACCTCGAGCGCGGAGATGATGGTGGCGAGCGGGCTGCGCAATTCGTGGGACGCGTCGCCGACGAAGCGTTGCTGCGCGGCATGCCCGGCCTCGACTCGAGCCAACATCTCGTTCATGGTGACCGCGAGCGCGGCGATCTCGTCGCGACCGTCGGGCACCGGGACGCGGCCGGTGAGATCGGAGGTGGTGATTGCCGCAACTCTGGACCGGATATCGTCCACCGACCGCATCGAGCGTCGCACCAGCAGGTACGTCGCGGCGGCCGACACCCCGATCACCACGGGCGCCGCCACGGCCAACGCTCCGATCACGGTCGTGACCGTGGAGGTGACGACGCGGCTGCCCTCCCCCACGACGATGGTGTAGCGGTTGTCGTCCGGGCCGGAAATGGACTGCGCGCTGAACCGGATCTGGCCCAGCGCCGAATCGTGTTCGGGCATACCGATCAACGGGCCGGGCCCGATCTGATCGATCGGGATCAGCGGTGAATCGGGTGCGCCCGGTGAGCGTTTCAGCACCGCGCCCTCGGCGTCGATGACCTGGACGGCCAGGATGCGGGTGTCGGTGGAGAGCAGTTCGGCGTCCAGGGCGGCGGGCCCGTCGGTGGCGACGACGCCGGCGACCCGGGCCACCCGGGCGGCGGCCGCATTGTCGACACCGGTCAGCATCGACTGATACAGCACCCAGGCCACGACCACAGCGGTCACCGCCAACGCGCCGAGCACCACACTGGCCGCGACGAACGCCGAACGGGCCGAGATCCCCCATTCTCCGGGCCGTACAAGCGCACGTCGCATCCGTCCACTGTGCCTCATGTACTGCACACTGTTGCAGTGGCCGATACCGAGCAGGTGCACGAGTGGTTCCTGCACCGTGGGTTACCGCTGGTTCTGACCCGGCGGGTGCGGTCACGCGGGCTCATCGAACGGTCCGCGCCGATGATCAGCTCGGTCGGTGCGCTCACCGCGGTGACGATGCTGCTGGCCGAGGTCACCGGTGACGATCCCGACTACAGCTACGCACTACGGCTCGGTGTCATCGCGCTGGTGCTGCTGGCCGCACCATTTGTGCTCTACGCGCTGCACCATGTCGACACCGCGCTGGGCGATATGGGTCGGCGCTGGGGCTCCTGGCTGGTGATGGCGATCTTCGTGGTGGTGATGCCGGTGACGGTCAGCGGCTGGTCCGCCGAGGCCGCTGCCGAGGCACCACTTTTTGTGCTGATCTCGCTGCTGGCGATCTGGCTGACCTACCTGGGCTTCGGATCCATTGCCGCATGGGCGTTCCGGTTCGCCTGGGTGCAACTGGGTGCACTGGGCAGTTTGATGAGCCGGGCGCTTCCGCTGCTGATGCTGACCGTGGTGGTGTTCTTCACCGGGGAGCTGTGGCAGTTGGCTGCCCGGATGACCCGGCAACGACTCTGGGAGACAATCGGTTTTCTCGCCGCGGTCGGGCTGGTGTTCATGGTCACCACCATCCGCGACGAGGTGCGAGCGCTGCGCGAGGACCGCGCCGAACAGTCCGATCCGGCGCGGCTGCTGGCAGGCACACCGCTGGCCCCACCACCCGGACATCAACCCGCCCGGACCCCGCTGTCGCGGGCCGAACAGATCAACGTCGTCGCCGTCATGGTGGTATCGCAGGCCATCCAGGTGGTGCTGTTCACCGCGGGCCTGTTCGCGTTCTTCCTGGCGCTGGGCATCATCGCCATCCCCGACGACGTGACCGTGCTGTGGGCTGCCGAGGAAACCTGCGCGGTGGGTCAACCGCCTTGTGCCGGAACCTGGTTCGGTGTACACATTCCGATTCCGCAGACGGTGGTGCACATGTCGCTGTTCGTCGCCGTGCTGTCGGGCCTGTACTTCACCGTCAGCACCAGCACCGATCCGCAGTACCGGCAGCGGTTCTTCGAACCGCTGATCGCCGATGTCGCGGTGAGCCTGGCCGGCCGCGATGCCTATCTGGAGATGGAACGCGCCGCACGCTGAGAGGGTTCAGCGCTCCGGTTCGGCGCGCACCACGCTGTCCCGGCCGTCGTATTTGGCCCGGTACATCGCCATATCGGCCCGACGGATGGTGGCGGCCAGGTCCTCCTGGACCCGACCTCGCCACACCCATGCTGATCGTCGCGGTGAGCACCTGACCAGCGTGGTCGAATTCGGTACCGGCGAAGGCGATCCGTGCCCGGTCGGCGACCACCGCGGCGTCGGCATCGCCGATGTCGACCAGCAGCGCACAGAACTCCTCGCCACCGCCTCGGACAGCACATACGGCAGCACCCGCTGGGTGCCGAACAGCACTGCCGTGGTGGCGACCACCATCCACATGGTGCGCACGTCGGGGATCATCGGCTGGAAATCCATCAGCTACCGGATATTTACCATCGCAATAATTTCCCAGGTTCTTTGCTCAGCGCGTCGAACAGCGGCGAGCCTGGGCGAAACCCGATCCTTGAGGTTTGCCGTGCGTGAACGTGCGGGTGGTTCTACACTGCCAAATTGCTGCGCATCACCGGTGACCATCCTGTGACCTCGTGACCACTGCGCACACGAACGAGGGGGCTCCACCATGAAGAAACTGCTCATGCTTCCGGTCGGCGCGGCCGCGCTGGCGATCGGACTCGCCACCGCGGCTCCTGCCTTCGCTGACGAGACCGGATACTTCACCGCGCTGACCGATTACGGTTACGGTGACACCGCCCAGGATGTCGCGCTCGATCTGGGCTACTCGGTCTGCCAGGACCTGTCCAACGGTGTGCCCATGCAGGTCACGCTCGACGCCATCTACGAGAACACCAACGAGAACGTCAATTACGAGGACGCGAACTTCATCTACAAGACCGCGATCGTCCACCTCTGCTGACACCCGGCGTCACGGACCTGCTCCGATTCGGTGCGGGGCCGTTTCGTGTTCACGTCCGAATCGGGCATCGACGACTCGGCCCCAGTGTGTTCCCGCGAGAATCATTGTCGCGCCGACCATTCCGGTGACGGTGACGGGTTCGGCAGCCAGTCCGATACCGATCAGCAATGCCCACAGCGGTTCGGTACCCAACAGCATTGCGATCCGAGCCGCCGTGCTGCGTCGCGCTGCCCACATCTGCAACCCGAAGGCGAACACCGTACAGGCGAGTGCCAGATAGCCGGTCAGCCACCACTGTTCGGTCGTCATCCGCGATATCGTGCCGAACTGGCCGGCGATGCCCGCCGACACCGACGCGACCACCGCCACCGTCGCCAGTTGCACCACCGTGACGACGGCAGGGTCCAGACTGGCACCGCGCCGGGTCATCACGCTGATATGCACGGCCCGCAACACCGCCGCGCCGGCGATCAACACATCACCGCGGCCGGGTGCCGCGAATCCACCCGATTGGGTGAGCACAACACACCCCAGCACGACAACGGCCGCCGGCGCGTAGAACAGCGGTGCCGTGCCGCCGCGCGCCAACAGTGGGGTGAGCACAATCGTGAGCGCCATGATCAATCCGGCATTCGAGGCCGATGTCATTGTCACGCCGTATGTTTCGCAGATACAGACGGTGCTCAGGATGGCGCCGAGCGCGATGCCGGTCGTCAGTTCGGCTCTTCCGATCCGGCGCAGTCGAGACGCGAGGACCGCAACCAGCAGCCCTGTCGCGATGGCGAATCGCAGTGTCAGAAAGGCGAACACACCGTCCTGTTCGACGGCGGCCTTGGTGGCCAGATAGCTCGAACCCCATACCGCCGCCACGGCCAGTAGGGCGAGATCCACACGATATCGATTCACCAGGTCAGCGTGACCAGTCACAATCATATAGTCCAGCTACTTAAACTTATGTATAGCAGTAGTATCACTACATGGATGCCTTGCGGCTACGAATGCTGCGCGAGCTGGCCGACCACGGCACCGTCGCTGCCGTCGCCGATGTGCTCTCGATGACCCCGTCGGCGGTGTCCCAACAGCTCAAGACTCTGCAGCGGGAGGCGGGGGTGGCGCTGCTGGAACGGGCCGGTCGTCGGGTGCGACTGACCGACGCCGGTCAGGTTCTGGTTGGGCATGCCGACCTGGTGCTGGCTGCGCTGGACCGGGCGCAGGCCGAGATGGACAGCTACCGCGAAACCGCCCGCGGCCAGGTGACGGTGTCCTTCTTCCCCTCAGGTGCGGCCATGCTGCTGGCCCCGCTGATCGGCGCCGCCGGCCATCACGGTGTACAGGTGATCGGTCGCGACGTGGATGTCGCGGCTGCCCAAGCGCCCCAACAACTCACCGAGTTCGATGTGGTGGTTGTACACCGCGACGACCGGGACACCGCGCCGTGGGGGCCCCGGTTCGCCTCGACGGTGCTGATGCGTGAACCACTCGACGTCTTGCTGTCCCCCGCGCACCCACTGGCCGACCGTTCCCACCTGACCCTGCGCGAGCTCGCCGATCAGGACTGGATCGGTGTCGAGGGTGGCCTGATGGTCGACGATGTCTTCAGATCGATCGCCACCCTGACTGGGATCGCCCCACGGATCACCCAGCGTGTCAACGATTTTCGGGTGGTCGAGGAGCTGGTCGAGGCACAGGTCGGCATTGCGCTGCTACCGCGTCATGTGGTGCTGGCCCGCGACCTGGTGCAGCGGCCGATCGCCGATATCCGCTTGGCCCGCCGCATCGAGGCGGTCACCCGGGCGGGGGCCGATACCCGGCCGGCGATCGCGCTGGTGCTGCAGGAGCTGAGCGCAATCGCCGCCGGGATCGTCGGCTAGAGGTACTGCCCCAGGTTGGATTCGGTGTCGATTGCCCGGCTGGCGCTGGACGACTTGCCGGTGACCAGGGTGCGGATGTAGACGATCCGCTCGCCCTTCTTGCCCGAGATCCTGGCCCAGTCATCGGGATTGGTGGTGTTGGGCAGGTCCTCGTTCTCGGCGAACTCGTCGACGATCGAGTCCAGCAGGTGCTGGATACGCAGACCGTGCGAACCGGTCTCCAGCACCGACTTGATCGCATACTTCTTGGCCCGGTCCACGACGTTCTGAATCATGGCGCCGGAGTTGAAGTCCTTGAAGTACATGACTTCCTTGTCACCGTTGGCGTAGGTGACCTCCAGGAACCGGTTGTCATCGATCTCGGCGTACATCCGGTCGACGACCTTCTCGATCATCGACTTGATGGTCAGCGCGCGATCCCCGCCGAACTCGCCGAGATCGTCGGCGTTCACCGGCAACTCCTCGGTGAGGTACTTGCTGAAGATGTCCTGTGCCGCTTCGGCATCCGGGCGTTCGATCTTGATCTTCACATCGAGGCGGCCGGGCCTCAGGATGGCCGGGTCGATCATGTCCTCACGGTTGGAGGCGCCTATGACGATGACGTTCTCCAGCCCCTCGACACCGTCGATCTCGCTGAGCAGCTGTGGCACCACGGTGGTCTCCACATCGGAGCTCACGCCGGTACCACGCGTCCGGAAGATCGAGTCCATCTCGTCGAAGAACACGATCACCGGGGTGCCCTCGGAAGCCTTCTCCCGGGCACGCTGGAAGATCAGCCGGATATGGCGCTCGGTCTCACCGACGAACTTGTTGAGCAGCTCGGGGCCCTTGATGTTCAGGAAGTAGCTCTTGGCCTCCCGGGACTCTTCGCCACGCAGCTCGGCCATCTTCTTGGCCAGCGAGTTCGCCACCGCCTTGGCGATCAACGTCTTACCGCACCCGGGCGGACCGTAGAGCAACACACCCTTGGGCGGGCGCAGCGCGTACTCCCGATACAGGTCTTTGTGCAGGAAGGGCAGCTCGACCGCATCGCGGATCTGCTCGATCTGCCGGGTCAGGCCGCCGATGTCGTTGTAGGCGACATCGGGCACCTCCTCCAGCACCAGATCCTCGACCTCGGCCTTCGGGATCCGTTCGAACGCATAACCGGCCTTGGTGTCGACCAGCAGCGAGTCACCGGGGCGCAGTTTGCGGGTCGGCTCGCCGTCCAGGCCTTCCTCGGCGGCGATCTCGACACCCTCGGGCAGGAACTCCGCGGCGATCAACGGCTCGGCCAGCCAGACGATGCGCTCCTCGTCGGCATGCCCGACCACCAGGGCGCGGTGCCCGTCGGCCAGGATCTCGCGCAACGTGCTGATCTCGCCGACCGCCTCGAAGGTGCCGGCCTCCACGACCGTCAACGCCTCGTTGAGCCGCACCGTCTGCCCCTGCTTGAGCGAGGCCGCCTCGATATTGGGCGAGAGCGTCAACCGCATCTTGCGACCCGAGGTGAAGACGTCGACGGTCTCGTCCTCGTAGGTGGCGAGCAACACCCCGTAGCCGCTCGGCGGCTGACCCAGCCGGTCGACCTCCTCGCGCAGCGCGAGCAGTTGCTGGCGAGCTTCCTTGAGGGTGTCCATCAGTTTGGCGTTACGCGCGGCCAGCGAATCGATACGCGCCTCGAGTTGCTGGACATCGCGTGCGGTCCGCAATCCGCTCCCGGCTCCGACGGCCTGTTCGAGCTGTTCTCGTAGAGCCGCAGCTTCGCGGCGCAACCTCTCCAGTTCGGCGGCATCCTCAGCGGAGTAGCTCGATTCGGATTCACTCATGTTGCGCTCCCTCCCGCACCGAATGTTGGTGCAGTAACAACTTCAACGCTACCGGCGATTCAGCCTTTGTGTGCGGTCTAGGAATTCGACACACCAGCAACGCTGTTAACCTCACTGGATACTTGGCCCTCAGGGACGGCCCGGAAAGGACCACTGTGCTCATCAAAACCCTCGTCACCGGCTTCGTAACCAGCGCCGCGGCAGTCGGCATGGTTACCGCTGCAGCGGCGGGCGTGTCATCGGTAACAGCCAGTAGCGCCCCGGCCATCACCCCGGTGGTGTGGGACACCCCGTTGCCGCAGCTGCCCGCCCCCGAACTCCAGCCGCCGCTGGTGCAGACGCTGTCCGGCCTGGCCGGACCCGGCGGGTTCGCCGGCAAGAAGGTCTTCATCGAGGGCGGCCTGGGCCGCATCGAGACCATCGCCGCCGACCGCGCTTACACCAACGCGGCCGCCAAGGGCCAGTTCCCGCTGACCTTCCTGGTGGACAACATCGACGTCAACGGTCCGGTCGCGACCGCATTCGTCACCGCGACCGCCGCCACCGGCGCCACCGCGTCGCAGCCGGTCACCTTCATCGCCGGGCCGAGCCCGACCGGCTGGCAGGTCTCCAAGCAGTCCGCACTGGCACTGCTGTCGGCGGTCGGCTGACCCAACGGCGATGCCCCGCGCACGTCTGGCATTGAGCGCCGTCACCTCGGTGGCGGCGCTCATGCTCTCGAGCTGCAGCGAAGAATCCGTGCCACCGGTGCCGGAACCGTCCGCGACGACGACGGCGGTGGCCGGTGCGCAGACGGCGCCCGCCGCCCCGCTGCCCGCACCGGAGGCGCTCACCGACGTGTTGGCCCGACTGGCCGATCCTTCGGTTCCCGGTGAGCAGAAGGTGGCCCTGGTGCAGTTCGCGACACCGGAGGATGCCCCGGCACTGGACCGGTTCGCGACGGCGACCGTCGATGCGGGGCTGGCGCCGCTGACGTTCCTGGCCGCCGATCTGGTCTGGTCGGACTCCGAGTACGGCGATGTGGTCGCCACGGTGACGGTGGCACCGGCCAATCCGGTGCCTGGGGCCGCGCCGTTCACCTTCCCGATGCAGTTCACGATGCACGCGGGTGCGTGGCAACTGACCCGCGAAACCGCCGACCAGCTGCTCGAACTGCAGGCGCAGACGCCGCTGCCCACCCCGCCGCGGTGACCGCCATGTGGATCGGCTGGCTGGACTGTGACCTGCTGCTCGGTGACGTGCACTCGCTCAAGGAGAAACGGTCGGTGGTCCGACCCATCGTGGCTGAGCTGCGCCGCCGGTTCGAGGTGAGCGCCGCCGAGACCGGACACCTCGACCTGCACCGGCGCGCGGGGATCGGTGTGGCGGTCGTCGCCGCCGACCGGGCACATGTGGTCGAGGTGCTGGATGCGGCCGAGCGACTGGTCGCCGCCCGTCCGGAGATCGAATTGCTGTCGGTGCGCCGTGGGCTGTCCCGCAGCGACGACGACTAGTGGGCTAGACCTGCTGCTTGCGACGTTTCAGCGGAGTCGGTGTCACCGTGCCGGGAGCCAGCTTGCGGGCGCTGATCAGGAACGCGGTGTGCCCGCGCATGTTGTGCTGTGGCCGCACCGCCAGGCCGACGACGTTCCAGCCGCGCTGCATGGTCTCCCACGACCGCGGCTCGGTCCAGCACCGTTGCTCGCGCAGTGCCTCGACGGTCCGGGACAGCTGAGTCACGGTGGCCACGTAGATGATCAGCACCCCGCCGGCGACCAGCGCGTCCGAGACGGTGCCGAGCACCTCCCAGGGCGCCAGCATGTCCAGCACCACGCGGTCCACCTGCGCAGCGTCGGCCGGGTACTCGTTCAGGTCCGCAATGCGCAGATCCCAGTTCGCCGGACGCTCCCCGAAGAACGTCGCGACATTGCGGATGGCATGCACGGCGTGATCGTCACGCACCTCATATGAGATCACCTGCCCGGTCGGTCCGACGGCCCGCAGCAACGAGCAGGTGAGCGCACCCGACCCGGCACCGGCCTCCAGCACCTTCGCGCCGGGGAAGATATCGCCCTCGTGCACGATCTGGGCGGCGTCCTTGGGATAGATGACCTGAGCGCCGCGCGGCATCGACAGCACATAGTCGATCAACAACGGCCGCAGCACCAGGAATGGGTCACCGTTGGTAGATTTCACGACGCTGCCCTCGGGCTGACCGACCACGCTGTCGTGCGGGATCGCGCCGCGGTGGGTGTGGAACTCTGCGCCGGGGCTGAGCACCAATGTGTAGTGCCGCCCCCGGGCGTCGGTGAGTTGCACACGATCGCCGATGACGAATGGACCAGTGATTGCCACGAGGGTCTAGCCTGCCAGACGCGCTGCCGCGCGATTTCCCGGGATTGTCGGCGCCCGGGCATAGGCTTGCGATATGAGCGCCCCAGCTGCAATCGGTCGGCGCCCCGCCCTGTCTCCGTCCCGAGCCGGCGACTTCAAGCAGTGCCCGCTGCTGTACCGGTTCCGGGCGATCGACCGGCTGCCCGAGCCGGTGTCACCGGCCCAGTTGCGCGGTTCGGTGGTGCATGCGGCACTGGAGAAGCTCTACGCGCTGCCCGCCGCACAGCGTGTGCACGATACGGCGCAGGCGCTCGTCGACCCCGCGCTGGAGCGCATCGCGGCCGAGAGTGCCGAAGACGGTCAACAACTCGATGCGCAGCTGCGGGCCGAGCTGCTGCGCGATGCCCGCAGGCTGCTGTCGGGCTACTACCGGCTGGAGGATCCGACGCGGTTCGATCCGCACAGCTGCGAACAGCGCGTCGAGGTCGAACTCGCCGACGGCACGCTGCTCCGCGGGTTCGTCGACCGCATCGATGTGGCGGCCACCGGTGAGATGCGGGTGGTCGACTACAAGACCGGTAAGTCACCGTCGGAGCTGTGGGCGCTGGCCGAGGCGCAGGCGCTGTTCCAGATGAAGTTCTACGCAGTCGCGCTGTGGCGCTCGCGCGGGGTGCTGCCCGCCCGGCTGCGGCTGATCTATCTCGCCGACGGTCAGGTGCTCGACTACTCCCCCGACGTCGACGAGTTGACCCGCTTCGAGCGGACCCTGACGGCCATCTGGAAGGCCATCCAATCCGCCGGTAGCACAGGCGATTTCCGCGCCAAGAAGTCACGGTTGTGCGGCTGGTGCGCACATCAGGCGTTGTGTCCCGAGTTCGGCGGCACCCCGCCGCCGTATCCGGGCTGGCCGCAGGTGACCGAGTGACCTCACCGCACTACCGCCGCCTCGGTATCGACGGCGATGTCAGCGTGTTCGAATCCACCATCGGGACCGCCAGCAACTGGGATGCCCGGATCCAGCACGGTTCGCCGCCGCTGGCGTTGTTGACCAGGGCCATCGAGGACCTGTTCGCCGACCGCCCGCAGATGCGGGTCGGCCGGCTGGTGCTCGACATCCTGGGGGCCATCCCGGTGGCGCCGGTGCGGGTGCGGTCCTGGATGCAGCGTCCGGGCACCCGGATCGCGATGGTCGTCGCCGAGATGGCTACCGTCGAGCGTCCGGACCGCCCGGTTGCCCGGGTGAGCGCGTGGCTGTTGGCCACCAGCGACACCGCCGACGCCGCGACCGACCGGTATCGCCCGCTCGCCGAGGGCGCGGCGGTGGACACCCCACACGGTTGGATGGGTGCGCCCGGTTACCTGGAGACGGTGAGTTGGCGTCGGCAGCACATTGATCCGGGTGCGGCCGCGGTGTCCTGGATGAGTCCGCTGGTGCCCTTGATCGACGACGAACCCACGACGGCGTTGCAGCGGCTGGCGCAGGTGGTCGACTCCGCCAATGGCGTCGGCGCCGCGCTCGATCCGAACGTGTTCGTGTTCATGAACACCGATACCGCGGTACACCTGCACCGGGCCCCGCGCGGCCATGATTTTGCGCTGCGCGCCCGCGGTTCCATCGGCCCCGACGGTATCGGGGCCACCACCGCCGAGATCTTCGACCGGGATGGGTTCATCGGCACGTCGGCGCAAACGCTGCTGGTGCAGCGCGCGCCGTGATCGACGCACTGCGCCGCCAGTTCGATCTCGCGTGGGCGCTGGCCGATCTGCACCTGAACGCGCTGACCGCCGATGATTTCGGTTGGGAGCCCGCCGATCTGGTGTGGACGATGCGCCGCGGGGCGCACAGCACGTGGACGCCGGACACCGACCGCACCGTCGCCGATACTGCGCTGTGGCTCAATGTCGAACTGGCCAAGAACGCCGCCGAGATAGGGCAACTGCGGTTGTTACGGGCAGCGACACGTTGAATATCGCATTGCGTCTATATAGATGGAGTGCAATACTGAATGTATGGATGTCTTCGAGGCGGTGGCCGAGCCCAGTCGGCGCATTCTGCTCGACGTATTGCGCGACGGTGAACGGACTGCGGGCGACCTGGTTGCCAGCCTGCCCGGGCTGACCCAGCCGACCGTATCCCGGCATCTGCGGGTACTGCGCGAGGTCGGGCTGGTCGAGGTGCGTTCGGACGCCCAGCGGCGGATCTACGCCCTGCGCGCCGACGGTCTGGTCGAGATGGACGATTGGCTGAACCGCTACCGGCACTTCTGGTCGGCTCACCTCGACGCCCTCGAGCGACACCTGGACGAAACGAAATGACGAATCTTCCAGGTGAACTCATCATCGACGGTGACCGCGCCACCCTACGCTTCCAGCGTTGGCTGCCGCACCCACCGGACACGGTCTGGGCGGCGCTCACCGACCCGGCCCGACGCGAGCAGTGGATGGGACCCACCGAGATCGACCCCCGCGAGGGCGGCCGGATCGACATGGTGCCCGCCGATCCGCCGGCACCCGCCGAGGCCAAGCGGATGACGGGACGGATCACGGTGTGGGATCCGCCGCGGGTGTTCGAACACGAATGGAATCAGCGGATCGTCGAGCCCGGCCTGGTGCGCTACGAACTGCATCCCGAGAACCACGGCACCCGACTGCTGTTGATCCACCGCGGCCTCGGAGTGCGTAACGCCAACGGATTCCGGCCCGGTACCCATGCCTACCTGGACCGGCTGGCCGCGCTACTGACCGGCACACCGCCGCCCGACTGGCCCGAGCGCTATCGCGAACTGGCCCAGACGATCTACACCGATGGAGAAGCACATGATGTCTGATACCCAGCTCACCGTCGCTGTGGCGTATCACTCCGGTTTCGGGCATACCGCCACGCTGGCCGGCGCCGTCGCCGACGGCGTCCGCGAGGCCGGTGCGCTGGTCGCCCCGATCACGGTCGATACCATCACCGAGGCCGACTGGGCCATACTCGATTCCGCCGACGCCATCATCTTCGGTGCCCCTACCTATATGGGCAACATCTCCGCCGGATTCCAGGAGTTCGCCGAGCAGACCGGCCGACGGTGCATGACCGGGACCTGGCGGGACAAGGTGGCCGCCGGATTCACGAACTCGGGTGCCAAGAGCGGCGACAAGCTGACCGCCCTGGTGTCGCTGGCGGTCTTCGCCGCCCAACACCACATGCATTGGGTCAGTTTGGGTCTCGGCCCGGGCTGGAACAGCTCGGGTGGCAGCGAACATGACCTGAACCGGTTGGGCTTCTGGCTCGGCGCGGCGGCGCAGACCGATGTCGACTCCGGCCCGCGCGACGTTCACCCCGCCGATCTCGCCACCTTCACCCACCTGGGCCGACGCGTCGCGCTGGTGAGCGCGGAACTCGCCGCCGGACGGGCCGTCACGTCAGCGGCTTGAGATCCTGCAGCAGGGTCGGTACCAGTTCGCTGACGGTGGGATGGATGTGCATGGTGCGTGATATCGCGGTGTAGGGCAGCTTGGCGGTCATCACGTCCAGGATGGCATGCACCACCTCGTCGCCGCCGACCCCGAGGATCGACGCGCCCAGGATCTCGGAGGTTTCGGCGTCCACCACCACCTTCATGAACCCCTGGGTCTCCCCCTTCTCGACGGCGCGGCCCACCCGGGTCATCATTCTCTTGCCCACCAACGCTTTTCGACCGGCCCGGCGCACCTCGTCGGCGCTCAACCCGGCGCGGCCGAGCGGCGGGTCGATGTAGAGCGCGTAGGTCGGGACACGATCGCTGACCCGGCGCGGGTCGTTGTCGAGAAGGTTGGCCGCGACGATCTCGAAATCGTTGTACGACGTGTGGGTGAAGGCGCCCTTGCCGTTGCAGTCCCCCATCGCCCAGATGTGCTCGGCGGTGGTGCGCAGTTGATCGTCGACCTGGATGTAGCCACGCCTGTCGGTCGCCACGCCGGCGGCTTCCAGCCCGAGGTCGTCGGTGTTCGGGGTGCGGCCGACGGCGATCAGCGCGTGACTCCCGGCGATGGGCTCTGCGCCGGCGTGGGTCGTGACAACAAAACCGTTGTCGCGCTTGGTGAAGCGGATGTCGTCGGCGTCGGTATGGATCTCGATGCCCTCGGCTTCCAGGATGCCACGGATCGCGGCCGAGACATCCTCGTCCTCGCGCGAGGTCAGCCGCGGCCCGCGCTCCAGCACGGTCACCCGGGCGCCGAACCGCCGGTACATCTGCGCGAACTCCAGCGCGATGTAACTGCCGCCGACCACCACCAGATGCTCGGGCAGGGTGTCGAGTTCCAGCACTGACACGTTGGTCAGATAGTCGATATCGGTCAGGCCGGGAAGGTCGGGCACCACGGCGCGACCGCCGACGTTGAGGAAGATGCGGTCGGCGCTGATCAGTTCACCGTCGACATCCATGGTGTGCGGGTCGACAAACCGTGCATGCCCCCGCAGTAGCGTCGCACCCGTCATCCCCGCGATCCAGGATTCCACGCCGCGGCGATCGGAGTCCACGATGCCGTCCTTGCGGGCCTTCACCTTCGCCATGTCGACGGTGACCGCACCGGTGTCGATCCCGAATTCGGGCCCGCGGCGGGCGATATGGGCCGCATGCGCACTGGCCACCAGGGTTTTGGTGGGGATGCAGCCGTAGTTGACGCAGGTGCCGCCGACCAGTTTGCGTTCGATGACGGCGACCCGCTGACCTGCCTCGGTGAGTCGGCCGGCCAGCGGCGGGCCGGCCTGGCCTGCGCCGACGATGATGGCGTCGTAAGCGGTTGTCTCGCTGACCATCAGATCAACGATGCGAGGAATACGACGGCGAAGCCGCCGAGCACCGCGACGATGTCCTCGGCCACAGCCACCGGAAGATCCTTGCCGCCGTTGCGTTCGACGAGAGCCTTACGTGCCTGATAGCCGCCCATCGTGCCCAGCACCGCGCCGACGATGCCCGCGCCGATCCCGGAGACGACGTTACCGCCGGTGGCGGCACCGATGACACCGCTGACCAGTACGGCTCCGGCGAACCCGCCGGTCAGCAGCCGCGCCGCGAACTGCATGGGTACCGTGCGCGACGGTGTGCTGGGCAGCTGATCGGTGACCAGCTCCACCAGCAGCAGGATGGTCAGCACTGTCACGGTGATCGGGTGGGTCAGAAACTGCGCCCAGGTCCCGTCCAGGTTGATCCAACCGAGCAGACCACCCCAGGCCACCACCGCCGGCGGGGTGAGGGCACGGAGTCCGGCCACCACACCGATGAGCAACGCCAAGAGCAGAACCAGAACAACCGTCATGACCACCTCCGTGTGCTGACCAGATGCCTCCGGACGCTAACACGCAAATCGGCTGCGTACCCGCTGTATCAGAAGCGGCAGAACCTGATGTCGGAGGCGAGGATGGCCTTGGCGCCGATCGCGGCGAGCTGGTCCATGATGGTGTTGACGGTGCGGCGCGGCACCAACGCGCGCACGGCCACCCAGTCGGGGTCGGCCAGCGGGGCGATCGTCGGCGATTCCAACCCCGGTGTCACCGCGGTCGCCTGATCCAGAAGGCTACGTGGACAGTCGTAGTCGAGCATCAGATACTGCTGCCCGAACACCACACCCTGCACCCGGGCGGCCAGCTGATCACGCGCCGGATCGGGTTCGGAGCCGGCCCGTTCGATCAGGATCGCCTCCGAGTCACACAGCGACTCCCCGAACGCGACCAGATTGTGCAGACGCAGGGTCCGCCCGGACCCGACGATATCGGCGATCACATCGGCCACACCGAGCTGGATGGAGATCTCCACCGCCCCGTCCAGCCGGATGACCGTGGCCTCGATACCTTTGTCGGCCAGATCATTTCGGACCAGATTCGGATACGCCGTGGCGATCCGCTTGCCGGCCAGTTCGGACACCTGCCAGTCCCGGCCGGCCGGTGCAGCGTACCGGAAGGTAGACGACCCGAAACCGAGGGCCAGCCGTTCGGCGACCGGGGCGTCGGCGTCGGCGGCCAGATCGCGGCCCGTGATCCCGAGGTCCAGCTCGCCGGAACCGACGTAGATGGCGATGTCCTTGGGGCGCAGGAAGAAGAACTCGACGTTGTTCTCCGGGTCGATGACCGTCAGATCCTTGGGATCGGTGCGCCGCCGGTAGCCGGCCTCAGACAGGATCTCCGAGGCCGATTCGCTCAGCGCACCCTTGTTGGGTACCGCAACACGCAACATATGACTAGAGCTTCCGGTAGACGTCGTCGAGGCTCAACCCGCGCGACAGCATGAGCACCTGGGTCCAATACAGCAACTGGCTGATCTCGTCGGCCAACGCGTCATCGCTCTCATGCTCGGCCGCCAGCCAGACCTCACCGGCCTCCTCGAGGATCTTCTTGCCCAGTCCGTGCACCCCTGCGTCGAGTGCCGCGACGGTACCGCTGCCCGGCGGGCGGGTCTGCGCTTTCTCACTGAGCTCGGCGAACAGGCCGTCGAAGGTCTTCACGGGCAGCGATTGTTTCATGTGCCGGTCACAACCCCCAAGACGCGGTGTCATCCGGCCGGATCAGGTGCCTCCAGCCGGGCGACCAGTGCCGGCACGTCACCCGGATGTACCGGTGCGCTGAAGTAGTAACCCTGGCCGGTGTCACAGCCGTGCCGGGTCAGCCACTGCGCGGTGTCGGCGTCCTCGACACCCTCGGCCACCACCGCGACACCGAGGATGCGCGCCAGATCGATCACGGCCTTGACGATCGCCTCGGCGCGGCGGTCGGTGGTGACACCGGCGATCAGGCGACCGTCGAGTTTCACCTCGTCGATCACGAGGTCACGCAGGTACGACAGTGCCGAATAGCCGCTGCCGAAATCGTCGATCGCCACCCGGATCCCCCGGCCACGCAGCCCCCGCAGCACGTCGGTGACGGTGACCAGGTCGGTGAGGACCTGATCCTCGGTGATCTCGACGGTCAGCAGACCGTGCGGCAGTCCGCGCCGGTCGAGCTGGCGGCACAGCGCTGCAGGCAATTCGGTATCGCGCAGCATCGGGGCGAACAGGTTGATCGCGACATCGACGTCCAGGCCGCGGGAACGCCACTGCGCGGCATCGTCGAGAACCTTGGTCACCACGAGCTCGGAGACCGGACGCATCAGTCCGTGCTGGCGCACCAGGGACAGGAAGGTGTCCGGGCGCAGCGTGCCCAGCCGTGGATGCGGCCAACGCAGCAGTGCCTCGACGCCGGCGATGCGTCGGCTGGCGAGGTCGACCTTGGGTTGGTAGGCGACCTCGATCCGACCCTCGTCGACCGCATCACGCAGTTCGCCGAGCAGCCGGATACGGTCGGCGCCGCTACTGTCGGAAATACGCGGTCCGCCACGGGTTTCGGGGCTCCAGCCTCGGGCCGTGGCCAGATCGTCCTCGAATGTCCGCACTTCGGAGGTCCGGGACCGCTTGGCCGCGTACATGGCGATATCGGCGCGTTGGACCAGCATCGCCGCCGTCAGTTCCGGCGATTCCGGGGTCGCGGTGGCCACCCCGATACTGGGCCGCAGGAACACCTCCTGACCGTCGACCACAAAGGGCACCGCGAACTCGTCGGCCACCCGACGGGCCACCAGCTGATGGTCGTCGGCGCCGCCCTCCATCAACAGGGCGAACTCGTCACCACCCATTCGGGCGACGGTGTCACCGGTGCGGACGCATTCCAGGATGCGTTGCCCCGCATCGATCAACAACCGGTCGGCGACCGGATGCCCGAGGCTGTCGTTGACCAGCTTGAAATCGTCGAGGTCGATCGAGACCACCGTGATGGGCCGCTCGTCGCGGGTGCGCAGCAGCATCGCGTGATGCAGACGCTCGTCGAACAACGTCCGGTTGGCCAGTCCGGTGAGTGGATCGCGCAGCGCCTGATCGGCTGCCTCAGCCAGTAGTCGCCGGTTCTCCCATGCCGACAGCATCTGCCGCGCGCAGACCACACAGACGAGTAACGGGACCAGCACACTCTCCAGCCCACGCATCAACACCGGCGGGCCGAGTGCGCCAACCAGCAGGAACGGAACGTAGGGCAGCCACAGCGATGAATGTGACGGCACCGGTGCGGGTCGGTCGGGCACGGCGGTCGGGCGCCGACTGATCACCGCCGCGACCGCGAACAGGGCCATCCCGGCCGCCCACAGAATGTCGATGAAATGGCCGGTGCGGTACCCGCCCTCCACGATCAGGAACGCCAGCGTGACATCGGCGATGGTGATCAAGGTGAGTGCCAGCGCCACCACCGCCAGCGCCACCGGACGACGGCGCCGGGAGCGGGCCAGCGCGAGCACGGCCACCGACAGCACCACCACATCGGCCAGCGGGGTGATCAAGGCCAACGTCAGCTCGACGTTGTTGTCGCGCAGTGTGTCGACAACCTTGTTGAGACTGAAGATCCACATCAGCAGGAACAGGCACAGCGATACCGTCAGCGCGTCGAGGGTCAGATGCACCCGCGAGACCAAGCCCCCGCCGGCCAGCAGTTGGGCCAGCCCTACCGCGACGAGCAGCGAGAACGCCAGATAGAACAGATCGGCGGGCGAGGGCGACGGCGGTTCCCGCAGGATCACGTCGTAGAACAGCCAGATCGCGTCGCCGACGGCCCAGGCACACAGCGCGGTCGACAGCGTGATCCAGGCGCGCCGCGTCGGCCCTTCGGCGTGGCGGGCCGCCATCGCCGCGCAGCCGGCCGCAAAGGCGGACAGGCTCACCGAGATCGTGTCGTTGGCCAGTGCCAGCCACCAGGCGTCGCCGGCGAAGATCATCGTCACCGCGAGCGCGGCAACCAGTGCGCAGGGCACCGCGATGGCGACGTGGTCGCGCGACGAGTTCAGGCTGGTGCCCAACCGCTCACCCCCCACCGACCGTCGTACACCAGGCCCTCACCGTAATGGCGGCGATGTCGTGTCGCAGATCACCCCTGCACGCTAGTTGGTGACGGGTTTGTCCTCGTTGAGCAATTCGGCGTGCATGTCCTCCAGCGACACACCCTTGGTTTCGCGGACCCACCTGGTGACGAACACGAACGACAGCACCGCGCACAGCGCGTAGAACCCGTAGGCCAGCCCCAGGTGATTGCGCAGCTCGGGGAAGCTGACGGTGATGGCCCAGTTGGCCGCCCACTGCCCGGCCGCGGCCAACCCCAGGGCGGCTGCCCTGATTCGGTTGGGGAACATCTCGCCGAGCAGCACCCACACCACCGGTCCCCAGGACATGCCGAACGCGACCACGAACAGGTTGGCGGCGACGAGCGCGATGATCCCGGATGCGCCCGGCAGGCTCGGGGTGCCGTCGGCGTTGACGGTGGCATTGGCGAAGATGACGGCCATGGTGGCCAGGGTGACCGCCATACCTGCCGACCCGATCAGCAGCAGGGGCTTGCGGCCGATCTTGTCGATGAGTGCGATGGCGATCAAGGTGGTCAGCACGTTGATCACCGAGGTGATCACCGTGTACACCGCCGATTCGTCGGCGCTGAATCCGACCGCCTGCCACAGCACATTCGAGTAGTAGAAGATCACGTTGATCCCGACGAACTGCTGGAAGATCGACAGCCCCAGGCCGACCCAGACGATGCCGTACACCCCACCCGTGGGCTTACGCAGATCACGCCAGGACGGCTTGTCCTCCCGCTCCAGGGTGTCCCGGATGCGGGTGATGGTGATCTCCAGGTTCTTCTGCCCCAGCAGCATGCTCAGCACCCGGCGCGCTTCCGGGATCTTGTGGCTGGCAACAAGATAACGCGGCGACTCCGGGATGGTGTAGGCCAGCACGCCGTACAACACGGCGGGCACCGCCATGGCCAGGAACATCCAGCGCCAGGCGTCCAGGCCCAGCCACAGCACCTCGTTGGGGCCACCGGCGATCCATTGCAGCACCCAGTTGACGGCGAACGAGGCGAAGATGCCGAGCACGATCGCGAGTTGTTGCAGCGATCCGAGCCTGCCGCGGATCTGCGGTGGTGAGGTCTCGGCGATGTAGGCCGGCGCGATGACCGACGCCACGCCCACACCGATACCGCCGACGATCCGGAACAGCACCACGGTCCAGACGTCATGGGCCAGACCGGTTCCGAATGCGCTGATCAGGAACAACACCGCGGCGATCTTCATGACCGCGATCCGGCCGATCTTGTCCGCGATGCGGCCTGCCGTCATGGCGCCGGCCGCCGCACCCAGCAGTGCCGACGCTACGGCGAATCCGAGTTCGGCGTTCCCGATCCCGAAGTCCTCCTGGATGGAACTCACCGCGCCGTTGATGACGGCGCTGTCGTAGCCGAACAGCAACCCGCCGAGCGCGGCGACGCCGGCGATGCGCACAGCGGTGCGCCCGGAGTGGAAATCGGGATCGTCGTCCAGAAAAGAAGCTTCTCCGCCGACCGGGCCATGTGTCATCGGATCGTCCTTCCGCAGCAGACAGTGATGCGTGACATCTCACGATGGCACAACGATGCCCGGTGCGGACCGTAACCAAACGGGTGATACCGCAGTTGTGACGAAAGGCGCGCGCTCAGGCTGAGCGTTCGCCCGCGACCAGACCGAGTTCGGTGTGGATGGCCCGCAGATCGCCGACGGTCAACCCGGCCAGGGATTCGGCGTGCCGCCGTCGATCGCCGGTCGGTACCTCGATCTCGTTGGGGATCACCAACACGGCGCACCCGGCGGCCTCGGCCGCGGTGGTCCCGGTCACCGAATCCTCGATCGCCAGGCACTCGGTCGCGTCCAGCCCCAGCGCCGCCGCGGCGTGCAGATAGATATCGGGTGCCGGCTTGCCCACCGGCACCTCGTCGCCGCACACCGTGACCGCGAAGTAGTCGCGGCCAATGCTGTTGAGCGCCTTCTCGGTCAACCCCCGGCGGGTGTTGGTCACCAGCGCCATCGTCACACCATCACCGGACAGTGCGTCGAGCATCTCGCGGGCACCGGCACACCATGGCAGTCCTTCGGCGAACAGTTCACCGACGTAGTCGTGCATCCAGTCGGCGGTGCCCGCCATGTGCTGTGGATCCGGGTCCAGGCCGAGGTCGTCGTAGACGATCTTCATGACGGTGTCACTGGAACCGCCGATGGTGGAGGTCCGGACCGCGGCGGTCAGCTCCCGGTCGAATCGCCGGTACAGCTCATGAATGGCGATATCCCAGAGCTTTTCGGAGTCCACCAGCGTGCCGTCCATGTCCCAGAGCACTGCGCGCATGCAGTCATTCTCGCATCGCGGCCGATGACCGGGGAAATCCGGCGGTGGCTGCGTGATCCGCTGCCCGGCAGGGTGATTCTTGTGACAGCGGCCACGGGGACGGCTGAAGCCGCTGGGTGTCAACGGTTGTCACTGACGTAATGTGACGCTGACAGCCTCGCCGTGGACATATATGCACGGCGAGGCTGTCAGCGTCACATTACGTTCGTGATCCCGCTCAGTCCTCCGGGTTGTAGCCGAGGTTGGGCGCCAGCCAGCGTTCCGCCTCCTGCAATGTCCAGCCCTTGCGCCGCGCGTAGTCGGCGACCTGGTCCTGGGACAGCCTGCCGACGACGAAGTACTGCGACTGCGGGTGCGAGAAATACCAGCCGCTGACCGCGGCGCCCGGCCACATCGCCATCGACTCGGTGAGCTCGATACCGGTCCGCTTGGTCACATCCATCAACTCGAACAGCGTCGTCTTCTCGGTGTGCTCCGGGCAGGCCGGGTAACCCGGCGCCGGCCGGATGCCGACGTACTTCTCGCCGATCAGCGACTCGTTGTCGAGTTGCTCGTCGGGCCGGTAACCCCAGAACTCCTCGCGGACCCGCTGATGCATCCGTTCGGCGAAGGCCTCGGCCAGCCGGTCGGCCAGCGACTCCAGCAGGATCGCGCTGTAGTCGTCGAGGTCTGCCTTGAACTCGACGATCTTGTCGTGACTGCCCAGACCCGCGGTGACGGCGAACGCGCCGACATGGTCGGCCAACCCGGTCTCCTTCGGCGCGACGAAGTCACCCAGCGACTTGTTCGGAACACCGTCGCGGTGCTCCCCCTGCTGGCGCAGGTTGTGCAGCGTGGTCAGCACCTGGGTGCGCGCAGCGTCGGTGTAGACCTCGATATCGTCACCGACGGCGTTCGCGGGGAAGAACCCGATCACGCCGTTGGCCGTCAGCCACTTCTCCTTGATCAAGGTGTCCAGCATCGTCTGGGCATCGTCGTACAGCTTGCGAGCGGCCTCACCGGAGGCCGGGTTGTTCAGGATGTCCGGAAAGCGACCCTTCATCTCCCAGGCGTTGAAGAACGGCTGCCAGTCGATGTACTCGCGCAGTTCGGCCAGGTCGTAGTCCAGAAATTCTCGTACACCCGTCCCGATGACCGGTGCCGGCGGCGTGTAGCCGGCCCAGTCGATCGGCGTGCGGTTCGCCCGCGCCTTCTCCAGGGTCAGCATGGGCCGCTCGTTCTTCTGGGCATGCCGTTCGCGCAGCGCCGCGTAGTCGGCCGCGGTGGCCTCCAACAGACCGGGGCGCTGCTTGTCGTCGAGCAGGGCGGCGGCCACCGGCACCGACCGGGAGGCATCCTTGACCCACACCACCGGACCGCTGCGGCGCGGGGCCACCTTGACCGCGGTATGCGCGCGCGAGGTGGTCGCGCCGCCGATCAGCAGCGGGATCTGCAAGCCCTCGCGCTCCATCTCGACGGCGAAGTTGACCATCTCGTCCAGCGACGGCGTGATCAGGCCGGACAGTCCGATGATATCGGCGTTGTGTTCCTTTGCCGCGTCCAGGATCTTCTGCGCGGGCACCATCACGCCGAGGTCGATAACCTCATAGTTGTTGCACTGCAGCACAACTCCGACGATGTTCTTCCCGATGTCGTGGACGTCGCCCTTTACGGTCGCCATGATGATGGTGCCGTTGGTGTCCTTGTCCGCGATACCGGATTCGGCCTTCTCCTCCTCGATGAACGGCAGTAGATAGGCGACGGCCTTCTTCATCACGCGCGCGGACTTGACCACCTGCGGCAGGAACATCTTGCCCGAGCCGAAGAGATCGCCGACGACGTTCATGCCGTCCATCAGCGGTCCCTCGATCACCTCGATCGGGCGGCCGCCGGCGGCGGCGATATCGGCCCGCAACTCCTCGGTGTCGGCGTCGACGTGTGCGTCGATGCCCTTCACCAGCGCATGCGTGATCCGTTCCCGGACAGGAAGATTACGCCATTCGGCCGCGGCGGCCTCGTCGGTCTTGTCCGCCTTGGTGTTGAACCGCTCGGCGATCTCCAGCAGCCGTTCGGCGGCGTCCTCGCGCCGGTTCAGCACCACATCCTCGATACGGTCCCGCAGTTCGGGGTCGATCGAGTCGTAGGGCACCAGCGCGCCGGCGTTGACGATGCCCATGTCCAGGCCCGCCTTGATGGCGTGGAACAGGAACACCGCGTGGATCGCCTCGCGCACCGGATTGTTACCGCGGAACGAGAAGGACACGTTGGAGATACCGCCGGAGATGTGCACCCCGGGCAGGTTCTCCTTGATCCACGCGCAGGCCTCGATGAAGTCGATGCCGTAGGTGGCGTGTTCCTCGATACCGGTGGCCAGCGCGAAGCAGTTCGGGTCGAAGATGATGTCCTCGGCCGGGAACCCGACCTCTTCGGTCAGGATCCGGTAGGCCCGCCCGCAGATCTCCTTGCGCCGCTCCAGATTGTCGGCCTGGCCCTGCTCGTCGAAGGCCATCACCACCACGGCGGCGCCGTACTTGCGGCACAGCCGGGCCTCGCGCAGGAACTTCTCCTCGCCCTCCTTCAGGGAGATCGAGTTGACGATCGGCTTGCCCTGCACGTTCTTCAGGCCGCTCTCGATGACGTCCCACTTGGAGGAGTCGATCATCACGGGGACCCGGCTGATATCGGGCTCGGCCGCGATCAGCTTGGTGAACCGGTCCATGGCGGCGACACCGTCGATCATGCCCTCGTCCATGTTGATGTCGATGACCTGGGCACCGACCTCGACCTGCTGCAGGGCCACCGACAGCGCGGTGTCGTAGTCCTCGGATTTGATGAGGTTGCGGAACCGTGCCGAGCCGGTGATGTTGGTGCGCTCACCGATGTTGACGAACAGCGAGTCGTCGGTGATGTTGAGCGGCTCCAGCCCCGAGAGCCGGGTGGCCACCTCGATCTGCGGCAGCGGGCGCGGTGTCTTGCCGTCGACGACCTTGGCGATCTCGGCGATGTGCTGTGGCGCGGTGCCGCAGCATCCGCCGACCAGGTTCACCAGACCGGCATCGGCGAACTCGGCGACATAGGAGGCCTGCCGCTCCGGCGACTCGTCGTACTCACCGAAGGCGTTGGGCAGGCCCGCATTCGGATAGCAGGACACATAGGTGTCGGCGATGCGCGCCATCTCGGCGATGTAGGGCCGCATCTCCGGGGCGCCCAGGGCGCAGTTCAGGCCCACCGCGATCGGCTTGGCGTGCCGGATGGCGTTCCAGAACGCCTCGGTGACCTGACCGGACAGGGTCCGACCGGACGCGTCGGTGATGGTGCCGGAGATGATCACCGGCCAGCGGCGGCCGCGCTGTTCGAACAGCGTCTCGATGGCGAACACCGCGGCCTTGGCGTTCAGCGAGTCGAAGATGGTCTCGACGATGATGATGTCGGAGCCGCCGTCGACCAGGCCGCCCGCGGCCTCCAGGTATGCGGTGACCAGCTGGTCGTAGGACACGTTGCGGGCGCCCGGATCGTTGACATCCGGCGAGATCGACGCGGTCCTGGTGGTGGGGCCCAGCGCGCCGGCGACATACCGCGGCTTGTCGGGCGTGCTGAACTCGTCGGCGGCGGCGCGGGCGAGCGCGGCGCCCGCGTAGTTCAGCTCGTACGCGAACTCCTCCATGCCGTAGTCAGACAGCGAGACGGCGTTCGCGTTGAAGGTATTGGTCTCCAGGATGTCCGCACCGGCCTGCAGGTACTCGCGGTGGATGTCCTCGATGATGTGTGGCTGGGTCAGATTCAGCAGGTCGTTGTTGCCGATCAGATCGCTCGGCCAGTCCTTGAAGCGGTCACCGCGGTAGCCGGCCTCATCGGGCCGGTCACGCTGGATGGCGGTGCCCATGGCGCCGTCGATCACCACGATGCGCTGTTGCAGCGCAGCGGTCAGTTCGTCGGTGCAGTCCGGTCGGATGTTCGGCACAAAAGGATTCAACTCAGGGGTGCTCACATACGTTCCTTCCGTGACGGAAGGCGTCCTTGACTCTGCCGAGCGTGGCGGATGACCGGGTGACACCGGCAAACCGTTGCAACGCCTCTCGACGCACAAAAGTCTACGTGTTCACCCGATCGACGTCTTGATGCCCGCTCGCCGCCACGCCGCCGGCCACGGCTCACGACCGCCTGTCAGGGCTTACGCTGAGGGAGTGACACCGTCGGATGCGAGCGGACCCGGCCTGCCGAAACTGCAGAACACGGTCGTTGTTGCGGCCTTCGAGGGCTGGAACGACGCCGGTGACGCGGCCAGCGGTGCGCTGGAGCACCTGGACTCCATCTGGGAGGCCGAGACGATCGTCGAGATCGACGACGAGACCTATTACGACTACCAGGTGAACCGCCCGGTGATCCGGCAGGTGGACGGGGTGACCCGCGAGCTGGTGTGGCCGTCGATGCGGATATCGCACTGCCGCCCGCCGGGCAGTGACCGAGACATCGTGCTGATGCACGGTGTGGAACCCAATATGCGGTGGCGCACCTTCTGCGCCGAACTGCTGGCGATCGCCGACAAGCTCAATGTCGACACCGTGGTGATCCTCGGTGCGTTGCTGGCCGACACACCACACACCCGTCCGGTGCCGGTGTCCGGCGCCGCCTATTCGGCCGATTCGGCCAAGTTCTTCGGCCTGGAGGAGACCCGCTACGAAGGACCCACCGGTATCGCCGGGGTGTTCCAGGACGCCTGTGTGCAGGCCGGGATCCCGGCCGTGACGTTCTGGGCTGCGGTCCCCCACTATGTGTCGCAGCCGCCCAACCCGAAGGCGACGGTGGCGCTGTTGCGCCGGGTCGAGGATGTGCTCGATATCGAGGTGCCGCTGGCCGATCTGCCCAGTGCCGCCGAGGAGTGGGAGCAGGCCGTCACCGAGATGACCGCCGAGGACGACGAGATCGCCGAGTACGTGCAGTCGCTGGAGGAACGCGGCGACGCCGAGGTCGACATGAACGATGCGCTGGGCAAGATCGACGGGGACGCGCTGGCCGCGGAGTTCGAGCGCTACCTGCGCAGACGAGGTCGCTAGTTCTCCAGCGCCTCGGTGCGGGCGCTGGTCGAGCGGCCCAGCGCGGCCACCTCGGCATCCAGTTTCGGCAGGAGTTCCGGAGTGAACCGGCGGATGTCTCGTTCGCCCACCGGTGTCGACACCAGCGGCCGGATCCAGCGGAACAGCCCGACCCAGCGCGGGCAGTAGATGCGCTTGCTGCGCCGCTCTATACCGCGCACGAAGGCAGCCCCGCAGGCCTGCACGGTGGTGGTCTGCTTCAGCGGCCCGGGCATCCGGGTGAGCATCTCGCGGAAGGTGGACAGATCGGCCTTGGCGTCCTGCACCAGCGGGGTGTCGATCCAGCTCATGTGGGCGCAGCCGACATCGACACCGCGATGGGCGACCTCCAGGCGCAGGGTGTTCGCGAGGTATTCGGCACCGGCCTTGGACGCGTGATAGGCGGCCAGACCCGGTGCCGAGGTGAACGCCGCCAGCGAGGACACCACCAACACGTAGCCGCGCCGTTGCAGTACCGCCGGCAAGGTGGCCCGCACCGTGTTGAACACGCCGACCACGTTGACGTCGACGACCCGCCGGAAGGCGTCGGGATCGACGGCCAGAAGCGACCCGAAACTGGCGATCCCGGCATTGGCGATGACGATGTCGATACCGCCGAAGCGCTCGACGGCCGCCGCGGCGGCCGCCTCCATGGCCGGCAGGTCACGGACGTCGGCCAGGGCCGTCAGCACGTGAGCGTCCCCACCGAGCTTGGCCGCCAGCTCGATCAGCGGCGCCTCGTCCAGATCGGTCAGCACCAGGTCGGCGCCCTTGCTACGCAGCCGCAGCGCCAGTTCGGCGCCGACGCCGCGGGCGCCACCGGTGATGAAGACGACTTTGCCGTGCAGTGAACCCATGGCGGTAGAACGTACCGCCGTAGCGGCTACAGGTCTACACCCAGCAACGCATCGGCGAGGTCGGCGACCAGGCGCGGAGCCGCCGCGTCGGCGCCCCCGTAGGTCAATGCGTCGGTACACCAACCATCTATGGCGGCAAGCGCTTTCGGGGTGTTCAGGTCGTCGGCCAGGTAGCCGCGCACGCGTGCCAGCACATCGGTGGCATCGGGACCGGCAGGCAATGCCGTTGCCGCCCGCCACTGCTGCAATCTGGCCTGCGCCTGCTCCAGCACGGCGTTGCTCCAGAACCGATCCTCGCGGTAGTGCCCCGCGAACAGGCCGAGCCGGACCGCGGACGGATCGACGCCGTCGGCGCGCAGCCGGGACACCAGCACCAGGTTGCCGCGGCTCTTGCTCATCTTGTGCCCGTCCCAGCCGATCATCCCGGCGTGCACATAGTGCCGGGCGAATCGGCGCTCCCCACTGACCGATTCGGCATGCGCGGCCGAGAACTCGTGGTGCGGGAAGATCAGGTCGGAACCGCCACCCTGGATGTCCAGGCCGGTGCCGATCCGGGTCAGTGCGATCGCCGCGCATTCGACATGCCAGCCCGGCCGTCCGTCACCGAACGGGGACGGCCAGCTCGGCTCGTCGGGACGCTTGCTGCGCCACAGCAGCGCATCCAGCGGGTCGGCCTTGCCGGTGCGGTCGGGGTCGCCGCCGCGCTCGGCGAACAATCGCGACATGGTCTCGTGGTCATAACCCGACTCGTAGCCGAACTGCACGGTGGCGTCGGCGTGGAAGTACACATCGGGATACTGCGCATCGTCGACGACATAGGCGGCCCCGGAGGCCAGCATCTTCTCGACGAGCTCGATCACCTCGGCGATCGCATCGGTGGCCGCCACATAGTCCCGCGGCGGCAGCACCCGCAGCGCGGCCATGTCCTCGCGGAACAGCTGGGTCTCCCGGTCGCCGAGCTCACGCCAGCCGATCCCGTCGCGGGCGGCACGTTCGAACAGCGGATCGTCGACATCGGTGATGTTCTGCACGTAGTGCACATCGTGGCCGCCGTCGCGCCAGACCCGGTTGACGAGGTCGAATGTCAGATAGGTCGCGGCGTGCCCGAGGTGGGTGGCGTCATACGGGGTGATGCCGCAGACATACATCGTGGCGGTCGGCCCCGGGGTCACCGGGCGGACCTGCCCGTCGGCGGTGTCGTAGAGCCGCATTGGCACGCCGCTGCCGGGCAACGTGGGAACGGTCGGCGCCGGCCAGGACTGCATGGCATCGACTCTAGGGGGTTGGGTCACCTGTTCCCTCCGGTGGTTGGCGGCTCCCCCGAATCCGACAACCGCGCGGCCGATTCCATTCCCGAACTCGCCGATCAAAATGCCGACCGGATGGTCTGCAGCAGTGGCTCCGCCAGTTCGGTGCGACACATCAGCAGGTCGGGCAGGTAGGGATCACGGCGGTTGTAGATCAGCGGGGCACCACCCAGGCGGGTCGCGTGCAGCCCGGCGGCCTGCACCACACCGGCCGGGGCCGCCGAATCCCACTCCCACTGCCCGCCGGCGTGGATGTAGGCATCGACGTCACCGCGGACCACGGCCATCGCCTTGGCGCCCGCCGAACCGATGCGCACCACCTCGATGTCCATCTGCTCACGTAGCCACCACAGCACGGCCGGTGGGCGATAGGTACTGGCGGTGATGCGGATAGGGCCCTCGCGCCGCGGTGGTGGCGGGGCGACGGTGTCGGTGCGGTAGACCTGCCCGACGGCAGGCAGAGCCACCGCCGCATCGGTGATGGCGCCCTGTTCGGTTCCGTTGCGTTGCCACAAAGCGATGTGCACCGCCCAGTCGTTGTGACCGGGCATCGAGAACTCGCGGGTGCCGTCCACCGGGTCGACGATCCACACCCGGTCGGCGTGCACCCGGGATCGGTCGTCGACGGCCTCCTCGGACAGCACGGCATCACCCGGGCGCAGTTCGTCGAGTCGCTTCAGGATCAGCGTGTTTGCCCGCCGATCACCGGCGTCACCGAGGTCGTAGGAGTCGTAGAAACCGACCTCCTCACGAACGGCCAGCAGCAGTTCACCTGCCTCGGCAGCCACCAGTGCGGCCACGTCGGCGTCGGTCTGCGCAGCGGAATTCACCGGTCCAGTATTGCGTGGCGGTGCCGCGGGCCCGCACGGCGCGGTATTCAATGAGTTCATGACCACACCCGAGGCCGGTGAGTTACCCGCGTCCTGGCAACGCCGATTCGACTTCTTCGATCTCTACGGTCTGCCCAGTTCCAGCCCGGCCGCCAAGGCCGCGTACAAGGTGTTGCCGCTGTGGGACAAGCTCCGGCTGACATCCAACGTCTGGGCGTTCCTGTTCGGCTTCATCTATTTCTTCGTGAAGGGCATGTGGCGCAAGGGCACCTCGGTGCTCGGGATCGGAGCCGGCCTGGGTGTGCTGCTGGCGGTGCTGGAGGCGCCCAGCCTGCTGGCCAACGCGGTGACGTTCGGTTTCGCCGGCGCGATCATGACGGTGGCCAATTACGGCTACTACCTGCACGTCCGGCGCAACAGCCAGTCCTGGAATCCGTTCGAGGGTTTCGGCCCGCGTCGTTAGAACGCCGGCCACGGGATCGGCCGGTGCCGGTCCGGTGATGGCATCACCGGATCATCCAGCAGCGCAACCACTCTCGCCGCCAGCGCGGCCACCTCGCGGGCGGTCAGGTGCTCGCGCAACTGTGCGCCGAGCTCACCACGAACCGCCTCGCCCAGGGTCGCGATCGCCGCCAGCAGCTCATCGTCGACCGGCTTGCCCGCCCAGCCCCACAGCACGGTGCGCAGCTTGTCCTCGCAGTGCAGCGTGACGCCGTGGTCGACGCCGCGGACGCGACCGTCCACACCGGCCAGAATGTGGCCGCCCTTGCGGTCGGCGTTGTTGATCAGCACATCGAAGACGGCCATCCGGCGCAGCCGGTCGTCGTCGGCGTGCACCAGGGTGACGGCGTCACCGGCGTGGTCGTAGGCCTCCAGGATGGCCAGATAGCCGGCCGGGATCTGACCCGAGGGCACCAGATCCACCAGGTCCGGTCCATCCTCGTCGGCCGCGGGTGTGTCGGTCAGTCCGTCGCCGGGCTGATCGACCCACAGCTGCACCATGCCCGAGCCGGCCGGGCCGCCACGAATGATGGTGTGCGGCACAACATCCCAGCCCAGCGCCGCAGAAACCAGGAAGGCGGCGCGTTCCCGGCCTGCCAGCGTGCCGTCCGGGAAGTCCCACAGCGGGGCCTCACCGGCCACCGGCTTGTACACACAGTGCGCGCGGTGCTCCCCCAGCTGTGCCTCGCACAGGAAGGTTGCGTTGCTCGCCGAACGGATCCGGCCGATGACGGTCAATTCGCCGGCGGTCAGGACCTGCTCGACATCGTCCTCAGAAGGGCGGTTCATCGTCTGTCCCACCGAAGGCCCCGCGTCGATAGCCGTTGGTGCGCACACAGATGTGGCCCTCGGGGTCGAGCGGTTCGTCACACAGTGGACACGGCGGCCGGCCGGCCGAGATCACACGGTTGGACCGGGTGGCGAACTCGCGGGCGGACTCTGGGGACAGGAACACCCGCACGGCGTCGGGGCCGTCCTCGGCGTCGTCGAGCACCACCGAGGCGTCGAACTCGGTGTCGGACACCGCAAGCAGCTCCACCACGACGGTCTGCGCCTCGGCGTCCCAGCCCAGCCCCATGGTGCCGACCCGGAATTCGGCGTCGACGGGCATCTCCAGCGGGTGCAGATCGTCGACCTCGCCGGTATCGGGCGGGATCGGGGTGCCGAAGCGCCGGTTGATCTCCACCAGCAGTGCGGAGATGCGCTCGGCGAGTACCGCCACCTGCTGCTTCTCCAGCATCACCGAGATGATGCGTTTGTCGTGCACGGCCTGCAGATAGAACGTGCGGTTCCCGGGCTGCCCGACGGTCCCGGCCACGAAGCGGTCGGGTGAGCGGAAGACGTGAATTGCGCGGGCCATGGCACCTTTCAAAATACCGGTAGCGGGTCCGGATCAATCGGTGGAGCCGCCGACCACCGCATCCCCGGATGGTGCTACGGCGGGCTTGGCGGCCAGACCGGCGGTCAGACCGTCACCGGTGTGGTTGACATGCAGGACGAAGGGCCGGGTCTCGGTGTAGCGGATGACACTCATCGAGGCCGGGTCGGCGGTGATGCGCTGGAAGCTGTCCAGGTGGGTGCCCAGCGCGTCGGCCAGGACGGACTTGATGACGTCGCCGTGCGTGCAGGCCACCCAGAGCACATCGCCGTCATGGGCCTGCGCCAGTCGCCGGTCGTGCTCGCGGACGGCGGCGACGGCCCGGGCCTGTACCTGGGCCAGCCCCTCGCCGTCGGGGAACACCGCGGCGCTCGGCTGGACCTGCACGACCTTCCACAGCGGTTCTTTGAACAGTTCGCCGATCTTGCGGCCCGTCCAGGTGCCGTAGTCGACCTCGGTGATGCGGTCGTCGACCACCGGTTCCAGATTCAGCGCGGCCGCCAACGGGGCCACGGTGCTGGCGCAGCGCAGCAGTGGGGACCGCACGATCGCCTTGACCGGCAGCTCGCCGATCCGGGAGACCACCGACTGGGCCTGCTCGCGGCCCAGGTCGTCGAGGTCGACCCCCTCGGAGCGGCCCGCCAGGGTGTGTGCGGTGTTCGATGTCGAGCGGCCGTGCCGCAACAGGATGACCGTCATCTACGCCGCCAGCACGCCGGCGTTGAGCAGGATCAGCACGACGACGCCCAGGATGATCCGGTAGCCGACGAACCAGTACATGCTGTGGTTGACCAGGAATTTCAGGAACCACGCCACCGCGGCGTAGCCCACCACGAAGGCCACCACGGTGCCGAGCACGATCTGCGGGACGGTCGAGCTCATGCCCGTCGTTCCGGGGTCGAAGACGTGGCGAAGCTCGTAGAGACCGGAGCCGAGCACGGCCGGGATGGCCAGCAGGAATCCGAACCGCGCGGCGGCCTCGCGCTTCTGGCCGAGGAACAGACCCGTGCTGATGGTCACACCGGAACGCGACACACCGGGAATGAGGGCGAGCGCCTGGGCCGACCCGACGATGAGGCTGTCGCGCCAGGTGAACTGCTCGATGGTGCGGGTCTGCTTGCCGAAGTACTCGGCGGCGGCGATGACGAACGAGAAGACGATCAGCGCGGTGGCGATGATCCACAGATTGCGGATGTCATCGCGGATGAAGTGCTGCAGGGTGAATCCGAACACGCCGATCGGCACCGTGCCCAGGATCACCCACCAGCCCAGCCAGTAGTCCGGGGTGCGCCGGTCGGGATTGCGCAGCCCGCCGAACCAGGCCGTGAGAATCCGGCCGATGTCCCTGGCGAAGTAGAGCAGTACCGCCACCTCGGTGCCGATCTGGACGACGGCGGTGAAGGACGCGCCGGCGTCACCGCCGAAGAAGGCCTCGGACACGATGGCCAGGTGACCTGACGAGGACACCGGTAGGAACTCGGTCAGTCCCTGGACCACGGCAAGCACGACGACCTGCAACCACGACATCTCCGCCACGCCGACGACCGTACCGTGGGGTCGATGTCAGCGCGCCGTGCGCACCGGCTCCGCTCCGGCCACGGCGTCACGCACGGTGGCGGCTACGCTGCGCTCGTCGGTGACGTCGATATCGGTCAGGCTGCGGGTGGTCCGGGCGACGATGTCCTCGTCGTGCGGGACGGGGCCGCTCAGACGCGGCCGGTACACCTCGACGACCAGGCTTGAGCGGTCTTCGACGTGAAAGGAGAAGCTGCGGCCATCACCGAGCGTGCCGAAGCCACTCGCGTGCACGCCGGTCGAAATGTGCTCAATGGCAAACTCTTCTTCGGGCAGTGCGGTTTCCGGCACCAGAGCCATGCCTCGCACCATACCCACAAATTGACGATTACGTTCGTCTTGACAAACTTTGCGCAAAGCTTGAAAGCGAAAGCACCACAAATACGGAATCAGGAGTTTTCAGGGCCCTTGAACACGAAAACCGCATTCCGGGTCCGGGCGACGCTGGCGTTGACCCTGGTAACCGTCATTGCTTCGGGATGCTCATCATCGACCGTGGATTCGCCACCACCGACCATTCCGGTGGCGACACCGGCGGTGTCGCCACCGGTCAGCGGCGTGCCCGACGGGGTGGTGGCACCGCTTCGGGCGCCCGCGATCGCGGCCACCTTCGATATCCGCACCGACTCGCTGATCGTGCTCGGCCCGGCCGATCAGCTCACGGTGCTGCCCAAGACGGGCCCCGCACGCACGCTCGCCCTGCCCGCCGAGGCCACCGCACTGACCGGTGACGGTGCCGGACAGGTGTGGCTGGCGACCCGCGGGGGTTATCTGCGCGCGAACGTCGCCCCCGCGGCCGTCACCCCGGTGGAGGTGGACGGTCACGCCGACACCGAGTTCAGTGCGATCGCGCGCCACGAGGACGGCGCACTGGTGCTCGGCAGCGCCGACGGCAGCGTCTACACACTGAGCTCGGACACCGAGGTGGGTGCCACCCTCAAGCGTTTCGCGCGGGTGGATGCGCTTGTCACCCAAGATGATTCGGTGATCGTGCTGGATCGGGGGCAGACCTCGGTGACCGAGATCGACGGTGCGACCGCCGAACAGGCCCTGCGCGCCGGCGAGGGTGCCACCTCGATGGCCGTCGACAGCGCAGGCCGGGTGCTGGTCGTCGACACCCGCGGCGGCGCGCTGATGGTCTTCGGCACCGAACCGCTGATCATGCGGCAGCGCTTCCCGGTGCCCGAGGCCCCGTACGGGGTGACCGGATCGAACTCGCTGGCCTGGGTGTCACAGACGGCGACGAACACGGTCATTGGTTACGATCTGGCCACCGGAATACCCGTCGAAAAGGTGCGTTATAGGACCGTGCAGCAACCCGACATCCTGGCGTTCGACGATGACAGCGACACCCTCTACGTGGTGTCCGGTTCCGGTGCCGGGGTGCAGACCATCGAGGGGGCCAGCAGGTGACCACAGTGCAGCGCGGACGCATGCCGGCGGGATGGGCCGGGGACCTGTCCGACGAGTACGAATGGGTGCCGTTGCGGCTGCCACCCGATGTGACCCGGTTGTCGGCATCGGTGCGGCTCTCCATCGAGGCCCAGTACCGCGGCTGGGAGCTGACCCGGGTCCGCCTCTACACCGACGGGAGCCGCCGCGTGCTGCTGCGCCGCAAGAAGACGATGCTCGGGGAGCAGCCGGCACTGTGATCTATTCCCTGATGCGACGGGTTTTCTTCCTCGTCGCTCCTGAACGCATCCACACCTTCGTCTTCGCGGTCCTGCGACTCGCGACCGCGCCCGCACCCACCCGGCGTCTGCTGACCCGTCGCTTCTCCCCCACCGACCCGATCCTGACCAGCACGGTGTGGGGTGTGCGGTTTCCGGGTCCGCTCGGGCTGGCTGCCGGATTCGACAAGGACGGCCACGGCCTACACGCCTGGGGTGCACTCGGATTCGGCTACGCCGAGGTCGGGACGGTGACCGCGCAGCCGCAGCCCGGCAATCCCAAACCACGGATGTTCCGGCTGCCCGCCGACCGTGCCCTGCTCAACCGGATGGGGTTCAACAATCACGGCGCCGCGGCGCTGGCCGGGCAGCTCAGCCGGCACACCCCGGACGTGCCGATCGGCGTGAACATCGGCAAGACCAAGGTGACCCCACCGGAAGAGGCGGTCGCCGACTACGTCACCAGCGCCCGGTTGGTCGGATCGCTGGCCTCCTATCTGGTGGTCAACGTCAGCTCACCGAACACCCCGGGCCTGCGCGATCTGCAGGCCGTGTCCTCGCTGCGGCCGATCCTGAGCGCGGTCCGCGAGGTCACCACGGTGCCGGTGCTGGTAAAGATCGCCCCGGATCTCTCCGATGCCGATATCGACGAGATCGCAGATCTGGCCGTGGAATTGGGGCTGGCCGGCATCGTCGCCACCAATACGACGGTGTCGCGGGGCGATCTGGTGACCCCCGATGTCGAGGCGCTCGGCGCCGGTGGGGTGTCCGGTGCGCCCGTCGCGCAGCGCTCGCTGGAGGTGCTGCGCCGGCTGTACGCCCGAGTGGGCGACAAGCTGGTGTTGGTCAGCGTCGGCGGGATCGAGACCGCCGATGATGCCTGGGAGCGCATCGTCAACGGTGCGACCCTGCTGCAGGGCTACACCGGGTTCATCTATGGCGGCGGGCTGTGGGCCCGGCAGATCCACGACGGCATCGCGCGCCGACTGCGCGAGGGCGGGTTCGCCTCGTTGTCGGAGGCAGTCGGCGCGGCGACCCGACTCTAGTTCTGCTCGTAGGTGGCGTGGATCACGGCGCGCGCGATCGCCTGCCCGAAAAGGTTGAACCCCAGGTAGGCCGGGGTGGCGCCGTCGGGCAGGCCCAGGCTCTCCACCGGCAGCGCGTGCACGGCGATGTAGTAGCGATGCGGGCCGTGGCCGGCCGGCGGAGCGGCTCCGATGAAACGCTTGAGGCCGGCATCGTTGCTCAAGGTGACCGCGCCACCGGGCAGCGGGTCACCGTTGCCCGCGTCGGCGGGCAACGAGGTCACCTCGACCGGCAGATCGGCCACCGCCCAGTGCCAGAAGCCGGACAGCGTCGGCGCATCGGGGTCGTACATGGTGACCGCGAAGCTGCGGGTCTCGGCCGGGAATCCCGACCAGCTGATCTGCGGTGACACATCCGAGCCGCCCGCACCCATGATGCCGCTGACCTGGTCGTTGCCGAAAGCCTGTCCGTTGGTCACCGTTTCGGAGGTCAGCGTGAAGGTGGGCAGTTGGGGCAGCGTGTCATACGGCGAAGTGCTCATCGTGGCCTTTCAGCAGTAGGTGTCAGCAGTGCGTCAAGAAGTGCTCGAGGACTTTCGTCCCGAACTGTAGTGCGTCCACGGGTACCCGTTCGTCGACGCCATGGAACAACGCCGCGAAGTCCAGATCGGGTGGCAAGCGCAGCGGCGCGAAGCCGAAGCAACGAATCCCCAAGCGGGAGAATGCCTTCGCATCGGTGCCACCGGAGAGCATGTACGGCACGATGCGGGCCTCGGGGTCGACGGCCAACAGTGCGTCGTTCATGGCGTCGACCAGGTCACCGTCGAAGGAGGTCTCTACCGACGGCAGGTCGCGTTCCCAGGTGCGCACGACGTCGGGACCGATGATCTCGTCGACCTCGCGCTCGAAGGCCTCCCGGCGACCGGGCAGCACGCGGCAGTCGATCACGGCCTCCGCGGTGGCGGGGATGACGTTGGCCTTGTAGCCGGCCTTGAGCATGGTCGGGTTGGCGGTGTCGCGCAGTGTCGCCCCGACGATGCGGGCGATGTCACCGAGTTTGGCGATGGTGCCGTCCAGATCCGGTGAGTCGATGTCGAACTCGTAGCCGGTCTCCTCGGCGACCGCGGCCAGGAACTGTGCGACCGGTTCGGTCAGCACCAGCGGGAACTGGTGGCGGCCGAGTTTGGCGACGGCCTCGGCGACGGTGGTGACGGCGTTGTCCTGGTGCACCATCGAGCCGTGCCCGGCGCGACCGCGGGCCGACAGTCGCATCCAGGCGATGCCCTTCTCGGCGGTCTCGATGAGATACAGCCGGCGCTCACCACCGTGGCGGGACGGGACGGTCAGCGAGAACCCGCCGACCTCACCGATCGCCTCGGTGACACCGGCGAACAGGTCGGGCCGGTGCTCGACGAGCCACTGCGCGCCATAAGTGCCGCCGTGCTCCTCGTCGGAGACGAAGGCGAACACCAGGTCCCGGGGCGGCACGATGTTCGCCCGCTTGAAGTGCCGGGCGACCGCGATCATCATGCCGACCATGTCCTTCATGTCGACCGCGCCGCGGCCCCAGACATAGCCGTCCTTCACCGCGCCCGAGAACGGGTGCACGCTCCAGTCGGCGGGCTCGGCGGGAACGACGTCGAGATGGCCGTGGATGAGCAGCGCGCCGCGGCTGGGATCCGCGCCGGGCAGCCGGGCGATCAGGTTGCCGCGGCCCGGGGCGCCCGCCTCGATGTATTCGGTCGTGTAGCCGACCTCGCGCAGGCGGTCCCCGACCCACTGGGCACAGTCCGCCTCACCGCGGGTGGTGGCCGGGTCACCGGTGTTGGAGGTGTCGAATCGGAT
This sequence comes from Mycobacterium sp. C31M, assembly GCF_053345865.1. NCBI lineage: Bacteria > Bacillati > Actinomycetota > Actinomycetes > Mycobacteriales > Mycobacteriaceae > Mycobacterium > Mycobacterium sp. C31M. The sequence goes on along the minus strand of NZ_JBKFAX010000005.1, from coordinate 260,930 downwards.
GAGGGTGCTGACGAGGTCGACGACTTCGTCTTCTGCGGCCATCGGGGACTGATCCACGTGTCCATTCGTACCACCGGCCCCGTGGGTTTCGGAGCTGCGGCCGATGTGACGTGCCGCCTGGTTTTGGTCCGGCCGCCCCTATCCGTTAGCCTTAGTCGCTCCTTGCCGAAGGCTTGCGAGAGAATGTCCGAGTGGCGGAATGGCAGACGCGCTAGCTTGAGGTGCTAGTGCCCTATTAACGGGCGTGGGGGTTCAAGTCCCCCCTCGGACACACATTCTCTTTCGATCAACCCTATGCTCGAAAAACCAGGTATAACGCCTTGACCTTGCGTTATGCCTGAGTTAACCCGCATAAGCACAGCGATCATCGAGCGACGCTCGGCATTGCAGCCCACCCAGGAGACCCTGGCCGACCTGGCAGGGGTCTCGCGCTACAGCGTCCAAACCCTCGAAGCCGGGACAGGTGCGACCTAGATCGGTTCTGTCCTGGAGATCGCCAATATTCTCGGACTGCGCATAGATGTGAGTGCGGAACCCGAATGACCCGCCGCGGCGGCCCCGACCTTCGCGAGGTCAACGACGCTGACGTGTACATCGATGAGGTGCTCGCCACTAACCTGACTCGAGATCGTGGTGATGCCGTCAGCTTCAACTACGTCGGTGAAGACCCGGGCGGTGGACGTCTACGCGATCGATCGGTCTCCTGGTCGTTGCCGCGATCCGGTCCCTACCCGATCGTCACCGCGGGAGGGTCCGTTCCGCCTTTTTTCGCCGGCCTGCTGCCAGAGGGCGTTCGACTCGGCGTTGTCACTTCGTCGACCAAGACATCAGCAGATGACCACCTGACCCTGCTGCTCGCGATCGGAGCCGACACTCTCGGCAACATTCGTGTGGTGCCCGCCGGCTCAACACCCCGGCTGCCGCTGCCACTGTTCGAGCCGGAGCGGGACAACGACTTTCACGCGGTCTTTGCGAAGCTGACGGGTTCCGTCGAGGCCGACCCGGTCGGCTTGGCCGGTGTTCAACCCAAGGTCAGTGCCGCCATGATCTCGACCCCCACTCAGACCCGCGCGGGCCCGGCCATACTCAAGCTGAACCCGGCCCGCAGCGCCCTCCTGGTGAACCGGTTCGATCGGGTTGGGCCAGAGCGAATTCCGCAAGAAGATGCGTGCCAAGTGGCGGCCGACCCCCGCCTACGATCTGCTCTGCACGCAGCCCTACGCCGGATGGAACGACCCCATGGCGCTCAACCTGCACGGCCGAGCGAACAGTCTCACGCGGGCCAACTTCATCGAGGCGGGCGAACGGCTCGGGATTCGTGAACGTGCCATCAAGAGCATGATCGACACCATCGTCGACGGTGCCACTGCATGGCCGGACAGATGTGGCGAGATCGGTTTTGACGACGGTCAAACCGAACGCCTCGCGCGAACGCTACGCAGTCGACTGGCCAGCTTGCAGTGACCTCAATGTGAGGTCGACTCCGTCAACCGCTTCAGTTTCTCCGCGGCCCCGCCGCCGGGCGCCGGCAGATACGCCACGATCTGGATCTCCGGGGCATCGGCCGGCGTCAGCTGATGATGTTCGAGCAGTAGCTCCCCTACGTTGCCGTGAAAGAACCGCCGCTCGCGGGAGGCGAACCGTTCGACGGCGCTGGCCTGCCAGCCCGCGCGAAAGTGCTCACTGGCGGCGAGCAGCCGCTCGATGAGCGCGGTGTAGGACGACTCCCCGATCCGCGGCCCGGCCTCGGCGCGGAACTCCGCCAGGAACCGGCGACTGTCGATCTCCCAGTCCGGCAACAACTCCCGGATTGCCGGGTCCATGAACACCCGCCACAGCAGATTGCGGTCATCGGCGTCGGCGATGTTCGGGTACAGCGCCGCATAGGCATCGTTCCACGCAGTGATGTCCCAGCTCGGACCGATCGCGAAGGCGGGGTGGCCGGCCAGCGCATCGAGGAACCGCTGGATGTGCGGCGGTGTCGGACCGGCACTCGGCGCCTTGTCGGGACGGTAACCGCCCAGCGCCAACACATAGTCGTGCTCGGCCGGCGAGAGCCGCAGCGCTCGGCCCACCGCTTCCAGAACCTGTTTGGACGGGTTGATATCGCGACCCTGTTCCAGCCAGGTGTACCAGGTGGCGCTCACCCCGGACAGCACCGCGACCTCCTCGCGGCGCAGACCCGAGCCCCGCATCCGGGCCACCTCCGGGAAGCCGAACTCGGCACGTGGCGCCGCAATACGGCGGGCCCGCAGGAACTCGCCGAGGGCGGAGCGCTGGCTGCTGCGGTTGTCCATACGGTCGATGGTAGTAGTGCCAGTACTAGTATCAGCGCCGTCTTCCAGGTAGCGCCCCGGATGGGCAGGCTGTGTGTTATGGCAGAACTCAGGTCTCGAACCGTCACCCATGGTCGCAACATGGCCGGTGCCCGCTCGTTGCTGCGCGCCGCCGGGGTGGCCGGCGAGGACATCGGCAAGCCGATCGTCGCGGTGGCCAACAGCTTCACCGAGTTCGTGCCGGGCCATACCCATCTGCAGCCCGTCGGGCGGATCGTCTCCGAGGCCATCTCCGCCGCCGGCGGTGTGCCGCGCGAGTTCAACACGATTGCCGTCGACGACGGTATCGCCATGGGCCACGGCGGCATGCTGTATTCGTTGCCGTCGCGCGAGCTGATCGCCGACTCGGTGGAGTACATGGTCAACGCGCACTGTGCGGACGCTCTGGTGTGTATCTCCAACTGCGACAAGATCACTCCCGGCATGCTGATGGCCGCGCTGCGGCTCAACATCCCGACGGTCTTCGTCTCCGGCGGCCCCATGGAGGGCGGCACCGCCGTCCTGGTCGACGGCACCGTGCGGACCCGGCTCAACCTGGTCACCGCGATCGCCGATGCCGTGAACACCGATGTCTCCGACGACGACATCGCCCGCATCGAGGAGGCCGCGTGCCCCACCTGCGGCTCCTGCTCGGGCATGTTCACCGCGAACTCGATGAACTGCCTCACCGAGGCGTTGGGTCTGGCGCTGCCGGGCAACGGATCGGTGCTGGCCACGCATACCGCGCGACGCGCCCTCTACGAGAAGGCCGGCAGCACGGTCATGGACATCGTGCGCCGGTACTACGACGACGATGACGCGTCGGTGCTGCCGCGGGCCATCGCCACCCGCGACGCCTTCGACAACGCGATGGCACTGGACATCGCGATGGGCGGGTCCACAAACACCGTGCTGCACCTGCTGGCCGCCGCGCGGGAGGCCGAACTCGACTACACCCTCGAGGACATCGAGAAGCGCAGCCAGATGATCCCGTGTCTGTGCAAGGTGGCCCCCAACGGCCACTACCTGATGGAGGATGTGCACCGCGCCGGTGGCATCCCGGCCATTCTCGGCGAGCTGTGGCGCGGCGGGCACCTGCACGAGACGGTGCACACCGTGCACGCCGGGTCGATGGCACAGTGGTTGCGCGAGTGGGATATTCGTGGAGGGTTGCCCTCGGGCGAGGCCGTCGAACTGTTCCATGCCGCTCCGGGTTGTGTGCGTTCGGCGAAAGCCTTCTCCCAATCCGAACGCTGGGACAGCCTGGACACCGACGCTGAGAACGGCTGCATCCGAGATATGGCGAACGCCTACTCCGCCGACGGTGGCCTGGCGGTGCTGCGCGGAAATCTGTCGGTCGACGGCTGCATCGTCAAGACCGCGGGCGTCGACGAATCGATCTGGAAGTTCAGTGGTCCCGCGGTGGTCGTGGAATCCCAGGAGGACGCGGTCGACGCCATCCTGAACAAGCGGGTGCAGGCCGGCGATGTCGTGGTGGTTCGCTACGAGGGGCCCAAGGGCGGCCCGGGTATGCAGGAGATGCTCTACCCGACCGCCTTTCTGAAGGGCCGGGGTCTGGGTGCGCAGTGTGCGCTGATCACCGATGGCCGGTTCTCCGGTGGGACATCGGGCCTTTCGATCGGCCACGTCTCCCCCGAGGCTGCCGCGGGCGGCACCATCGCGCTGATCGAGGACGGCGATCTGATCACCATCGACATCCCGCACCGCAGTATCCAGGTCGACGTGCCCGACGAGGAACTCAACCGCCGCCGTGAGGCGTTGGAGGCTGCCGGCGGGTACCGGCCGAAGAACCGTGAACGCACCGTGTCGGCGGCGCTACGTGCCTACGCGGCCCTGGCGCTTTCGGCGGACAAGGGCGCCGCACGGGACATCGATGCGGTCTGAGGACGCCTGCTAACCTTTGCGGGCCAGTCACCTCCGCAAGGAGTAGGGAACCCGGTGCGAATCCGGGACTGACGCGCAACGGTGAGGGATGACCCCGAGTCCGAATACCTGCTGGCACCCGCGACGACCGTCGCGGTCTGTCAACGGGTCTCGCTGATCAGGCCCCTGATGTCCGAAGGATCGCCTCGTGTCCGCATCCGCCAGCGACCCGGCCGCACTCGTACGTGCCTGGGATGACCAGCAGTCCGCCTATATCGCAGGTCGCGAGTCGCGCTTCACCGCCATCACCGATGTCATCGGTCTTGCCTGCGGTACCGAACCGGTGGTCGTCGATCTCGCGTGTGGGCCAGGCTCCCTGAGCGCCCGGGTGCTGCAGGCACTGCCCGGCGCGCGCGTCATCGCCGTCGACTTCGACCCTCTGTTGCTCGACCTCGCTGCCAAGACGGTGGCCGTCGAGCACGGTGACCGTGTGCGGTTTGTCGAGGCCGACCTCGCCGATGCGGCGTGGTCGGACGTGCTGACCGATGCGCTGGCCGGGGAAACCGTATCGGCCGTCGTCTCGACAACCGCGCTGCACTGGCTGTCCCCCGACGCCCTGTTGCGTGTCTACACCGCGGCGGCAGAGTTGCTGCCCGGCAACGGGATCCTGCTCAACGGCGACCACTTCCGGTTCGACGGCCGCCAACCGGCACTGAAACGGCTCGCCGACACCCACGACACCGCAACCCAGGAGCGGGCGCATGCCGCGGGTGCGCTCACCTGGGACCAGTGGTGGGCGACCGCCGCGGCGCGCGACGGTGTCGCTCCGCTGGCCGCCCTGCGCGAGGAGCGGTTTGCGCAACGCGGCGCTCCACCGAGTACCGCGGTCGACTTCCACCTTGCCGCACTCGCACAGGCCGGCTTTTCCGAGGTCGGCACCGTGTGGCAGCTACTCGACGACTACGTCGTGTTGGGGGTGAAGTGATGTCGCGCGGCGCGGTTGCGGCAGCCGCCGCGACGGTGTCACTTCTGGCGGCCGGCTGTGGTGCCGACACGACCGATCAGACTGCCTCCCCCACAACACAATCGGTATCACTGCAGAACTGTGGGGTCGAGATTGACATCGCGGGCTCACCGTCGCGGGCCATCTCGGTGAATCAGCCCGCGACCGAACTCATGCTCACCCTCGGATTGGCCGACCGGATGGTCGGGACCGCGTCGTGGAACGACCCGGTGCTCCCGGAACTGGCCGCCGCCAACGCCACCGTCCCCGAACTGAGCCCGGATTTCCCCTCGCTGGAGGTGGTCCTGGAGCAGGAGCCGGACTTTGTGTACGCGACGTTCGCGTACACCTTCTCCGATCAGGGCATCGCCGGCCGGGACCGGTTCCAGCAGCTGGGCATTCCGACATACCTGTCCGCCAGTGAATGCAGCGGGCAGGAGGCAATTCAGCACCGTGCGTTGACCTTCGACGACATCTATGCCGAGATCGCAGATATCTCCCAGGTGTTCGGTGTCGAGGATGCCGGTGATCGGTTGGTCACGTCGATGCAGGATCGGCTCGCGGCAGCCACAAGCGGCTTGGACGCCGCCGACACCACGTTGATGTACTGGTACTCGGCGACCCGGACGCCCTATATCGCCGGGTGCTGCGGTGCGCCTGGGTTGATCACCGAGGCGGCCGGCGCCCGCAACGCGTTCGGCGACAGCCGCCAACTGTGGCCGGAGACCTCGTGGGAGGCCATCCTGGATCGTGATCCAGACGTGCTGGTGTTGGCCGATCTGACCCGCGGTGACGACGGGGACAGCGCCGCGGCCAAGATGGAGTTCCTCGAGAGTGATCCGCTGGCCAGCCGGCTCACCGCGGTGCGCGAGAAGCGCTATGTCGTGGTGCCTGGGACCGCGCTGGATCCGTCGCTTCGCAATGTCGACGCGGTCGAGCAGATCTCGACCGCGCTACGGTCCGTCGCGGACCGCTGACCTGCCCTCAGCCGGCCAGTGCCACGTCCCCGCGGTGTACGTGCACGCAGGCACGCTTGGGTCCCCACACAGTGGGAACGTCAAAGCAGACCACCTTGGGCTGTCCGAACACGGTGGTCTCTTCGACGGTGCCGGCGGCACCTTCGGGAACGGTCTGAACGTCCATCTGATCGATCTCGCGGCGGGCGGTCACAACGTCACCGGTATGCCAAGTCATTTCTCTCCCCAACATCTTCTCTGAATACGTGGGGTGCAACGCCGCGGGAGCGACTTTTATTCGCGGCGATCAGTAGACGTCGCGGACGTACCGCTTGGTCGCGACGAGTTCCTTCTTGTAGTCGTGTGCGGCCTCGGCCGACAGACCGCCATGCGTGCGGATGATCTTGAGTAGGGCCGCGTCGACATCGGCCGCCATCCGGGACGCATCGCCGCAGACATAGAAGTGCGCACCGTCCTCGAGCCAGCGCCACACGTCCGCGCCGTAATCGGTCATCTTGTCCTGCACGTACACCCGTCGGGCCTGATCCCGGGAGAACGCCAGATCGAGACGGTTGAGGAACCCGTCGTCGACCATGTCCTCGAGTTCGTCGCGGTAGTAGAAGTTCTCGTTGCGGTGCTGGTCGCCGAAGAACAGCCAGTTGGGTCCGCGGTGGCCGAGCGCGCGGCGTTCCTGCAGGAATCCCCGGAACGGGGCGATGCCGGTGCCCGGGCCGACCATGATCATCGGGGTCGCGGATTCCTCGGGTGGTCGGAAATTCGGAGACCGCTGTACGAACACCGGCGCGGCGTGCGCCCGATCGGCCAGGAACGTCGAGGCCACCCCGCCGCGGTGCGCGTCGCGCGCGCTGCGATAGCGCACCACCGAGACGGTCAACTGCACCTCCTCAGGGCTGACCAGGGGGCTCGACGCGATCGAGTACTGCCGCGGGGTCAGCCGCACCAGCGCGTCCTGCCATTCCTGCGGTTCGGCCCGCACGGCGAATTCCTCGACGATGTCCAGGCCGTTGCGGTCGGCGAGCCACTTGTCGATTTTGTCCTTCGAACGCCGCAGGATCTTGGCGTCCGGGCAGCGCTCGGCGACGAAGTTGAGCAGGTTCGGGGTGATGCGGCAGATGTCGTAGGAGGCCGTCAGGGCGCCGCGCACGTCGGTCTCGGCACCGTCGACCTCGATCACCTCATTTCCGGACAGCCCGGTCGCCGCCAGCCAGGCCGCCACCGAATCGTCGGAGTTCGTGACGAAGACACCGAGCGAGTCCCCAGCGGCATAAGCTGCACCGTGCTCGGCCACATGTTCGGAGATGTCGAACCCGAACTGGCGCACCTCTTTACGTGCCGACTCCGGGGTCAGCCGGATATTGCGGCTCAACGGTGCCAGCAGCGGCGCGGTGCGGGTCAGCGGGGTCTGCAGCGTGACCGGCCGGACGGTCGGCACGGGCTCGGCGCCGGGCGCCAGGATCGTGGTGATCTGGTCGGCCCAGGCGGCCATCGGCTCGTCGTCGTAGGCCTCACAGTCGATGCGCTCGAGCAGGCGGGTGGCACCGAGGGCGGCGAGCCGGGCGTCCAGTGCCTTGGCGTGTCCGCAGAAGCTGTCATAGGACCGGTCACCGATCCCGAGCACCGCGTAATTCAGGCCGGGCAACTGTGGTGCGTCGGCGGCGGTGAGGCGATTCCAGAATTCCGTACCGTTGTCCGGTGGCCCACCGTCACCGAAAGTGCTTGTCACGAAGATGGTCTGCTCGGCCTCGGCGAGCTGCTCCGGGGTGACATCGTCCATGCTGACCAACCTGGCGCCGGCCAGTCGGCCTGCCACCCGGGCGGCAAACTCCTCGGCGGTGCCGGTCTGGGATGCCCACAGCACCATCGGCCCTGAATCGGCGTCGACAGTTTCGGTGTCGGTGGCCCGGGAGTAACTGCCGGCCAGCATGCCGTCGATCCACAACCGGACCGGTCGCCGGACCGGTGCCGACGCCGGCAGCACCGGCACACCGGGGGTCCCAGCCTCCAGACCCGTGAGAAAGCCTGACAGATAGAGCTTCTCGTCCTCGTTCAGTTCCGGTGCGGACGTGTCGAGGCCCAGCCCCGCCATGCCGATGTTCGGCCGTTCGATGGGGATGGGCCGCAACCGCACGGCGCATACCTTGAGCTCGGGCTGCAGTGAGTCGGCGTCGACAGCATCGTTGGTCAACGCGTTGACGGTCAGATATTCGCCGTGCTCGTCGTTCCAGTGGAACGGGGTCCACACGTTGCCCGGCTGTACCCGGTCGGTGATCACCACGGGCAGCACGGCACGGCCGCGCCGCGAGGTCAGCTCGACCTGATGGTCCTTGGTGATCGACTGGGCCGCCGCATCTTCGGGATGGATCTCGACGAACGGTGCCCCGTTGAGTTTGTTGAGCTTGTCGACGAGCCCGGTCTTGGTCATGGTGTGCCACTGATGCTGCAGCCGGCCGGTGTTGAGCACCATCGGGTAGTCGTCGTCGGGGAGTTCGTGCGGATCCATGTGCGGGCGCGCGAAGAACTTGGCCCGTCGCGAGGGTGTCGCGAACGCCAGCCTGGGCTGGTGACCGTTGTCGCCGACGTGCAGCGTCTGGGACACCCCGTCGTTGAGATAGCGGATGGGATGCCGGTCCACACCGTCGTCCGGCGGGCACGGCCACTGCAGCGGCGATTCCCGCAGCCGTTCGTAGCTGGCACCGCGCAGGTCGTACCCGGTGCGCGGATTGTCGAACCGACGGATCTCGTCGAAGATCTCGGCGCTGGACTTGTAGGCGAAATCGTCACCGAAACCCAGGTATTCGGCGACCCCGCAGATCAGCTCCCAGTCCGGCCGCGCATCGCCGATGGGGGGTATCGACTGCTGCAGCAGTGTGAGGTTGCGGTCGGAGTTGATCATGACGGCATCGCTCTCGGCCCACAGCGCGGCCGGCAGCACGATGTCGGCATAACGATTGGTTGCGGTGTCCCGGTACGCGTCCTGGGTGATGACCAGTTCGCACGTCTCAAGCCCGTTGATCACCGTGGCACGATTGGGCACCGAGGCAACCGGGTTGGTGCAGATGATCCAGCACGCCTTGATGTCTCCGGCCGCGGCCTGCTCGAACATCGCGATGGTGCCGGGGCCGACATCGGTGCGGATGGTGCCGGGCTCAAGTCCCCACTGGTCCTCGCAGAAGGCGCGGTCGTCGGCCGACAGCACCGCGCGTTGACCGGGTAGGCCCGGCCCCATGTAACCCATCTCGCGACCACCCATCGCGTTGGGCTGCCCGGTGAGTGACATCGGCCCGCTGCCCGGCCGGCAGATGGCTCCGGTCGCCAGGTGCAGATTGACGATGGCATTGGTGTTCCAGGTGCCATGGGTGCTCTGGTTCAGGCCCATCGTCCAGCACGTCATCCACTCCCCCGACTCGGCGATCATCGCTGCGGCGGTGCGGATGTCGTCGGCCGCGATGCCGGTGATGTCGGCAACCCGGTCCGGTGGGTAGTCGGCCAGGAAGGCCGGCATGGCGTCCCAGCCCTCGGTGTGCTCGGCGATGAATTCAGCGTCGATATCGCCGTTCTCGACGAGCAGATGCAGTAATCCGTTGAGCAGTGCCAGATCGGTGCCGGGATTGATCGGCAGGTACAGGTCGGCCTTGTCGGCGGTGGCGGTACGGCGCGGGTCGACCACGATCAGCCTGGCGCCGGCCTTGAGCCGGTCGGCCATACGCAGGAACAGGATCGGGTGACAGTCGGCCATGTTGGCGCCGATGACGAAGAACAGGTCGGCCGAATCGAAGTCGGTGTACGAACCGGGCGGCCCGTCGGCACCGAGCGACTGCTTGTAACCGGTACCTGCGCTGGCCATGCACAGCCGCGAATTGGATTCGATGTGGACGGTCCGCAGGAATCCCTTGGCCAGTTTGGTGGCCAGATACTGAGCCTCGATGGACATCTGGCCCGAGACGTAGAGCGCCACGGCGTCGGGTCCGTGCTCGTCGACGATCGCGCGCAGGCGCCGGCCGGCCTCCGCGACGGCCTCGTCGACCGGCGTGGACACCGCCTCGGCACCGCGTTCGGAACGCACCAGCGCAGTGGCCAGTCGACCGTCGGTGGCGGCCATCATCTCGGCGTGGGTGGCACCCTTGGTGCACAGTCGACCGAAGTTGGTGGGGTGCAACTTGTCCCCGCTGACCTGGGCGATGACCGGGAGTCCGGTGACCGGGTCGGCCTTGGTGGTGACCTCGATACCGCAGCCCACACCGCAATACGAGCAGGCGGTCCGCGTTTTCACCGGCATGACACCATCGTCGGTCGGCACTGTTCCGGCTCCTTTGAGGCGACGTTAGCGCAAGGAAAACTCGACCTCACAACACGCTCATCCCCGCGGTGAGCGCGTCATGAGGCCGAGTCGTTCGGCCCTGAATTACGCGGTGGCCACCGACTCCGGCAGCTCCTTGCTGACGGCCGCCTTGGGGCTGGAGATCCGCAGGAACACCACCCACGTGACGATGGCGCAGATCACATAGAACCCGAGGAAGACCCAGAACGCGTTGGTGGCCGACTTCGCATCGCTGACGTAGGACATCCGCAGCACGATGTTGATGAACACGCCACCGAGTGCGCCGACGGCACCGGCGAACCCGATCAAAGCGCCGGACATGCTGCGCGACCAGGCCGCCTTCTCGTCCTTGCTCCACTCGTCATGGCCCTGTGCCTTGGCCTCGAAAATGGACGGGATCATCTTGTAGGTCGAGCCGTTACCGAGCCCGGACAGGATGAACAGGACGATGAAACCGGTTACGTAGGCGGCCATCTGGCCTCCGGTCGGGGCGCCGGCCATACCGTCGTCGAGCACACCGGCGGCCACCAGGACGCCGGCGGCAAAGATCATCGCGACGAAGACGTACAGGGTGATCTTGCCGCCGCCGATCTTGTCGGCCAGCTTCCCGCCGAAGGGGCGGGAGATCGAGCCCAACAGCGGCCCGAGAAAGGCGATCTGCGCAGCGTGCAGCGAGGCCTGCGCGGGAGTGTCGCCGCCGGCCAGGAAGTTGATCTGCAACACCTGCCCGAACGCGAAGCTGAAGCCGATGAACGACCCGAACGTGCCGATGTACAGGAAACTCATCACCCAGGAGTGCTTGAACCGCATGGCCTCGACCATGGCGCCCAGATTCGAGCGCTGATTACCCAGATTGTCCATGAACAGCGCGGCGCCCAAGGCCGCCAGGCCGACCAGCACCAGGTAGATGGCGCAGACCAGGTAGGGCGCGGTGTTGCTGACCGTGGCGATGACCAGCAGGCCGATCAGCTGGATGACCGGCACCCCGATGTTACCGCCGCCGGCGTTCAGGCCCAGCGCCCAGCCCTTGAGCCGCTGCGGATAGAAGGCGTTGATATTCGTCATCGACGAGGCGAAGTTGCCACCGCCGAGGCCGGCGAAGGCGGCGACGATCATGAACGTGGTGTACGAGGTGCCCGGTTGCGACATCACCCACAGCGTCAGTGCCAGCGGGATCAGCAGCAGCAATGCGCTGGCGATGGTCCAGTTCCGACCACCGAACCGGGCTGGGGCGATGGTGTACGGAATCCGCATGAACGCGCCGACCAGGGTCGGCATGGCGACGAGATAGAACTTGCCCGCGGCGTCGATGCCGTAGACGTCCTGCGGCATGAACAGCACCATCACCGACCAGATCGACCACACCGAGAAGCCGACGTGCTCGGCGAAGATCGACCAGATCAGGTTGCGTTTGGCGACCTGTTTGCCGCCTGATTCCCAGGCGTCGACATCTTCGGCATCCCAGTGCGCGATGTCGCGGTTGCGGCGTGTGTTGAGCACGAATTCCTCCCAGCAGCGGAAACGGTTGAGCGCAAAGTTATGTTTCGGCGATGCCGTGTCGGTTGCACGACCGTGTCGTCTCTGTCAACACCTACTCACATCCGTGGCTGCCACCTCGGTGCGGGAGGGGATTCATCAGCGAAGCACTCCGGAAACGAATCGGAAACAAACCTTCCCTACCTTCGCTGAAGCATGAGCGATGGCAGCACGCCACAGTTTCTGCAGGGCGCCTTTGCATTCGAGGGTGCCGGTCTGGACAAGCCGGTGGTCATCAGCCCCGCGTTGCGCTACGTGGTGCCGGCGGGTGCGATCACCCAGCCGGTGTACTTCCGCGGCGGGAATTCCACCAAACAGATGATCTCGGTGGTGCTGTTCCGAGACGGCGCACCGATGCGGTACTTCCCGATGGCTGCGAAGGGCGCCACCCATGTGGCACTGCGCGTGGTGGAAGATCTGCTGGCCGATACCGTGCTCGAGCTTTATATCGCTGCTCCTGAAGGGTGTTCGGGGACAGTCATCGTCGACCTCGGCCTGGTCGAGGTGTAGACGTCATGCACAGCCGTCTGGTCGTCGTGGGCAACGGGATGGCCGGTATCCGCGCCATCGAGGAGGTGCTCGCCCGCGGCGGCGCCGACAAGTTCGACATCACCGTGTTCGGGGATGAGCCGTACGGCAATTACAACCGTATCCTGCTGTCCAATGTCCTTGCCGGCAAGGATGATCCGGCCGAGATCTATTTGAACGCGCTGGACTGGTACACCGACAACAACATCGACCTGCGGGCGGGTGTCCGGGTGGTGCGCATCGACACGTTCGCACACACAGTGCTCGCCGATGACGGCTCCCGGATGCGTTATGACAAGCTCATTCTGGCGACGGGGAGCCGGTCGTTCTTCCCGCCGATGACCGGGCTGTGGGCCGATGACAAGACCTTGGCCGACGGCGTTTTCGGTTTCCGCACCCTCGATGACACCGCCACCATGATCGCCGAGGCCGTCAATCGCACCAAGGCCGTCGTCATCGGCGGCGGCCTGCTGGGCTTGGAGGCGGCCCGCGGCCTGCAGAGTCGCGGACTGGCCGTCGATGTGGTGCACGCGGGACCGACCCTGATGAACGCACAACTGGACGACCTGGCCGGCGCCATCCTGCAACGCTCGGTCGAGAGTCTCGGGATCGGCGTGCACACTTCCAAGCGCACCACCGAGGTTCTGGTCTCGGACGGCCGACTCACCGGAATCGTCTTCTCCGACGGCGGCCGGCTGGACTGCGACATGTTGGTGATCGCGGCGGGCATCCGACCGAATGTCGGTCTGGCCGAACGGGCGGGCCTCACCGTCGAACGGGCCATCGTCACCGACGATCACATGCGCTCGGTCGACGATGACGATATCTACGTCGTCGGCGAATGCGCCCAGCACCGCGGGCAGGTCTACGGCCTGGTGGCTCCGCTGTGGGAGCAGGCCAAGGTGCTGGCCGAGCACCTGACCGATACCGACAGATCGGCGGCCTATCACGGCTCCCGGGTTGCCACGAAGCTCAAGGTGGCCGGCGTCGATGTCGCTTCGATGGGTGTCAAGGCTCCCGAGTTTCCCGATGACGAGTTCGTGCAGTACTCCGAACCGCGGCACGGCGTGTACAAGACCGTGGTGATCCGGGACGGCAAGCTGGTCGGGGCGACACTGGTCGGCGATGTCAGCAAGGTGTCCTTCCTGACGCAGGCCTTCGACAACGGGCTCCCGCTGCCCGATGAGCGGGTGGCGTTGATGTTCGACATCGGCACCCCCGATGTCGCGGTCGGCGTTTCGGAACTCGCCGACGATGCACAGGTGTGCAACTGCAACGGGGTTTCCAAGGATGCGCTGGTCTCGTGTGTTCGGTCGGGCGAGACGTCGGTATCGGGCGTCATGGCGAAGACCAAGGCCGGCAAGGGATGTGGATCCTGTAAAGAGTTGGTCGGGCAGATCGTGGAATGGGCGGCGGGCGGCGCGGTGACCGAGGATCCATCGGCATCGTGGTATGTGCCCGGTGTGCCGTATCCGAAATCGGAACTGATGGCCCTGATCCGCGAACTGCAGTTGCATTCGGTGTCCTCGGTTTTCGCCGCGCTGACACCCGATGGCCGGGTGGACGCCGGTTCAAAGATGGCGTTGTCCTCGCTGTTGGAGATGATGTGGGCCGACGAGTTCGTCGACGAGAAGGACGCCCGCTTCATCAATGACCGGGTGCACGCCAACATCCAGCGCGACGGCACCTTTTCGGTGGTACCACAGATGAAGGGCGGGGTGACCAATTCGGCGCAACTGCGCCGGATCGCCGATGTCGCCGACAAGTACGCCATTCCGATGATCAAATGCACGGGCGGGCAACGTATCGACCTGCTCGGGATTCGCAAGGAAGATCTTCCTGCGGTGTGGGCCGATCTGGACATGCCGTCGGGGTATGCGTACGGCAAGAGCTTCCGTACCGTGAAAACCTGTGTGGGTAGCGACTTCTGCCGCTATGGCGTGGGTGACTCGACGGCGCTCGGGATCGCCTTGGAGGAGCGATACCAAGGGTTGGCCAGCCCTGCCAAGATGAAGCTGGCGGTGACGGGTTGCCCTCGCAATTGTGCCGAGGCGTTGTGCAAGGACCTCGGCGTTGTGGCGGTCGACGGCGGCCGGTGGGAGATGTACGTCGGCGGGGCCGCCGGGGCCCATATCCGTAAGGGCGACCTTCTTGCGACCGTGGACTCGGCCGAGGCTGTGATGACCTTGACGGGCCGATTCCTGCAGTACTACCGCGAGGACGCCAATTGGCTCGAGCGCACGTACGCGTGGGTGCCGCGGGTCGGTATCGAACACATCCGGTCCGTTGTCGTCGACGACGCTCTCGGGCTGGCCGAGGGCCTGGACGCCCGGATGCAGAAATCCGTTGACGCATATCGGGATCCGTGGCTCGATGGTCGGGAACCGGTGACCGAGGGGCAGTTCCGGACGTCGCTGCCGCTGTTGCCGCTGCCCCAGGTGCCGGTGCGATGACCGAGTTCCTGATCGGTGCGGTCGACGAGATCCCGTTCGGCGAGGGACGCACGTTCGCCGTCGAGGACGCGCAGGTGGCGGTGTTCCGGCTGCGGGATGGATCGCTACGGGCACTGGATGCGGTGTGCCCGCACAAGGGCGGACCGCTCGCGGACGGGTTGGCCGATGAGGCCGTGGTGGTCTGCCCATTGCACGGCGCGACCTACGACATGTGCTCGGGTGTCGAGGTCGGCGGAGGTGAGTCGGTGCGCAGCTATCCGGTGTGTGATGTGGATGGGCAGATTCAGATCAGCACGTAGCTTGTACTCTTTGAATTGATTGTCCGCCAATGCTTTTTCTGCATCTGTGGATGAATCCTGCGCTGTGGATGACGGGCTCGGATGTCGGTGCCGCGGCGTAGATTGCTCATATGTTCGAAGTGCCGAGTCGGGCCGCGTTGGCGGCGATGAGCGATGCGATGCTCATCAGCGCCACGGCTGCCACGACCCGGTGCGAGTCCGCAGTCGCGGCCCGTCGGCTCGCGTTGATCGGCGAAGTGACCGCCCGACAGTGCGCTGACGAGGACGACGAGTCCGCCCATCAGCTGATCGACGGCTGGGCAGTGGCCAAGGCCGATATCAGTGCGGCCTGCAACCTGGGGCCGACGGCGGCATCCAAACAGATGCGCATCGCGGTCGCACTGCGCAATCGGCTGCCCCGCACCGCGGCGGTGTTCGCGCGCGGTGAGGTCTCGGCGACGGTGGTCGATGCGATCACCTGGCGCACCCGCCTCGTCGAGGATCCCGACGCGATGGCGCTCATTGATGCCGCCATCGCCCGCGAGGCCGCCAACTACGGCACCAAATCCGAGAAGGGTCTGGTCGACGCGGTGGATCTCTGGGTCGAGAAGTTCGATCCGGACGCGGTGATCCGGTCTGATCCGACCGCCAAGGACTGCTATGTCGAGTTCGATGACAAGGACGACCCCAATGGGGTGTCGTCGTTCTGGGGGCGGCTGCGGGTCACCGACCGCAAGATTCTCGAGCAGCGTCTCGACGATCTCGCCGTGACGGTCTGTGCGAATGATCCCCGCACCCGCCGTGAGCGCCGGGCTGATGCGCTGGCCACGTTGGGTGTGGTCGGCCCGCAGCTGGAACGGCTGGTGTGTCTGTGCGGTGAGGCCGCCTGCGAGGGCAGCGGGAAGGATCCCCGGTCCAGTGCGGTGGCGATCTATGTGCTCGCCGAGCAGATATCCGGTGCCGCGGCCGACCCTGCCCAAGCGCGGACCGAACCCGCGCCCACACCGGAGCCTGAGCCAGCACCCGAGCCTGAACCGGCACCGGCGGCCGAGCCGGGTGTGGAAGCCGAGGCCGAGCCGGACCTGGGCTTCGAGCCGACGACACCGCCGGCCCCTGGGCCCACACCTGATACCGAACCCGACGCTGCGTCTGGTCCTGAGTCGCAGTCTGCCGCGGGCCCGGCGTTCTGCCCGCAGCCCGCCCAGCCCGCGGGCCCGGGGTTCATGCTCGGCGGCGCGATCATCCCGGCGGCGATGCTGGTCGCACTGGTGGCCACCGGCGCCAAGGTCAAATCGCTGGCCACCGTGGCCGATCTGGGTACCGAGCGGCAGTACCGGCCCTCGGCCGCGCTGACCGCATTCGTGCGGATGCGGTATCTGCGGTGCGGCTTCCCGGGCTGTAACCGGCCCGCACACCGCTGCGACCTGGATCATGTGGAGCCGTGGCCGGCCGGGCCGACCCATCCGGGCAACCTGCACCCGATGTGCCGTGAACACCACGTGCTGAAGACCCACTATGGGTGGACACCGGTCATGGAACCCGACGGCACGATCTGTTGGACGGCACCCACCGGCCACGTGTATCGCACGGCACCCGGTGCGGCACTACTGTTCCCCGACAGACGCTTTGACGTTCCGGTCCCACGAAAACGGAACATCACACCGCTCGACAACGCGTGCCGTGGCACCATGCTGCCCACACGGCGCCGCACCCGAGCCCAAGAACGTCAACAACGCATCACCGCCGAACGCACCCGCAACAGGGAACAACGCGCCCGCGAAAAAGCCGAAAGCAACGCAGATCCGCCGCGTTACTAGCGGTCGTAGTGATCAGCTCAGCGGCGGCGCTGCCACCAGCGCTTGGCCGGTGCCGGCGCAGGCGTCGGTGCCGACGCAGGTGCGGACTTGGTTTCCCAAGGTGCAGATGCAGTTTCGGGCGCACCTTCAACGGGCTTGTCCGTCGTACTGTCCGACTCCCCCGGCTCGGCGCCGGTCTCGGCCTGCTCGGCGTCGCCTGACTCGGCGGCCACGTCGTCGTCCGCCTCGGCAGTCTCTGCAGCCGCTGCTTCGGCCTCGATCACTTCGTCGGAGGCGGCGTCCTGGGTGAGCTCGGCGGCTTCGGTGGAGTCGCCATCGGCTACGTCGGTCTCATGCCCAGAGGTCTGCTCTGTCTCAGGAGCCTCGGCAGATTCGGCGGCCGGGTCTTCGGCCTCGACTACCTCTTCTGAGGCAGCGTCCTGAGTGAGGTCAGCGACCACGGCGGATTCGCCATCGGCGGCGGGCTCTGCTTCCACGGCAGTATCTGTGGCCGGGTCTTCGTCTTCGATCACTTCGCCGGACGCGGCGTCCTCGGTGAGCTCGGCGGCTTCGGTGGAGTCGCCATCGGCTATGTCGGTCTCTTCAGGAGCCTCGACGTCTACGGCATCATCTTCCGCACGAGCCGCTTCCGCTTCCGAGCCCCCGACATGTTCGGTGTCTGTGTCGGCGACCGCGGCGGGTGCGCCATCAACCTCGGTGTCCGACTCTTCCGCAGCCTCGGCGTCTGCCGTCTCATCCTCGTCAGGGGTGGACTCGGCTGCAGACTCCTCGGCGAGTTCGGTATCGCCTTCGGCCTGCTCGGCAGCGGACTCTGCTTCCTCGGCAGTCTCTGCGGCCGTGTCATCGACCTCGACCACTTCGTCGGAGGCGGCGTCCAGCGTGAGCTCGGCGACCTCGGCGGGCCCACCATCGGCCACGTCAGACTCGTCAGCCTCAGCCTCAGCCTCGACAACAACCGGCACCACCTTTGTGGCGGCCTTATCCGGCGTCATCTCGTCGCCCTCGACGACCTCGGCCTCCACAGCCTCGAGCACTTCGGTCTCGCCGGCTACTTCGTCGGCATCGGCTCGCTCGGCCGCATCCGCTATACCGCCATTCCCACCGGCCCCGTCCTTGGCCACCGCCACGGCAGTCGCCGCCACCACCCCGCCTGCAGCAGCACCGGTGATCACCTCGGTGTCCAGATCGCCGACAGACACTTCGCGGGTCCCGTTGCCCTGCAGCGTCTCGGGCGCCTCTCGCCCCTTCGGCGCGACCATGATGTACACCACCGCCGCAATGAACACGAACGTCGCGGTGAACGAGTTGATCCGAATCCCGGCGATCAATGTCGCGGTATCGCTGCGCAGCAACTCGATCCAGAACCGGCCCAGGCAGTAGCCGGCCACGTACAACGCGAACAACCGGCCGTGCCCGAACTTGAATCGGCGGTCCACCCAGATGAGCACCGCGAAAACCAAGACATTCCACAGCAGTTCGTACAGGAACGTCGGGTGCACGACACCGATGACCTCGCCGGTCGACACACCGTTGAGGGTGTCCCGGAACCCGGCCGCATCCCTGCGCTCGTAGATCTCCAGGCCCCACGGCACCGTCGTGGCACGCCCGTAGAGCTCCTGGTTGAAGTAGTTGCCCAGCCGACCGATCGCCTGGGCCAGGATGATGCCGGGCGCAATGGCATCACCGAACGCGGGCAACGGAATACCCCTGCGCCGACACGCGATCCACGCACCCACCGCACCGAGTGCCACCGCACCCCAGATGCCGAGGCCACCGTCCCAGATGCGGAACGCCGCAACCAGACCGGCGCCGCCCTCACCGAAGTACGTCGGCCAGTCGGTCATCACGTGGTACAACCGCCCACCGACCAAGCCGAACGGCACCGCCCACAACGCGATGTCATAGATGACGCCACGCTCACCGCCACGCGCCGCCCAGCGGCGATCACCGATGACCAACGCCGCAACGATGCCGGCGATGATGCACAACGCATACGCGCGCAACGGCACCCCGCCGATGAACCACACACCCTGATCAGGACTGGGTATGTAGGCCAGCGTCGTCACCGTCATGCCCGCACCGCCTGCCGAACACCTTCGGCGAGTTCCGCAGTCAGCGACCGCACCGCATCCAGCCCTTCATCGAGCGCGGAAACCAGCGCCGAGCCGACGATCACACCATCGGCATAGGACCCGATGTCGGCGGCCTGTGCACCCGAGCGCACCCCCAGCCCGACACCCACCGGGATATCGGAGATGGCCTTGACCCGGCTCACCAACTCGGGGGCGGCATTCGAGACGGCATCACGGGCCCCGGTCACACCCATGGTCGACGCGGCGTAGACGAACCCGCGTGACGCCTGCACCGTCGCGGCCAGCCGCTCCGGCGTCGAGGACGGCGCCACCAGGAAGATGCGGTCCAGACCGTGCGCGTCGGAGGCCGCCATCCAGTCGTCGGCCTCGTCGGGGATCAGATCCGGGGTGATCAACCCCAGGCCTCCGGCCGCCGCCAGATCGCGGGCGAACGCATCGACGCCCTTGCGCAGCACCGGATTCCAGTACGTCATCACCACGGCATGCCCGCCCGCGTTGCTGATCGCCTCCACGGCGCGCAGTGCGTCGTACACCCGCACCCCACCGGCCAGCGCGGCCTCGGTGGCCCGGGCGATGGTCGGCCCGTCCATCCCGGGATCGGAGTACGCCACACCCACTTCGACGATGTCGCAACCGGACTCGACGAGCGCGGTCATCGCGGCGATCGACGTGTCCACATCCGGGTAACCGGTGGGCAGGTAGCCGATCAGTGCCGACCGGCCCTCTGCGCGGCAGCCGTCGAACACCTCAGCAAGCCGACTCATGCCGGATCCTCCATCAAGCCGAACCACTTGGCGGCTGTCTCGACGTCCTTGTCACCGCGGCCCGACACGTTCGCCACGATGATCGCCCCCGGGCCCAACTCGGCGGCGAGTTTCAGCGCGCCCGCCACTGCATGGGCCGACTCGATGGCCGGGATGATGCCCTCGGTGCGGCACAGCAGCGCGAACGCGTCCATCGCCTCGGTATCGGTGATCGGCTGGTACTCGGCCCGGCCGACATCCTTGAGCAGCGCGTGCTCGGGCCCGACGCCCGGATAGTCCAGACCCGCCGAGATCGAATGCGATTCGATGGTCTGGCCGTCCTCGTCCTGCATGAGGTAGGAGAACGACCCCTGGAACGCACCCGGGGACCCACCGGTGAAGGTGGCGGCATGCCGTCCGGTCTCCACCCCGTCGCCGGCGGCCTCGTAGCCGACCAGGCGCACGGCCGGATCGTCGATGAACGCATGGAAGATGCCGATGGCATTGGATCCGCCACCCACACACGCGACAACCGCATCGGGTAGCCGGCCGGCCTGTTCGCGGATCTGTACCCGGGTCTCCATGCCGATGACGCGCTGGAAGTCGCGCACCAGCAGCGGGAACGGATGCGGCCCGGCCGCGGTCCCGAAGGCGTAATAGGTGTTGTCCGCGTTGGCGACCCAGTCGCGGAACGTCTCGTTGATGGCGTCCTTGAGCGTCTTGGATCCGGATTCGACGGCGACCACCTGGGCACCGAGCAGCCGCATCCGCGCCACGTTGAGTGCCTGGCGGGCTGTGTCCACCGCACCCATGTAGATGACGCACTCCAGGCCCAGCAGCGCACACGCGGTAGCGGTCGCGACCCCGTGCTGGCCGGCACCGGTCTCGGCGATGACGCGGGTCTTGCCCATCTGGCGGGCCAACAACGCCTGGCCCAGCACGTTGTTGATCTTGTGAGAACCGGTGTGGTTGAGGTCTTCTCGCTTCAGGAAGATCCGCGCGCCACCGACGTGGGCGGACAGCCGCTCCGCCTCGTACAGGGGTGACGGGCGACCGCTGTAATGGCGCTGCAGCCGGTCCAGTTCGTCGAGGAAGGTCTGATCACCGCGGGCCTTCTCGTAGGCCGCGGTCACTTCTTCGATGACGGCCATCAGCGCTTCGGGCACCAGTCGACCGCCGTAAGCACCGAAGTGTCCCTTGGCGTCCGGATCGTGGCTGGTGGGTTCGGCCAGTGCGGCACTGGCGTTCGGCAATGCGGGGCCGGCGATATCGCCCATGTTCTACAGCGCCTCTTCGGGTGAGCGGCTCATCGTTACAGAATTCAGCGGGAGGGCTTCGGGCAGGACGGATGCGCACCCGCGGTGACCAGTTCGGACACCGCGCCGCGAGGATCACCACTGGTCACCAGGCCCTCACCGACCAGCACCGCATCGGCTCCGGCGCCGGCGTAGGCCAACAGGTCGGCGGTCCCGCGGATACCGGATTCGGCGACCCGGATGGTGTCGGTGGGCAGCCCCGGTGCAATGCGAGCGAAGCAATCGCGGTCGACCTGCAGCGTCTTCAGATCGCGGGCGTTCACGCCGATGACGGTGGCACCGGCTTCCAGCGCGCGGTTGGCCTCTTCCTCGGTGTGGACCTCGACCAGTGCCGTCATGCCCAGCGACTCGGTACGGTCCAGCATCGACTCCAGCGCCTTCTGCTCCAGCGCCGCGACGATCAGCAACAGCAGGTCGGCGCCGTGCGCCCGCGCCTCGTGGATCTGATACGGACCCACGATGAAGTCCTTGCGCAGCACCGGAATCGACACCGCGGCCCGGACGGCGTCCAGGTCGTCGAGCGAACCGTTGAACCGGCGCTCCTCGGTGAGCACGCTGATGATCCGTGCACCGCCGTCCTCGTAGGCCGTCGCGAGCTGAGCCGGATCCGCAATCGAGGCCAGTTCACCGCGCGACGGGCTGGCCCGTTTCACCTCGGCGATCACGGCGATACCCGGTGCGCGCAGCGCTGCCATCACATCGAGTGCAGGCCGGGCGTCCTTGGCTCGCTGCTTGATATCGGCGAAGCTCACAGCGGCTTCACGGCGGGCAACGTCGGCACGGACTCCTTCGATGATGGAGTCGAGCACGGTCGCCGTCATTGGCCATCGTCCTTTGCGGTCGGTCGGAGCGTTTCCATGAAGGTTAGTCGCCAGCGCTGCACTCGCCGTCACCGACCCTTGTTGTCCGGGTCGGCACCGCGGTCGGTCGGTTCACGGGTGGGATCACTACCCTCGTCCAACGCATCCCACAGCATCCGTTCCGACATGCCTTCGGTTCCCTCGGACGATTCGGTACGGGCCGCCTCACGCCGGGCCGCCGGCGCCGCGTAACGGTTGCCCGACGCTTTGGCGGTTCCGGCGGAGCGCATCAAGATCACCGCTGCGACCAGGGTGATCACCGCGGCCAGCAATGCTGTCCCGGCACCCGCGTAGAACCGCTGTGAACCCACCAGCGCTGCCACCGGTACCTCGGCCAGCCCGGCGGCCCGCACCGCGATGTCATGCACCACCCACTGACTGACTCCCAGATAGGCGATCCCGGCGCTGGTCACCGCCACCAGAACCGCCACCGCACGCAACGCTCGTCCGCGCACCGCCAGCGCCACCACCGCGGCGGCCAGCAGGACCAGCGCCAGCGGTACCAGCGCCGTCGACCAGGCCGCACCGTTGAGCGTCGTGGTCTTCGGCTGCCCCAGGCCATCGGCACTGCTGATCTCGACCCAGGTCAGCCGGGACGCCACCCACAAGGCGAGGGCGGCGGCCACCAGCAACACCTGCGCGAGCCGGATCACGGTGATCCGAGGGTCTCGGCCGCGGCGACGGCGGCCAGCACGGCCTTGGCCTTGTTGGTCGCCTCGTTGTACTCATACGGGCCGTTGGAATCGGCCACGACTCCCCCGCCGGCCTGCACATAGGCGGTGCCGTTGCGCATCAGGGCGGTCCGGATCGCGATGGCGAAATCGGCGTTGCCTGCGAAGTCCAGGTAGCCCAGCACACCGCCGTAGAGCCCTCGCCGGGTCAACTCGACCTCCTCGATGAGCTCCATCGCCCGCACCTTCGGCGCCCCGGACAGTGTGCCCGCCGGGAAGCAGGCGGTGACGGCGTCCAACGCCGTCTTGCCGTCGGCCAGCTGCCCCGTCACGGTGGAGACCAGGTGCATGACGTGGCTGTACCGCTCGATATGGCTGTAGTCCTCGACCCGGACGGTGCCCGGTTCGCACACCCGGCCCAGATCGTTGCGACCCAGGTCGACCAGCATCAGGTGCTCGGCGCGTTCCTTGTCGTCGGCCAGCAGCTCCTTCTCCAGCAGCACGTCCTCCTCTTCGGTCTCGCCACGCCACCGGGTACCCGCGATCGGATGCGTGGTGGCCCGGCCGTCCTTCACGGTGACCAGCGCCTCGGGGCTGGAGCCGACGACCGAGAAGTCAAGGCCGCCTTCGGCATCGGGAACGTTGAGCAGGTACATGTACGGGCTCGGATTGGTGGCCCGAAGCATCCGGTACACGTCGATCGGATCGGCGGTGGTGCTGACCTCGAAACGCTGCGAGGGCACCACCTGGAACGCCTCACCCGCTTCGATATCGCCGACCAGCTTCTCGACGATGGCGGTGTACTCCTCGACGGTGCGCTGCGCACGGTACTGCGGCTGCGGCCTGCTGAAGGTGGCCACGCTGGACCCCAGCGGCTCGCCGAGGGCGGCGGTCATCACGTCCAGCCGCGCGACCGCATCGTCATAGGCCTCGTCGACGTGTTCGTCGGTGGCGTTCCAGTTCACCGCGTTGGCGATCAGGGTGATGGTGCCCTCGTGGTGGTCGACGGCGGCGATATCGGTGGCCAACAACAACAGCATGTCGGGCAGCCCGAGATCGTCGGTGGCCACTTCGGGCAGCCGCTCGAGTCGACGCACCAGGTCATAGGCGAAGAACCCGACCAGCCCCGAGGACAACGGCGGCAGACCCGGCAATGCCGCAGTGGCCAGCAGATCCAACGTTTCGCGCAGCGCAACCAGCGGATCACCGCCGACCGGTGCGCCCTGCGGGGTGCTGCCCAGCCAGACGGCCTGTCCGCCGCGCACCGTCAGGGCCGACGGCGCACCCGCACCGATGAACGACCAGCGTGACCAGGACCGGCCGTTCTCGGCCGACTCCAACAGGAACGTGCCCGGTCGGTTGGCGGCGAGCTTGCGATACGCCGACAACGGCGTCTCACTGTCGGCGAGC
This sequence comes from Mycobacterium sp. C31M, assembly GCF_053345865.1. Taxonomy (NCBI): domain Bacteria; kingdom Bacillati; phylum Actinomycetota; class Actinomycetes; order Mycobacteriales; family Mycobacteriaceae; genus Mycobacterium; species Mycobacterium sp. C31M. Next base: position 236,728 of record NZ_JBKFAX010000005.1, on the reverse strand, counting down.
ACCTTGCGGGTCACCGGCACGACCCGGTGTCCGGCGGCGAGTTCCCGGAACGCCTCGCGGGGGGTGGTGACGGCCAGCGTGCTGGTATTCACGGTCTGCACGAGGACAATCCTCCCAGACCCCGATCACCGGTTCCGCGTAACGTGACAGCCATGACGCTTTTGAAGACCGGCGACCGCGTCGCCGAGTTCGAACTGCCCGATCAGACCGGCACCGTGCGCAGCCTGACGGCGCTGCTCGCGGACGGTCCGGTGGTGCTGTTCTTCTACCCGGCGGCCATGACGCCGGGTTGCACGAAGGAGGCCTGCCACTTCCGCGATCTGGCCGGTGAGTTCGCCGCCGTCGGCGCCTCCCGGGTCGGCATCAGCACCGACTCGGTGGACAAGCAAGCCAAGTTCGCCGACCAGCAGCGGTTCGACTATCCACTGCTGTCGGACAGCGATGGTGCGGTGGCAGGCGCCTTCGGCGTCAAGCGCGGGCTGCTGGGCAAGTTGATGCCGGTGAAGCGGACGACGTTCGTCATCGACACCGACCGCACCGTGCTGGAGGTCATCTCCAGCGAGTTCAGCATGGACGCCCATGCCGACAAGGCACTCGAGGTGCTGCGGGCGCGGTGACGGCGGGCTGACAACGGCCTGTCGTCCCGCGGCGGGTACCCTGGAGTCAACTCCTCAGACAAGTAGAGAGGCTGAGATGACATCGCAGATCCGGCAGGTGCAGCGAAGCCCGCTGGCAGCCCAGGCCGCCCAGCTGCTGCTCTCCCGGATCCGTGACGGTGAGTGGCCCTTGGGGCACCGTCTGCCCGGTGAGACCACGCTGGCCGCGCAGATCGGAGTGGGCCGCTCCACACTGCGTGAGGCGATCCGCGAGCTCGCCGGCCGCGGGGTACTGGAAAGTCGGCAGGGCGCAGGTGTTTTCGTCACCGCACTGGATGTCACCGAGGATTGGGACAGCGTGCTACGCCGCACCAGCATCGCCTCGGTCATCGAGGCCCGCATCGCGATCGAGGCCGAGGCCGCGGCGCTGGCCGCGACCCGACGCACTCCGGCCGATCTGCGGGAGATCCGTCGCGCCCTGGCCATCCGTGGCGTGCAGGGCCAGTCCGTACCCGACCATGTCGATGCCGATATGGCCTTCCACCGGGCGGTCATCGCCGCGGCGCACAACGAGGTGCTGATCGGGCTGTTCGACGCATTCCTGCCACGGCTGCGCACCGCGATGATCGACATGCTCAAGATCGCGCCGGTCGCCGAACCGGCCGATCACCTGTGCCATCACGAGTTGACCGAGGCCATCGCGGCACGCGCCCCCGAGGCAGCGGCCACCGCCAGCCGGAGCCATCTGACCGCACTGAAGGAGTCCTTTTCATGACACCGGTCCTGGAGATCACCGACGTCACGTTCCGCCGCGACGGTAAGCAGATCATCGACGGTATGTCGCTGACCGTGCAGGCCGGCGAACACTGGGCGTTGCTGGGACCGAACGGTGCGGGCAAGAGCACGCTGCTGGGATTCTGTGCAGCCGTGACATTTCCGAGCAGCGGCACGGTGCGGATCCTGGGCGCCGAGATGGGCAAGACCGACCTGACGGTGTTACGCCGGTCGATCGGGCACGTCAATCCCCGGCACCGGCTGCAGTACCCGCTGACGGTGCGCGAGGTGGTGCTCACCGGCTACACCGCCACCATCGACACCGCCGCTCGCTGGTCCCCTACCCCCGAACAATTGCGCCGTGCCGACGAGCTGATCGACACCGTCGGGCTGTCGGCCCGTGCCGCGGCGGTGTGGCCGACGCTGTCCCAGGGCGAACGGGGCCGCGCCCTGATCGCCCGCGCGCTGATCGCCGAGCCGGAACTGCTGCTGCTCGACGAGCCGAGCACCGGGCTCGATGTCGCCGCCCGCGAGCAGCTGCTGGAAACCATTGACACGCTGGACGATACGCATCCGGAGATGGCCTCCATCCTGGTGACCCATCACCTCGAGGAGCTGCCGACCAGCACCACCCACGCCCTGTTGATCGGCGAAGGCCGCACCGTGGCCAGCGGTCCCGCACTGAGCACGGTCACCACCGAGCATGTCAGTGAGGCGTTCCGCCATCCGGTGACCGTCGGTTTCGCCGACGGCCGCTGGAGTGCAAGGGCCAAGGCCAGCTCGCGGGTGATCTAGCCTTCGGGCGCGTTGTTGCGCCGACGGCGGGCCTCGCGGTGCCGGGTCACCGGCGCGGTGTCGATGACGCGGGAGGCCATGTCGGCCAAGAATCGCGCGGGCTGCAGCGCCGCGGGCACGACGTCATGGCGGATCGCGACGTGCGGCAGTGCCGCCAGCGCGGCATCCACGGCGGCGGTCTCGACGTCGACGATCTCGAAAAGCGTTTCCGGGTCCGCCTTCTCGATGCTGTCGACCTCATCGGATTCGGACACGGCCACCTCAGCGTCATAGTCGATCATCACCAGGGCCACCGCGTGGTAGGCGTCGTCCTCGGTGCCGAGCTTGCCGAGCAAATCGATCATCCACTCGGCCTTGTCCGGTTCGGAGGTCAGGATCGTCGAGCGCAGGCCGTAGACGAAGCCCAGCGCGGCAAGCGGATGCCGCAGCCGCAGGTTCTTGGCGTCGCCGTAACTCTCCTCGACCCGGTTGGCGGCGTTCTTACCGAAGCTGGAATCCATCCGCTTGGTGCTGATCAGCAGCTCCGGGCCGGTGTCCCAGTCGGACATGATGACGTCGACCTGCTTCATGTAGTGCTTGCCCAGCACGCTGGCGCTCGATGAGGAAACCCCCTTCATCGAACGCTGCAACCGTTGTTCGATGAGCGCACGTTCCTTGAGCGGCAGCGCCTGCAGCAGATTGGCGATCGCGCTGGGCATGATGCGTGGGTCGGTCGGCCGCGGCCACACCGCGTCCGGGTCGAACCCGATGCGGCGCAGTTCATAGGACAGCCAGACGTCCAGTGCCAGTGCCGGAACCCCGGTGGTCGACGGCGCATCCAGGTACAGCGGCACCCCGAGCAACTTGCGGAGCACCCGGAAGTCCGGGGTGTAGGCCAGCGAGTCACCGGTGCGTCGCCATGGATTGCTGTGTTCGCCGCCCGGAGCGGCATCGGCGACGATCCGGTCGAAGATCGCCCACGCGGTGGCCTTCGTGGAGGGTTCAGCGGGCACGCCGCGACCTTACCGCCCGTCGTGATGCCAGTGAATTCCGCGCCGCCCGAACCGATTCCAGGTCCGTGTCCAGGCCCAGCGCGTCATCGACGAGCGCCACGGCATCGAGTAGCCGGCCGCGGCCGAGCAGTCCGGTCACCGGGCGGCGCACCGCGCGCAACGCCGCCGCACGGGCCGCCACCAGCTCGGGTGCGGGCACCAGCCAGCGATCGGCCTCGCGCGGTTCGATCTTTAGTACCCCGCCGCCGTAGGCCCGGCCCACCATCTCGGCATGCAGCACGGTCGCCGAGTTCAGCGCCGCCAGCGGCAGCAGATCACGGCCGAGCGCGGCATGCTCGGCACCCAGGTACACCCCGTGCACAGAGTTGAGGTGATGCGCGTGCGCCCGGTTGGTGACCAGCCGTGGGGTATCGGCGTTCATGCAGGTCAACAGCAGATCCGCGGGCGCCAGCAACGGCACCCGATACCAGGGTGTGCGTACCCGGCACTTGTAGGCCAGCTGCACCCCGGCGGCGTGGCCGGCTTGCACATAACTCTGGGCGGCGTCGGACATGTCGTCTGGCGGCCGGAACAGATGTATGGACTTGCCCTCGGCGCCCAACGCTGCCAATTGTCCGGCTGTCAGGGTGAGCCCACGCAGGTGGGCGCTGCCGGGTGGCGAAAGCGGCAGCAGGTCATCGCCGCCCAGCCCGAGTTCGGCGACCCGCGCCGGGGAAAGCGCGAAGAACCCGTTGTTGCCGGTGACCATACCGAGCGTGGTCTCACCCCAGCGTTCCAGCACGTCGAACTGGCCGCCGCCCTGCAGGGCGTGCAGGGCGTCGACCGGCCGGTGCCCGATGAGCCCGCTGACCCATTTGTCGGACGGGTCCTTCGGCGACCAATGCCGCTGCACCAGTTGCGAACTCAGCGACTCGGCGTTGCGGGCTCGGTGGATGACGGCGTGTCCGGACGGTCCGGCACCGAATCCGTCGGCCAGCAGCAGCACCACATCGGCCTCGGCGCCGGGAAAGACCTGTTCGTCGAACATCACCAGCTCCACACTGGCGAACCGGTCGAACAGGAACTGCCGGACCGCGGCCGCGTAGTTGACGCTGAGCAGCTCGGCGGGCAGCACGAGCGCCAGCCGACCGCCCGGGCGCAGGAACAGTGCGGCGTGCACGGTGAACGCGGCCCAGCTCGAAGCCAGCGCGGACAGGGTGACCCCGGCGTGCAGCGCGGCACGCCGGGACTGGGCGCGCTGGCGACCGCGGAAGTCCTGGTAGCGAATATAGGGCGGGTTACCCAGCACCACGCTGTAGGCCGGCTGCGGGACCACGTCGAAGAAATCGGCGGTGCGCACCCGGGCCCGTCCCCCGGCCTCGGTGACCCGGCGGCGGGCGGTGGCCGCACTGCCGGCGTGGATCTCGACACCGTGCAGTTCAGGCGTTGCCACCCCCAGGTCACGCAACCGTTCGGTGGCGGCGACCAGAAACGCGGCATCCCCGGCGGAGGGCTCGAATACGGTGTCCTCGGCGGTGCGCACCGCCCACTGCGCCAGATACCGGGTGATGGCCGGCGGGGTGAAGAACGCACCGCGCGCCTTACGTGCTGCAGCGGTGTCGGTCACCCAGACATTCTGAACGACGGCACCGACAAGTCGCCTCAGGGCTCTCCGAGCAATTCGTCGGCATCGAAACAGCTGTGGTCACCGGTGTGGCACGCGCCGCCGACCTGATCGACCGTCAGCAGCACACAGTCCCCGTCGCAATCCAGCCGCACCGAGTGCACGTACTGGGTGTGTCCGCTGGTGGCGCCCTTGATCCACTGTTCGCCGCGGGAGCGGGAGAAGTAGGTCGCCTCGCGGGTTTCCAGGGTGCGGGCCAGGGCGGCGTCATCCATCCAGGCGACCATCAACACATCGCCGCTGCCACGTTCCTGCACCACGGCGGTGAACAGACCCTCGGCATTGCGCTTGAGCCGCGAAGTGATGGCGGGGTCCAAGGCGGTCACCGGACTCCACCTCGATTCGCCGATGTCGCCTCGCTCATCGGACGGTGATCCCATCGGCAGCCATCGCCGCTTTCACCTCACCGATGGTCAGCTCACCGAAGTGGAAGACACTGGCCGCCAGCACCGCGTCGGCGCCGGCCTGCACGGCGGGTGCAAAATGGTCGACTGCTCCGGCGCCGCCGCTGGCGATCACCGGCACCGTGACCGCCGTGCGTACCGCGTGCAGCATCGGCAGATCGAAGCCGGCCTTGGTGCCGTCGGCGTCCATCGAGTTCAGCAGAATCTCGCCGACCCCGAGTTCGGCTCCGCGCCGGGCCCATTCGACGGCGTCGATGCCGGTGCCGCGCCGACCGCCGTGGGTGGTGACCTCCCAACCCGAGGGCGTGGCCGGCTCCCCCGCCGGGACGGTGCGGGCGTCCACGCTCAACACGATGCACTGCGCGCCGAATTGCCGCGACAGTTCGGCCAGCAGTTCGGGACGGGCGATCGCCGCGGTGTTCACCGACACCTTGTCCGCGCCGGCACGCAGCAGCGTGTCGACATCGGCCACCGAGCGGACCCCGCCGCCGACCGTCAGCGGGATGAACACCTGTTCGGCGGTGCGGCGCACCACCTCGAGCATGGTGCTGCGGCCGGCCGAGGAGGCCGTGACATCGAGGAAGGTCAACTCATCGGCACCGGCCGCGTCATAGGCGGCGGCCAGTTCGACCGGATCGCCGGCATCCCTGAGGTTTTCGAAGTTGACGCCCTTGACAACCCGGCCGTCATCGACGTCCAGGCACGGGATGACCCGGACCGCGACACCCATCTCAGTAATCCTCCGGAGCACCCGCGGCGGCGACCAACTCGAGGATCTGTTCGTGGATCCCCGGTGCAGCGGCCAACGCCGATTTCGATTCGATGGTCCAGGGCGCTCCGGCCAGGTCGGTGACGATCCCGCCGGCGGCCCGCGCCAGGGCGACGCCCGCGGCGTGATCCCACACATGATGACCGAAACTGATGGCACCGCCCAGGATTCCGGCCGCCACATACGCCAGGTCGACGCCCGTGGCGCCGTGCATCCGTACCCGCGAGGACACCCGGCTCAGGTTGGCCAGCACCTCGGCACGGTACCGCCCGGGGAACCGGCCGCGGGAATCGATGTTGAACGTCTGAATGCCGACGATCGAATCAGCCAGTCCGGAACTGCCCAGCATCGGCAGTTCGATCCCGTTGTCGCGCAACGGGGTACCGACCATCGAGGTATACCGGTTCCCGGTGAAGGGCAACCAGGTCAGACCGGCGACCGGCGTGCCGCGGTACAGCAGGCCGAGCAGGATCGCGGCCATCGGTGAACCCGCGGCGTAGTTGAACGTGCCGTCGATCGGATCGAGCACCCAGACCAGCTCCGAATCGACCGGTGCACCGCCGAACTCCTCACCGTGCACCCCGATCCCGGTGCGCTCGGTCAGGGCGGCCACCACCTGACGCTCGATGGCCAGGTCGACCTCGGTGGCGAAATCGTTGCCCTGCTTACGTACCGCAGAATCGGCCCGGTGACCGGCGACGAACGGGACCGACGCGTCATCGAGCACCTCGGCGGCGGTCGCCACCAATTCGGCCAGCTGCGTGGGCTCCAGCATCAGCCGCCGACCGCGGCGAGAGCCTCGGGCAGGGTGAACCGACCAGCGTAGAGCGCCTTCCCGACGATCGCTCCCTCGACTCCGCGGTCGGTGAGGGTGGCGATGGCCTCCAGGTCCGCGATGCTGGACACGCCACCGGAGGCGATCACCGGGGCGTCGGTGCGGTCGGTGACCGAACCCAGCAGTTCCAGGTTCGGGCCGTTGAGAGTGCCGTCCTTGGTCACATCGGTGACGACGAACCGTGAACAACCTTCGCTGACAAGACGATTCAGCACCGGCCACAGGTCGCCGCCGTCGGTCTCCCAGCCGCGCCCACGCAGCCGGTAGTCGCCGTTCTCCAGCTTCACATCCAGTCCGACGGCGATCTTGTCGCCGTGCTCGGCGATGGCCGCGGCACACCACTGCGGGTTCTCCAGTGCGGCGGTGCCGAGGTTGACCCGGCGGCACCCGGTGGCCAGCGCGGCCTTCAGCGATTCATCGTCGCGAATACCGCCGGAGAGTTCGACGGCCACATCGAGTCGACCGACCACATCGGCCAACAGTTCCCGGTTGGAGCCGCGGCCGAAGGCGGCGTCGAGGTCCACCAGGTGGATCCACTCGGCGCCGTCACGCTGCCAGCCCAGCGCCGCGTCCAGTGCCGAGCCGTACTCGGTTTCGCTGCCGGCCACACCTTGAACCAGGCGCACCGCGCGGCCCTCGACGACGTCGACGGCGGGAAGAAGAATCAATGACACGTGCGGTTACCTTACTTGTCTGCCTCAGTCGAGGCTGTCGACCCAGTTGTGCAGCAGCGTCGCGCCTGCGTCGCCGCTCTTCTCCGGGTGGAACTGGGTAGCGGCCAGCGGACCGTTCTCGACCGCCGCCAGGAACGGGACCTGATGGGTGGCCCAGGTCAGCAGCGCATCGGCGTCGCCGACCCAACTCTGTGCGGCGTAGGAATGCACGAAGTAGAACCGGGTGTCGGCATCGAGGCCCTTGAACAGGGTGCTGTCGGCCGGTGCATCGACGACGTTCCATCCCATGTGCGGGATCACCGGGGCGTCGAGGCGCGTCACCGCGCCGGGCCACTGCCCGCACCCCTGGGTCTGCACACCGAACTCGACACCCTCGGCGAACATGATCTGCATCCCGACGCACACCCCGAGGACGGGCCGTCCGGCGGCCAGCCGCTTCGCGATGATCTGCTCGCCGTCGATACCACGCAGCCCGGCCATGCACGCCTCGTAGGCGCCGACACCGGGAACGACCAGGCCGTCCGCCTCGAATGCCGCCGCGGCGTCGTCGGTGACAGTGACGTCGGCGCCGGTCCGTTCCAGAGCGCGCTGCGCAGATCGCAGATTGCCGGAGCCATAGTCCAGCACGACTACGTGCTGTTTCCTTCCCCGTCGCTCCGCTCGCCCCGGCGCCGTCACAGAGTTCCCTTGGTGGACGGCACACCGGTCACCCGTGGGTCGTATTCGACGGCCTGGCGCAGTGCCCGGGCGACTGCCTTGTACTCGGCCTCGGTGATGTGGTGCGGGTCGCGACCATAGAGCGTGCGCACGTGCAGCGCGATGCGGGCGTTGTAGGCCAACGACTCGAACACATGCCGGTTGATCACGGTGTGGTAGGGCGTGCTGGATCCGGCAATGGTGAACTCCACCATGTAATCCGGCTCACCGGTGTGCACAAAGTACGGACGTCCGGACACGTCGACCGCGGCGTGGGCCAGCGTCTCGTCCATCGGGATGTAGGCATCGCCGAAACGGCGGATGCCCTTCTTGTCACCCAGCGCCTGGCCCAGCGCCTGACCCAGCACGATGGCGGTGTCCTCGACGGTGTGGTGCCCCTCGATCTCGATGTCGCCCTTGGCATGCACGGTCAGATCGAAACTGGCATGGCTGCCCAGCGCGGTGAGCATGTGATCGAAGAACGGCACGCCGGTGTTGATGTCGACCTGACCGGTGCCGTCCAGGTCGATCTCGACGACGATGTCGGATTCGCGGGTCTTGCGTTCGACCTTCGCGCGGCGGGTCATGAGGCTCCTTGATTTTGCGATACCACGCCGGATTCGGCGATCTTGGCGCTGACATCGAGAAAGATGTCGTTCTCTTCGGCGAGGCCGACGGTGGTCCGCAGGTAGCCCGGTATCCCGACGTCGCGGATCAACACCCCGGCGTCCAGGTAGCTCTGCCAGACCGCCGGCGCGTCGTCGAAACCGCCGAAGAGCACGAAGTTGGCATCGCTGGGGATGACCCGGAAACCCATGTCCGTCAACGCGGCTGCGACACGCTCACGCTCGGCGATCAGCGTCGCGACACTGCCCAGGGTGTCGTCGGCGTGCCGCAACGCGGCACGGGCACCGGCCTGGGTGAGCACCGACAGGTGATACGGCAGCCGCACCAGCAGGATCGCGTCGATCACGGCGGGGTCTGCGATCAGGTAGCCGAGTCGTCCACCGGCGAACGCGAACGCCTTGCTCATGGTGCGGGTGACGATCAGCTTGGCCGGATACTCGGCGATCAGCCCGATCGAGCTGGGCTGGCTGGAGAACTCGCCGTAGGCCTCGTCGACGATGACGACCCCGGGCGCGGCGTCCAGCACACGGCGCAGTTCGTCGATGGTGACGCTCTGCCCGGACGGATTGTTGGGGCTGGCCAGGAACACCACATCGGGGTGGTGCTCGGCCACCGCGGTCACGGCACGGTCGGTGTCGAGACCGAAATCCTCGGCGCGGGCCGCTTCCAGCCAGTCGGTCTGGGTGCCGTCGGAGATGATCGGGTGCATCGAATAGGACGGCACGAACCCGATGGCGCGCCGGCCGGGGCCACCGAACGCCTGCAGCAGCTGCTGCAGGATCTCGTTGGATCCGTTTGCGGCCCAGACGTTGTCTTTCGCGACATCGACACCGGTTTGACCGGTCAGATAGGCGGCCAGATCGGTGCGCAGGGCGACAGCGTCACGGTCGGGATAGCGGTGCAGTTCGGCGGCGGCATCACGCACCGACTCGGCGACATCGTCGATGAGCGCCTGGGTGGGCGGGTGCGGATTCTCGTTGGTGTTCAGCCGCACCGGAACCGACAGCTGCGGGGCGCCGTACGGCGATTTGCCACGCAGGTTGTCCCGCAATGGCAGATCGTCCAGCGTGATCTTGACTATGGTGCTCACCTTTCGAACCTCCGCCGGACCGCCTCGCCGTGGGCCGGCAGATTCTCCGCCTTGGACAACGTGATGACATGCCCGGCAACATCTTTCAGAGCCGCCTCGTCGTACTCGACGACGTGGATGCCACGCAGGAAGGTCTGCACCGACAGGCCGCTGGAATGCCGGGCACAGCCGGCGGTGGGCAGCACGTGGTTGGACCCGGCGCAGTAGTCACCGAGGCTCACCGGCGACCAGGCGCCCACGAAGATGGCGCCCGCGGAACGGATCCGGGCGGCCACCGCCGCGGCGTCGTCGGTCTGGATCTCCAGATGCTCGGCAGCATAGGCATTGACGACCTTGATGCCCGCCTCGACATCGTCGACCAGCACGATCGCGGACTGCCTACCGGTCAGGGCCGCGGCCACCCGCTCGCGGTGCACGGTGGTCTCCAGCTGGGCGGCCACCTCAGCATCACTGGCGTCGGCCAGAGCCACGCTGTCGGTGACCAGCACGCTGGCGGCCATCTCGTCGTGCTCGGCCTGGCTGATCAGGTCGGCCGCGACATGGCGAGGGTCGGCGGTGTGGTCGGCCAGGATGGCGATCTCGGTGGGACCGGCCTCGGCGTCGATACCCACCTGCGAGCGGCAGATGCGTTTGGCGGCGGTGACATAGATGTTGCCGGGGCCGGTGATCATGTCGACCGGGGCCAGTTCGGCCCCGTCGGTGTCGGTGCCGCCATAGGCCAACAGGGCCACGGCCTGAGCGCCGCCGACGGCCCAGACCTCGTCCACACCGAGCAGCGCGGCGGCCGCCAGGATGGTCGGGTGCGGCAAACCACCGTGTTCGGCCTGCGGCGGGCTGGCGATCACCAGCGAGTCGACCCCGGCGGTCTGCGCGGGCACCACGTTCATCACGACGCTGGACGGGTAGACGGCATTGCCGCCCGGTACATAGAGGCCGACCCGTTCCACCGGTACCCAGCGTTCGGTGACCGTCGCGCCGGGGGCCAGCGTGGTGGTGGTGTCGGTGCGCCGTTGGTCGGCGTGCACGATCCGGGTCCGCTCGATGGCGACCTCCAGGGCGGCCCGCACATCGGCGTCCAGGGCGGCCAGTGCCGCGGTCAGTTCGGTGGCAGACACCCGGACCGTGTCGGGGCGTACCCCGTCGAAGGACTGGCCGTAGTCGAGGGCGGCGACCGCGCCGCGGGCTGCCACGTCGTCGACGATGGGACGGACCTTCGGCACGACGGCATCGACATCCACTCCGCCGCGTGGCAGCGTGATCCGCAATCGGGCCGCCGACAGCTCGGCGCCGCGTAGATCGATGCGGGCCATGAGGGATCCTGAATACGTCACGGGTCTATTGTCCCAGAGCAGGCCAAATCGAATTCGGGAGCCGTCATGTCCGCGTCATCGTCTCGTAAGGAACACCCCAACAACGCCGCCGGCGTGCCGATGCTGGTGCCACCGGCATTGGAGAACTTCCAGATCAAGTACATCAACCCGCTGATCACACCGATCAGCCGGAAGCTGCCCGGAATAAGCCTGATCAAGCACACCGGACGATCCTCCGGTGCCCAGTACGAAACACCCGTCACTGCCTACCGCAAGGGCGACATCCTGGCCATCGGACTGGTCCACGGTAAGACGAACTGGGTCAAGAACGTATTGGCCGCCGGAGAGGCCGACATCCGGGTTTCCCGTAACGACCTGCATCTGGTGAACCCCCGGGTCGTCCCGGCCGGCACGTCGGACTCGTCGCTGCCGCTCATCGCTCGCATCATGGCCCGCAAGACCGGGGTCTTCGTCGCCGATATCGCCTGAAGTCGGGTTTGGCCGAACCTGCGACACTGTGTCCCATGACCTGGCAGGTGTGGCTGGCGTTCCTGGGCGCCGCGATCGCGATCAGCATCGCGCCCGGCCCGGGTGCGGTGCAGTCGATGGCGACGGGCATGACCGAGGGCCTGCGCCGCGGGTGGTGGAGCGTGCTGGGCCTGGAGATCGGCCTGATGCTGCAACTGGTGCTGGTGGCCGCCGGGGTCGGCGCGATCGTCGCCGGATCGGCCGTCGCGTTCACCGTGGTGAAGTGGCTCGGCGTGGCCTATCTGGCGTATCTGGCGGTCCGCCAGTGGCGTACCGCACCGCGGGACCTGCGGGAGCAGATGAGCACCGCCGCCGTCGGCAGCAGCCGGACGGGACTGGTGCTGCGAGGCATTCTGGTCAATGTCACCAACCCGAAGGGCCTGGTGTTCTTCCTGGCGGCACTGCCGCAGTTCGTGACGCCGACAGCGCCGCTGCTGCCCCAGTATCTGGCGATCGGGCTGACCATGGTCGTCGTCGACATCGTGGTGATGGGTGTGTACACCGGGCTGGCCGGCCGTTTGGTGGGCTGGCTGCACAACGCGCGGCAGCAGACGATCCTGAACCGGGTGATCTCGGCGATGTTCGCCGGCGCGGCGGTGGTCCTCTCGCTGGTGCGCCGAGGCGCCCCCGCCTGATCAGCAAACCTCCAATCCAGCACAACCATTGCAGTCGCAAGCACATTTCGCTCACTGATTGCGGAACAGCGATGTCGGCGGCTCACCTTTGCCAAGATTCCATCCGGTGACAGAAAATTGACGTGTTGGTAAATAACACCGTGAGCTGCGTATCTGCCGTACCTTCTGGGCCATGGCACAACCCGCAGCGCCGCCGCGTCGACGCCGACTGGCTCAGAAGCCGGCAGCCGTGGCCCTGGGCATCGGACTGCTCGCGGTGCCACTGCTTCCGCTCGCAGCTAACGCTGTTCTGCCCGAGCGGGACTGGGCAGCCGAGGCCGGCGATGAGACGTCGCTGGAACTGGAGACCGACGGTGGCCAGCGCGTCGTCATCGACGCGCTCGACGGGTGGCAGGTGACCGACGAGGGAACGTCGTTGTCGATGACCGGCGACGGAACCGTCGTGTTGGTCGAGGTGTACGACCGGATGGACCGCGACCCCGCGGCTGTCGCGCAACGACTGATGCGGGTCAATCGACTGCACGGCATCAACGCCGCACTCGACGGCGGTGTCGTCGGCGCGCAGGACGGCGCCGCGTTGTCCGGTGACACCTGTGTCGCCGTGACAACCGCGACGACGGGCACGTGTGCGTTCCTCTATGACGACGAAGTCGTGGTGTCGGTGATCGCGCTGGGTGAACCGGACCGCCCCGCCCCACATGTCCGCACGATCATCGACCGGATCAGCCGGGAGGACCAGTCGTGACCACCACTCTTGCGCGCACCGCGACACCGGCCCGGGTGCCGGTGGTCTACCGACCGGACTCCGCGGTGTTCTGGCTGTTCGTGATCACCCTCACCTACAGCGGCTACCTGCTGGTGCGCGACTACGGTGCCGCGATCAGCCTGACGATGGACGCCGAGATCGCGTTGGCGCCCCTGTGGATCGGCTTCATCGTGGTGTTGGCGTGGCTGATCCTCAAGTTCGATCCGTACCGCAGTACGCGCCGCTACCCGCAGGCACTGCTGGCCGGGACCGCACTGGGCGGTACCGCGGCGCTGATGATGGCGGTGTACGGCAACGAAGCCCTCGGCGGGGTGTGGGCACGGTACCTGTCCCCCGCGACGATGGCAGACTGGCAGGCCTCGCTGACCGCCCCGTTCATCGAGGAAGCCGCCAAGGCGATGTGCGTCGCGGTGATCCTGGTGCTGTGTTCCGCGGTGTTCCACCGCATCTCCCACGCCCTGCTGGTCGGCATGTTCGTCGGCTTCGGTTTCGACGTCGCCGAAGATCTGACCTACGCCACCCGCGAGGCGATCTACAACCTGGACTCCGATATCGCCGGAGCCGGACCGAATCTGATCATGCGGTTCGCCACCGCGGTGCCGGCGCACTGGGCCTACACCGCACTGGCCGCCGTCGGCGTCCTACTGCTGTTGCCCACGTTCACCGGACCACCCGCATGGGGTCGCGCCCGCCGCGTCACCGTCGCATTGTCATTGTTCGCGGCGGCCGCCACCATGCACTTCGTCTGGGATGCACCCGAACCCGAGGGCTGGGACTGGACGTCGCTGTGGGTGAAGCTGGCGATCAACCTGCTGCTGTTCGGACTGCCGGTGTGGATGCTGCTGGGCTTCGAACGCAGCTGGGTGGCCGACCGGATCGCCACCGGGCGGGCCGACGGCACGCTGGCGGCGGTCCCGGATGAGGTCCTCGACTCGCTGCTGACCACACGGGCGCGCCGCCGGCTGCGCAGGCAGGCTCGCCGGGACGATGGGCGACACGCCAAGAAAGCCATGCGCCGATCCCAAAATGATGCACTCGACCTGGTGCAGCAGACCGGATAACGCACACAACGCCTTTCAGCAAAGCCGGCAAATGCGTGCGGGGCTTCGCTGGACCAGCCGCCGTCGGCGTAATGCCCTCGTGACACGGGTCCGAACCGACCCCCCGGCATTGCGAGATCTCCGTACACTCCACACCCGTTGAATTGACTGCACCGCAATTTGCCGCCAAAGATGTTGCCGGGCAGCGAATTTACAGCAAATGCCGAGAACATGCTGCGCTCGGATCAGCGCCGTTGTTCGTGTATAGCTAAGTGGAGAAGTGCTTTTCGTCAGCGATGAAGGGACTCTCCATGCGGCCGACCAGCGGCGCGACGGCACAACGGACACTGATGGCCTGGGCCCTGGCGGCCGGCGTCGTCGCGGCGACCGGGCTGAACAACGCCGACGAAAGCCCGCCGGACGCACCGGGACCTGTGCACGCCGAACTGCACCCCGTGGTCGTGGTGGCCGCCCCGGCGATCCGGCCGCTGTCCACCGAGAGCCCGCTGAGCGGTGAACCGCCCGCGCCCAATGCGCTCTACGCTGCCGCGGCGACAATGGACCCGGCACCACCCCAACAGGATTCGTCCGCAGGACCGGACATTGTGGCTGACAAAGACGAGGCGCCGCGGTTCATCCTGCCCACGGTCTTCGAGGAAGCCGACGCTGCGGCGGCAGATCCGTCTGATGGTGGTACGGGCGGCGCGGCGGAGCCGGTGCCCTTCGATCCGCAGGTGCTGTTCGGACCCGGTGGGCTGCTCATCGGCAACGGGGTCGACCCCGGCCAGGACGGTGGTCTGCTCGGCGGTAACGGTGCACCCGGGGCGCCCGGCCAGCCGGGTGGCAACGCCGGCCTGCTGTTCGGCAATGGTGGCCGGGGTGGCGACGGGGTCGACGGCGGTCCGGGCGGCGCCGGCGGCAAGGCCGGCTTCATCGGCAACGGCGGAGCCGGGGGCAGCGGCGATCTCGGTGGCCGCGGTGGTGACGGTGGCGGTGCGGGCCTGATCGGAAACGGCGGACAGGGTGGTGCCGGCGGCACCAATACCGGCACCGGTGGCTCCAGCAATTACGGCGGTGCCGGTGGGCGGGGCGGCAACGGCGGCTTGCTGGGCGGTACCGGTGGCGACGGCGGCTCCGGGGGCGACGGAGTGGCAGCCGACGGCCGACAGGCCGGTGGCGCTGCGGGTGGCGATGGCGGCAGCGGCGGCCTGCTGGGCAACGGCGGCAACGGCGGCCGGGGCGGGAACGGCGATTCCGCGACCGGTGACGCCTCCGGCGGCCGCGGCGGGCAGGGCGGGAATGCCACCAACGGCAGCGCCGGTGGTGGCGGCGCAGGGGGCGACGCGACCGGTGGCACCAGTTCCTTCGGTGGTTCCGGTGGTGACGGTGGCACCAGCTCCACGACCGGTTCCGGTGGTAGCGGCGGAGGCGGCGGCTCCGCGCAGAGCGACGACGGCTTCTCGGCGGGCGGACACGGCGGCAACGGCGGCCGTGGTGCCGGGGCCGGCTCCGGCACCCGTGGTGGCGACGGCGGAGACGGCGGAAACGGTTCCGCCACCACAGGTATCGGCCGCGGTGGAAACGGTGGCAACGGCGCTGCCGGTGGTATCGGCGGCCCGGGCGGATCGGGTGGCAGCGGCGGTACCGGTACCGGTACGGCCGCGGGCAGCCGCGACGGCACCGACGGTGCCGACGGCTGACCCGGTCGAACCCTAGGTATCCAAGCCGATGTCGAGTACCCGCACCGAATGGGTGAGTGCACCGACGGCCAGATAGTCGACGCCGGTGGCCGCATAGTCCGCGGCGGACTCCAGCGAGAGCCCACCCGAGGATTCCAGCTTGGTGCCCGGCGAGCGGGAATCCCGGCGCTGCACCGCCACCTGGGTCTGCCACACCGGAAAGTTGTCCAGCAGCACCAGTTCGACTCCGGCGCCGAGGATATCGTCGAGCTGCTCCAGCGAGTCGACCTCGACCTCGCAGGGGATCTCGGGCGCAGCGGAACGCACCGCCTGCAGGGCCGCCAGGACCGAGCCCGCCGCCGCGACGTGGTTGTCCTTGATCAGGGCCGCATCGCCTAGCCCCATCCGATGGTTGACACCACCGCCGACGCGCACCGCGTACTTCTGCAGGAATCGCAGCCCGGGCAGGGTCTTTCGGGTGTCGCGGATCTTGGCGCCGGTGCCTTCGACGGCATCGACCCAGCGTGCGGTAGCGCTGGCGATCCCAGACAGGTGGCACACCAGGTTGAGCATGGTCCGCTCGGCGGTCAGCAGGCCCTGTGCCGGAGCCTGCACGCGCAGCAGCGACTGGCCGGGTTGCAGACGGGTGCCGTCCTCGACGCGGTCGAGCACGGTGTAGCCGCCGTCTCCGAGCACCGCATCGAGCACCAGCAGCGCCAGGTCGATCCCCGCGGCCACCCCGGCCTCCCGGGAGGCCATCGATGCCGTGGTGGTCGCGTCGGCGGGCACGGTCGCCAGCGTGGTGACATCCGGTCCGTACCGCAGATCCTCCTCGAGGGCCCGGTCGATGACCGCGCGCGCCTCGGCCAGTTCGGCCGCCGACAGTGTCTGCACCTGTGCTGCGTTCATGCGCCCACTCCTACCGGTAGGGAGACGACCGGCGTGCCGGTGTCGTCGAGGGTGACGGTGCCGCTGACCGCCTGTGCCGCATCGGGTTCCGGGTGATCTCCGCGATGGTGGCAGCCGCGGGATTCGGTACGCGCGGCGGCCGCCGCGGTGACGGCGCGGGCGGTCAGGGCGAGGGCTGCGGCTTCGACCGCGGCCCGGTCGGTGATGGTGCGCTCGGTGGCCTCGGCGAGCGTCCCGGCCAGCCGGGCCAGTCCGGTGCCGTCACGCACCACCGAGGCGTCGCGGCTCATTGCCCGCTGCAGCACGGTGCGGTCGAGCACCGGCAGCCGCACCGGGGCGGGGACTGTCGCCCGTGACGGGCCCGCGGCGACGGCATGGTCGGCGGCGGCCCGCCCGGCCCGGCCGCCCACCACGAGCCCCTCGAGCAGACTGTTGGAGGCCAGCCGGTTGGCGCCGTGCATCCCGGTACGGGCCACCTCGCCGGCCGCGTAGAGACCCGGCAGGGCCGTGCGGCCGTGTACATCGGTGCTGACACCACCACAGCTGTAGTGCGCACCGGGTACCACCGGGATCCGTTGGCGGGCCGGGTCGATGCCCGCGGCGAGGCACGCCGCGGTGACGGTCGGGAACCGGGCAGCGACATCGGGTACGCCGGTGGCATCGAGGTACACGCAGCTGTCACCAGTGGCCTGCAATCGGGCATCGATCGCCGCGGCCACCACGTCGCGCGGTGCCAAGTCGCCGAGCGGGTGCACTCCCGCGGTGATCGAATCACCCTGGGCGTCAACCAGAATCGCACCCTCGCCGCGTAGTGCCTCGGTGATCAGCGGGCGACGTCCGCCGCCACCACCCGGGCCGCCGGTGGCCAACATCGTCGGGTGGAACTGGATGAACTCGATATCGCCGACTGCCAGCCCGGCCTGCAGGGCAAGCGCCACACCGTCGCCGGTGGATCCCTCCGGGTTGGTGGTCGCGGCGTACAGGTGACCGAGTCCACCGGTGGCCAGGATGACCGCCGGCGCATGCAACAGGCCCAGGCCGGCCTCGCTGTGCACCAGCACGCCGGTGACCGCGCCGGCGTCCCGACAGATCTGCAGTGCCACGTGATTGCGGCGGATATCCAGTTGGGCGGCAGCCTGATTCAACGCCCGCTGCACCTCGGCCCCGGTGGCGTCACCGCCGGCGTGGATGATGCGCCGGCGGGTGTGCCCACCCTCGCGGGTCAGCGACCACTGCCCCGGTGTGGATTCGTCGAACCGGGCCCCGTCTGCCACCAGGTCGGCCACCGCACCGTAGCCGTCGGCGACGATCGAGCGCACCGCGTCGACATCGCAGAGTCCGCCACCGGCCGCCACCGTGTCGGCGACGTGGGCATCCACCGAATCATCGGACGCCGGTAGCACGACGGCGATGCCGCCCTGGGCATAGAAGGTGGCCGTCTCGGCGATCTTGCTGAGCACGACCACCTTGCGGCCGGCCCGCACCGCGGCCAGCGCGGCGACCAGACCGGCCACCCCGGTTCCGATGACGACGACGTCAGCGCGCTGCTGCCAGTAACCGGCACCACCGCACGCAGTCATTCCCCGCCGCCGGGCTGTCCGATCTCGATCATTCGCTGCACGCTGGCCTGGGCCGCCTTGGCGGTCTGCATGTCGACGTGCACCTCGTCGCCACCCTCGACCAGGCAGCGCAGCAGTGCGGCCGGGGTGATCATCTTCATGTAGCTGCAGGAGGCCCGGTCGTTGACCGCCAGGAAGTCCACATCGGGTGCGGCACGGCGCAACTGGTGCAGCATGCCGACCTCGGTGGCCACCAGGACCTGGCGGGCATTGGTCTCCCGGGCCGCGTCCAACATGCCGCCGGTGGACAGGATCTTGACCCGGTCCTCGGGCACGGCGCCCTCACCGGCCAGATACAGCGCCGAGGTGGCGCAGCCGCACTCGGGGTGGACGAACAGTTCGGCGTCCGGGTGTGCGCGGGCCTGATCGGCGAGTTCGTCACCGTTGATCCCGGCGTGGACATGGCATTCGCCGGCCCAGATGTGCAGGTTCTTTCGGCCGGTGACACGCTTGACGTGGGCGCCCAGGAACTGGTCCGGGCAGAACAGCACGGTGCGGTCCTCGGGGATGGAGGCCACCACCTCGACCGCGTTGGAGGAGGTGCAGCAGATATCGGTCAGCGCCTTCACCGCGGCGGTGGTGTTCACGTACGACACCACCACGGCGTCCGGGAAGTCGGCCTTCCACTCGCGCAGTTCCTCGGCGGTGATCGAGTCGGCCAGCGAGCACCCGGCGCGCTGATCGGGAATCAGCACGGTCTTCTCGGGGCTCAGGATCTTGGCGGTCTCGGCCATGAAGTGCACACCGCAGAAGACGATGGTCTCCTCGGCGGCCTCGGCGGCGATGCGGGACAGCGCCAGCGAGTCCCCGACGTGGTCGGCGACGTCCTGGATGGCCGGGAGTTGGTAGTTGTGCGCCAACAGTGTCGCGTTGCGCAGATCGGCGAGCCGGCGCACCTCGGCGGCCCACTGCCCGTCGCCGACGATGCCGCTGTATCCACCGGGTCCGTCGACGATGCGCGAGGCGAGCACGCTGCTGTAAGCGGTGCGATCCAGGACCGTCATGGCAAGTCTCCTTTTGCCGGCTGAGGTTTTCGACTTATGATCGAAAACATGGTTCATGGTAGCACCGAGCACGAAGTACTTGCCGTCGTCCTCCAGGTTCGCCGACTCGACACGAAGAAACCGCAGCTCAGCGTGCTGCTCTGGGAACGTGCCATGGAACCGCAGCGCGGTGCGTGGTCACTGCCCGGCGGGCGACTGCGTCACGACGAGGACATGACGAGTTCAGTCCGACGTCAACTCGCCGAGAAGGTCGACCTGCAGCAGTTGACCCATCTGGAGCAGTTGGCGGTGTTCTCCGACCCGCATCGGGTCCCTGGCCCACGGACCATCGCGTCGACCTTCCTTGGTCTGGTGCCTTCTCCCGCCACCCCGGAGTTACCGTCGGACACCCGCTGGCATCCGGTGTCGGCACTCCCGCCGATGGCCTTCGACCACGGCACCATGGTGGCCAACGCCTGTGCCCGGTTGATCGCCAAGCTGTCCTATACGAATATCGGATTCGCGTTGGCGCCCAGGGAATTTGCGCTGTCGACACTGCGCGACATCTACAGTGCGGCACTCGGCCACCCGGTCGACGCCACCAACCTGCAACGGGTGCTGGAACGTCGTAATGTCATCACCCGCACCGGCACCACCGCCCGGTCGGGACGCAGCGGCGGCCGACCGGCGGCGCTGTACCGGTTCACCGAATCGCAGTACCGGGTCACCGACGAATTCGCCGCATTGCGTCCGCCGGGCTGAGTGTCGGACTGGATTCTTAGACGCTTCTTAAGTAAGAATGCCCGGATGGACTTCGGCAGCTCGGCCGCCGCATCCGACGCCGAATGGCTCGGTGCGATCCCGCACACGTCGCTCGACCGCGCCGCGCGTCCATTGCTGCCCAAGGATGATCCGTTCTACCAGGCGCCGGAAGGCTTCGAGCATGCGACGGCGGGCACGGTGCTGCGCAGCCGGGACGTCGAACTCGCCTTCCTGGGACTGATCCCGCAGCAGATCCGGGCCGTCCAACTGCTCTACCGCACCACCGATATGAACGGGCAGCCCGAGGCGGCCGCCACCACCGTCCTGATGCCCGACGAACGCGGCCCCGAACGGGTGTGCCCGCTGGTCTCCTACCAGTGCGCCATCGATGCCATCTCGTCGCGCTGTTTCCCGTCCTACGCCCTGCGTCGGCACGCCATGGCGGCCGGCTCGGTACCGCAGCTGGAGATGCTGTTGATCGCCGCCGCGGTCGCCGAGGGGTGGGCCGTGTCGGTACCCGACCACGAGGGGGTCAACGGCAGCTGGGGCACGCCGTACGAGCCCGGCTACCGCATTCTGGACGGCCTGCGGGCGGCTACCCGCTCGGATCAGCTGTCGATATCCGCCGAGGCGCCGATCGGGCTGTGGGGATATTCCGGTGGTGGGCTGGCCAGCGCATGGGCCGCCGAGGTGAGCGGCAGCTACGCCCCCGAGCTCAACATCGTCGGTGCGGTGCTCGGTTCGCCGGTCGGCGATCTGGGCCAGACCTTCCGCAAGCTCAACGGGACCTTCGCGGCCGCGCTGCCCGCACTGGTGGTGGCCGCCCTGGCCGACGTCTACCCCGGCCTGCAGAAGATCATCGCCGACCACGCCAGCGAGAAGGGCCGCGCCCTGCTGGACCGGTTGCACCACATGACCACGGTGGAGGCCGTGCTGCGCCTGGTCGGTACCGACATGGGCGATCTGCTGGACCAGCCGTTGGAACAGATCCTGGACACTCCCGAGGTGCAACACGTCTTCGCCGACATCAAACTCGGTGCCGCGGTGCCGACCCCGCCGGTGCTGATCATCCAGGCGGTGCACGACGAGATCATCTCGGTGCACGGTATCGACGAGCTGGCCGACACCTACGCCTCCGGCGGGGCCAACGTCACCTACCACCGTGACATGTTCAGCGAACACCTGCTGCTGCACCCGATGTCGGCGCCGATGGCACTGCGCTGGCTGTCCGACCGATTCGCCGGACGGCCCCTCGGTGAGAACCTGGCCCGGACGAAATGGCCCACCCTGTTCAATCCGTCGACCTACAAGGGCATGGCGCGGCTGGCTGTCATCACGGCAAAGGTGTTGACGGGCAGGCATCTTCACCGACTTCCGCTCTCGGTCCTGGACCGTTAGGCACAGCCGGGCTGCACCTGCGCCCACGCCGGCAGATCCCACAATTTGCCCTGTGCACGGTCGAAGCTCGTCGGGGTGAACGCGCGTAATCCACTGCCCGGGTAGGGCGTGTACTCCCCGAACCACACCTGCCCGTCGACGGCGTACAGATCGATCCGCACGAAGTCCCAGCCCACGGCGAGCGCGACGGCGATCTCCAGCATCTTGCCCAGTTCCGCCGGACGAGGCTCGTCGGCCACCGGGTGATCCCGCCAGCGCGCCGGCAGTGGTTGCCAATCGGCATCCAGCAGGGTGGTGGTCCGCGCCGCCGAGAACCGGCCCCGGTTCACCTGGATGACCCCGACCCGGCCGTGGAAGACCAGGAACTTGTAGTCGACCGGCGGGGTGCCGTCGGATGTCGGGATTCGCTGTTCCAGCAACAGCTTTCGGCGGGCGCGGCCGTAGCCCCACTCCCCGAGCTCGAGCGGGCTCTCCGCCAGCCAGTTCCTGGTCTGCCGGGTCAATCGGGCCAGATCGGCCTGCGGCTCCGGGCCGAATACTGCGTGCCCGCTGCCATGGTTCGGTTTGAGCACCCACGGCGGCAGCGTCGTGAGATCGGGGGCGTCACGCAGGTCGGTACCCGACCAGTACGTCTGCGGGATGTGCAGATCCGGACCGGGATACGCCGCGCGGGCCATCTCCTTCATCCACAACTTGTCACACGCCCTGACAATCCGTTCCCGACGGTCGTTGAGGATCCGCCAGTTCACCTTCTCGCTCAAGCTCTCGGGCTCGGCGAAGTCGCCCCATCGGCGAATCACGGCCAGGAACAACAACTGTCGCAGAATCCGGACCGGGATCAGCGACACAAGGCGGCGGCGGGCCGGCAGCAGCCACGGTGGCGTGGCGCGATAGGTCAGTAGTGGCATCGGCGGAGGACCCCCTGTGGTGTGTCGGACACCACGAGATTCGCGACCGCAGATGAAGTGATGAGGAGCCGCACATGAGTCGGCTCTCATCTACCTCCGGCTCAGGGGCAGCCCGGCTGCACCTCGGCCAGCGCCGGCAGCTGCCACTGCCTGCCCTGCTCCAGATCGAAGGTCATCGGCTTGTACCGCAGCAGACCACTGCCCGGGTACGGGGTGTACTCGCCGAACCACACCTCACCGTCGACGGCGTACAGATCGATCCGGATGAAATCCCAGTCCCGGCCCAGGGTTCGGGCGATCTCCATCATCTTGTCCAACTCGACGGGACGCTCCTCCGCGCCCACCGGCTGGATCCGCCATTTGACCGGCAGTGTGCGCCAGTCGGCATCAAGGAACGTCGTGGTCTGTTCCTTGGCGAACCGGCCCCGGTTCACCTGGATCAGTTCGATGCGGCCGTTGAACACGAAGAACTTGTAGTCCACCGGCGCCTGCCCGTCCGGGGTGGGGATGCGCTCCTCGAGCAGGTACCGGGTGCGGGCCGCGCTGTAACCCCACTCGCCGAGTTCCAACGGCGTCTCGGTGAACCAGGTCCCGGTCCGCTCGATCAGGTCGTCGAGATCGGTATCGGGCCCCGGCCCGAACAGCGCGTGCCCACTGCTGGCGTTGGGCTTGAGCACCCACGGCGGCAGGGTCGTCAGATCGGGGGCGTCGCGCAGGTCGGTGCCCGACCAGTAGGTCTTCGGTATCCGGAGTTCGGCACCCGGGAAGGCCTCGCGGGCCATCTCCTTCATCCACAACTTGTCGCAGGCCTTGACGATCCGGTCGCGGCGATCGTTGAAGATCCGCCAGTTGACCTTCTCGTTGAAGGTGGTCGGGTCGGTGAAGTTTCCGGGCTTGCGGATCATCATCAAGTACAACGCCTTGCGCATGGTGCGCACCGGCAGCTTCTCGATCATCCGGCGACGCGGGGCCTGCAGCCACTGCGGGGTCGACTGGTACTTGAGCAGCGGCATAACGGTCTCCGTCGATATCAGGTAATTGACGCGGCGACCACTTTGCTCAAATATCGTCGCGCGCACGACACCTTACACCGCTGACCACGGTTTGTGAGGGTTACCTATGCGAGATTCGTCATACCTGGTCAGTCGCCAGATCTGCCCTGATCGGTCGGGTACGTGCCGGTTGCCACCGGCATCGGCACGGGTGGGTACACGCCGGCGTACTGCACCGGCGGCCAGGCGCCGAGGTCATCCCTCGATGCCGAGGCCACCAGCAACGCATAGGTGATTGCGGCCACCGCCGCAGGCAGCAGGATCGTCGCGCCGATCACGAACGGGTTGTGCCCGAAGAACACCGCGGGAGCCTCGAAGACATAGTGCACACGGTTGCCCTCGCTGACCGGGGCGGTGTCCACGTCGATGACGCCGTAGCGCCAGCGCACCAGGACCGCACCGACCCCGGCAGCGACCGTCGTCGCAGTCGCTGCACCGGCGGACAACGCGGCCAGTAACGCCGGCCCGCGGTGCGCGCGCCACTGCCACACCGCGACAGCGCCGACGACCGCGAGCACCCCGACGAAACCGACCAGCAGAAAGGCACCGAGGAAGAGTTGATCCGAATCGTTGCCCAGATAGGCCCGCACCCGGTCACCGGCCCGTGTCAGCGCCACGATGCCCTGCGCCGGTGGTGCCAGCCACGCCCACAGCGCACCGGCCACCGCACCGCCGGCCGACATCGCGACGAACACCCGAAGGGCCGCGGCCACCCGCGAGATACGCGGTGGCGCAAGATCGATCGAGGTCACCGACGGGTGTCCAGGTCGGTGGAATCCACCTCTCCGTGCCGTGAGCACTTGGCCCACCACCCGGTGGGTCGCACCTGCACGATCATCCGGCGACCACACTCGGCGCAGAACCGCGGCGGTTCCAGGCCCAGCTGGGCGGCGGTCGGTACCGCACTACCGGCCGGTCCGCCGGTGTAGACGTTGTAGACGCCGGCCCCGACGGGCACCGGCAGCTCGTGAGTCATCACCACTTAAGTTCTACAGCGTCGTTCTACAGCGTGGCGTTGAGAGCCTTGATCGGCATCTGCAGATCAACCAGCAGCTCCAGATCGGCCTCGGCGGGCCGACCCAGCGTGGTCAGGTAGTTGCCGACGATGACGGCGTTGATGCCGCCGAGGATGCCCTGCTTGGCGCCCAGGTCGCCCAGGGTGATCTCGCGGCCGCCGGCGAAGCGCAGCATGGTGCGCGGTAGTGCCAGCCGGAATGCGGCCACCGCCTTGAGAGCCTCGGAAGCCGGCAGCACCTCCAGATCACCGAACGGGGTGCCCGGACGCGGGTTCAGGAAGTTCAACGGCACCTCGTGCGGGTTCAGCTCGGCCAGGTTGGCGGCGAACTCGGCACGCTGCTCCAGCGTCTCCCCCATGCCCAGGATGCCGCCACAGCAGACCTCCATACCGGCCTCGCGGACCATGCGCAGGGTGTCCCAGCGCTCCTCCCAGGTATGGGTGGTCACGACGTTGGTGAAGAAGGACCGGGCGGTCTCCAGATTGTGGTTGTAGCGGTGCACACCCATGCCTGCGAGCCGCTCCACCTGTTCCTGGTCGAGCATGCCCAGCGAACAGGCGATCTGGATGTCGACCTCGTTGCGGATGGCTTCGATGCCCGCGGCGACCTGGGACAGCAGGCGCTCGTCGGGACCGCGGACGGCGGCCACGATGCAGAATTCGGTGGCGCCGGTCTTGGCGGTCTGCTTGGCGGCCTCCACCAGGCTCGGGATATCCAGCCACGCGCTGCGCACCGGGGATGCGAAAAGGCCCGACTGTGAGCAGAAGTGGCAGTCCTCGGGGCAGCCGCCGGTCTTGAGGCTGATGATGCCCTCGACCTCGACATCGGGTCCGCACCACTTCATCCGGACCTCGTGGGCCAGCTCCAGCAGATCATCGAGCTGATCGTCGGGCAGCTGTAGCACCTGCAGGGTCTGGTCCTGATCGAGGCCGTCGCCCCGCTCGAGCACCTGTTCGCGCGCCACTGCCAGAATGTCGGTCACCAGAAATTCTCCAGTCGGGTCGGAAAGTGAACGTCGGAAATTGAACACCGTTCAGTCTTGAACGGTGTTCAGGTTAGGGTAATCACGTGCAACTGCACAAACGTGACGTGGTCGATGCCGCCGCCGCGATCCTGGACAACTTCGGGATCGCGGATCTCACCATGCGCCGGCTAGCGCGTGAGCTCAGGGTCAGTCCGGGCGCGCTGTACTGGCATTTCGCCAACAAGCAGGAGCTCCTGGGCGCCGTTGCGGACCGGATCCTGCAACCGACACTGACCGCCATGGCGACCGGCGCATGGCAGGACCGCCTGGTCGCCGATGCGCACCGGCTGCGTGATGCCCTGCTGTCGCATACCGACGGTGCCGAACTGGTCTCGGCGAGCTTCGCGGCCGGGCAGTCCGAGGCGATGACACAGATCGTGGCCGCCCTCGCCGAGGCTGCCGCCGAGGCCGGGGTGACCGTGGCGCACACCGAACTTGCCGCCCGTACGGTCGTGTACTACGTGCTGGGCTTCACCGTCGACGAGCAGTCGCGCCTGCAATGGGACGCCGCGGGAGCCGAACTGCCCACCGCCCAATCGGCGTTGGCCGAGGACGCCGGCCAGCGATTCGCCTTCGGGCTGGGGCTGCTGGTCGACGGGGTCGGATCACACAGCCGACTGTCGCCGTAGCAAGGAAACGCGCCGCCAACCTCCACTTTGCGCATGGCCCGTCGTCGACGGTGTCAATATAGCCACCGCAAGGGCGACCCACACCGCCGCCGAGGTGGTGACGCTTGTCACATGGTGATCGGGTACTCGGACTTCGCATCGCCATCCCAGTGCCGCAGGCCGGTGAACGCCCCCACGATCTCCCGGTGCGCGGCCGCGAGGTCCAGCGCCGCCGCGATCTGATCGTGACGGACCCGCCGGGCCAGCGTCACATGTGGTGTCCAGTGGCCGGGCGCCGCATGCGGGTACAGCCCGGACGCCATGTGCGGCAGACATATCCGATGCACCTGCCGGTGTAGGTCGAGCAGATCCGCCGACGGCACCACCAGCAGCGCCAGTGTCATCCGACCATGCCCGAACACCAAGGGCGCGCCGAGGCGGCACGGTAGCGGCAGCCGGCCGGTCACCTCGGCCAGTTCCGCGTCGGCCGCATCGGCCAACCGCTCGCCGACCGCGACGGTGACATGTGGCCGGTTACTGGGTGCGGTGTGGGTGGCGCGGCTGGGCAGCTCGGCGTTGTGCAGATCCGCCCAGATCTCCCGCACCGCGGCATCGGTGGCGTCATCGACAAGCAGCTCGACCGAGTGCACCACGGTTACACCAGACTCGCGATCCAGTCCCGGTCGAAGGCCGCGGCGCTGACGTCCGCGAATCGTTGCGGGCTCAGCGCACCCGCGCCCGCCGGCAGCACCGCGCGGATGTCGCCGAGTGCGGCCAGCGCCTCCCGGTTCCCCTGCTCGGCCACCCCGGGATCGACCGGCCAGCTGCCGATCACCAGGCCGGCTCCGGTGAGTCGCTGTGCGGTAAGCGATTCCACGGTGAGCGCGGTGTGGTTGAGGGTGCCCAGCCCGGGTGACACAACCACCAGCACCGGGGCAGCCAACGCCGCGGCCAGGTCGCGCAGCGTCACCCCGCCGGCGCCGAGCTCGACCAACAGTCCGCCGGCGCCCTCGACGATGGTCAATCGGCCCGGAGCATCGGCAGTGCGCACCGCGGCCAGCAGTTCCGCCGAGGTGGGTAACGGCAGTCCTGCCCGGGTGGCCGCCGCGACCGGGGCAAGTGGCTCCGGATAGCGCCAACCGCCTTGCAGCGCAGTCACTCCCGATAATCTGCCGACCTCGCCCAAATCGTCGTCACCGTCCCGGGTGCCGGTCTGCACGGGTTTGCATACCGCCACATCGAGGCCGGCCAGCCGGGCCGCGCAGGCCAGCGCCGCCGTCGTCACCGTCTTGCCGACACCGGTGTCGGTGCCGGTGACCACCAGGACCGTCACGACCGACCGAGCACCTCGGTGAGCACCGTGCGCGCCAGAGCCATGTCCTCGGCGGTCAACGCCGCCCGGGCGGTCAGCCGCAGCCTCGACGTGCCGGCCGGCACGGTGGGCGGCCGGAAGCAGCCCACCCGCACACCGAGTTCCAGGCAGGCCGCGGCCGCGGCGACCGAGACCTCCGGGTCCCCCAGGATCACCGAGACGACGGCTGACGTGGGTTCCTCGGCAACATCGCAGATCTGAGCGAGTTCGGTGGCCCGCGCCAGCACGGCGCCGGCCAGACCGGGCTCGGCCATCAGCACACGCAGCGCGGCCAGCGCCGCACCGACGGCGGCCGGGGCCAGCCCGGTGTCGAAGATGAAGGGCCGCGCGGTGTCGATGAGGTGGGCCCGGACCGCGGCCGGACCGAGCACCGCACCGCCCTGGCTGCCCAACGCCTTGGACAGCGTCGTGGTCATGACCACGTCCGGGGCGCCGGCCAGGCCGAGCTCATGCAGCAGGCCCTGCCCGCCGGGGCCGCGTACACCGAGGCCGTGCGCCTCGTCGACGACCAGCAGCGCGCCGTAGCGGCGGCACACGTCATGCAGTTCACGCAGCGGGGCGAGCACACCGTCGGTGCTGAACACCGATTCGGTGACCACGACGGCGCGCTCCTCGGTGCGGCCGGAAAGCGCCTCGGCGACGGCATCGACATCACGGTGTCCGGTGACCGCCACCCGCGCCCGCGACAATCGGCACGCGTCGACGATGGAGGCGTGGGTCAGCGCGTCGGACACCAACAGCGCGCCCTGACCGGTCAGGGCGACCAGCGCACCGATGTTGGCGGTGTAACCCGAGGAGAACACCAGGGCCGATTTGGCGCCGACGAACCCTGCCAGTTCGGTCTCGAACTCCTCGTGCAGTTCGGTGTTCCCGGTGACCAGTCGCGATCCGCCGGCACCCGCCCCCCAGGTGCGCAGCGCCTGCACCCCACCGTCGAGCACGGCCGGATGCTGGGACAGGCCCAGGTAGTCGTTGGAGGCCAGGTCCAGTTCGGTGCCGACCGCCGGCCGCACCCGCAGGGCGCGCCGTAAGCCCTGGGCGCGACGGCGCTCCTCGACCTCGGTCAACCAGGCCAGCGGGGAAAGACCGGTGCGCGTCACTGGACGTCCTTTCGACACTTGAACACCGTTCAGGTTAGTGCACGCGCGACCCCGACCATGCCCGCACCGATCTGCGCGATCTCGTCGGCGGTGCAGATGAACGGCGGCATGGCGTAGACCAGCCTGCCGAACGGACGCAGCCACACCCCGTGCAGCAATGCGGTCTCGGTGGCCACGGCCATATCGACGGGCTCGGCCATCTCGATGACGCCGATGGCGCCGAGCACCCGGACATCGGCCACCCCCGCCAACTCGCGGGCCGGTTCCAGACCCGCACGCAGCCCCGCTTCGATATCGCGCACCCGGGCGCGCCAATCGGAATCCAGCAACAGCTCGACCGCTGCCACCGAGACCGCGCACGCCAGCGCATTGGCCATGAACGTCGGACCGTGCATCAGGGCACCCGGCTCGCCCGCGCTGATGGTCCGGGCCACCTCGGCGGTGCACAGCGTGGCCGCCAGGGTGACATAGCCACCGGTGAGCGCCTTGCCGACACACATGATGTCCGGGCTCACCGCGGCGTGGTCGGCGGCGAACAGCTCGCCGGTACGACCGAACCCGGTGGCGATCTCGTCGAAGATCAACAGCACATCGTGCGCATCGCAGATCCGCCGCAGTTCGGTGAGATAGCGCGGATCGTGGAAGCGCATGCCGCCGGCGCCCTGCACCACCGGTTCGACGATGACGGCCGCGAGTTCCTCGGCATGTTCGGCTAGCTGGGCCTCGAAGGCCGCGATGTATTCCGGGTCATACGGACCGGGCACCTGCGGCGCGAACACCTGCCGCACCAGGACGTCGGTCCAGATGGCATGCATGCCACCGTCGGGATCGCAGACGCTCATCGGGGTGAAGGTGTCACCGTGGTAGCCGCCGCGCCAGGTCATCAATCGGTGTTTGGTGGACCGTCCGCGGCTGCGCCAGTACTGCAGCGCCATCTTGGCGGCCACCTCCACCGACACCGACCCCGAGTCGCTGAAGAACACCGTCTCCAGGCCCGCCGGGGTGATCTGCACCAGCAACTGGGCCAACCGGGCCGCCGGTTCGTGGGTCAGGCCACCGAACATGACGTGGTTCATGGTGGCCAGTTGTGCGGTGATCGCGGCGTCCAGACGTGGATGGCCATGTCCGTGCACGGCCGTCCACCACGAGCTCATGGCATCCAGCGCGTCGACCCGCTGCCCGTGGTGGTCGAGCTGCAGCCAGGCACCCTTGGCGCCGACGGCCACCACCGGCGCCAGAGCGCCGGTCCCGATGGTGCTGTAGGGGTGCCAGATGTGCGCGGTGTCGATCGCGCTGATCTCCGAAGGTGTCAACGCCGGCATGGAATCGGACACTATCGCCTCGCCCGGCGACTGTGAGGTCACGCCCGTGGCCTGAGGCACCCAGGGTTCTTAGGTAGATTGACTCCCCGACCATGATGACCCTCGCTCCAGCCCGACCTGCGGCTCGTACCGAATCGGGCGCCGGGCCCGCACGTCCCTCCGGCGCCGCATCGAGAACCCGCTCCTCGGGCTTCTACCGGCATGACCTCGACGGACTCCGCGGGGTCGCGATCGCGCTCGTCGCGATCTTCCATGTCTGGTTCGGCCGGGTCTCCGGTGGTGTCGATGTCTTCCTGGCGCTGTCGGGCTTCTTCTTCGGTGGCCGGTTGCTGCGGTCGGCATTGGACACCAATGCCGCGATCCGCCCGATATCGGAAGTGGTGCGCCTGATCCGGCGGCTACTGCCCGCCCTGATCGTGGTGCTCGCCGCAGCCGCGGTCCTCACCATCCTCATCCAGCCGGAAACCCGCTGGGAGACGTTCGCCGATCAGAGCCTGGCCAGCCTGGGGTACTACCAGAATTGGGAGCTGGCCAACACCGCCGCCGACTATCTGCGCGCCGGTGAGACCGTCAGCCCGCTGCAACACATCTGGTCGATGTCGGTGCAGGGCCAGTTCTACATCGCCTTCCTGGCGCTCATCCTGGCCTTGGCGTATGTCCTGCGCGGCCGGTTGGGCAGGCATCTGCGGACCGTCTTCATCGTGCTGCTGTCGGCGCTGACCATCGCCTCGTTCGTGTACGCGATCATCGCGCACAACACCGATCAGGCGGTGGCGTACTACAACAGCTTCGCCCGTGCCTGGGAACTGACCCTGGGCGCACTGGTCGGTGCGCTGGTGCCCTATGTGCGGTGGCCGATGTGGTTGCGCACCGTCGTGGCCACCGTGGCGCTAACTGCCATCCTGTTGTGCGGCTGGTTGATCGACGGAGTTCAGGAGTTCCCCGGTCCGTGGACGCTGGTCCCGGTCGGCGCGACGGTGCTGTTCATCCTGTCGGCGGCCAACCGCGCCGCCGATCCCCGGATGGACGGCAAACTGCCCGCACCCAACCGTCTGCTGGCCTCGCGGCCGTTCGTGTGGCTCGGGTCGATCGCCTACTCGCTGTACCTGTGGCACTGGCCGCTGCTGATCTTCTGGCTGGCCTACAGCGGCAAGGAGCATGTCGACTTCGTCGACGGTGCCATGGTGCTGCTGATCTCCGGGGTGCTGGCCTGGCTGACGATGAAGTACGTCGAGACGCCGCTGCGCTACAGCGCGCCGGCGCGGGTGACCGATGCGCCGGCGATCCCGTGGCGCAGGCGGCTGCGTCGCCCCACTATGGTGCTCGGTTCGATCGTCACGCTGCTCGGTGTCACGCTGACCGCGACCTCGTTCACCTGGCGGGAGCATGTCACCATCGAACGGGCCAGCGGTAAGGAGCTGTCCGGGCTGTCGGCGCGCGACTACCCCGGCGCCCGCGCCCTGATCAACAACGCCAAGGTGCCCAAGCTGCCGATGCGCCCGACGGTGCTGGAGGCCAAGAACGACATCCCCGAATCCACCAATGCCGGCTGTATCAGCGATTTCGACAACGTCGACGTCATCAACTGCACCTACGGCAACACGGATTCGGCGCGCACCATCGCGTTGGCGGGCGGCTCGCACGCCGAACACTGGATCACCGCTCTCGATCTGTTGGGCAGATTGCACGACTTCAAGGTCGTCACCTATCTGAAGATGGGTTGCCCACTGACCACCGAGCAAAAACCTCTTGTGATGGGTGACAACCGTCCCTACCCGAAGTGCCGGGAGTGGAACGAGAAGGTGATGCCCAAGCTGCTCGCCGACAAGCCCGAATTTGTGTTCACCACCTCGACCCGACCGTGGAACATCAAGCCCGGTGACGTCATGCCCAGCCAGTATCTCGGTATCTGGCAAGCCTTCTCGGATGCCGGCATCGATGTGCTGGCGATGCGCGACACCCCGTGGCTGGTGCGTAACAACAAGCCGTACTTCCCCGCCGACTGCCTGGCCAGCGGCGGCGATTCCATCTCCTGCGGCATCAAGCGCGCTACGGTACTGTCCGACGACAACCCCACCCTCGATTACGTAGGACGGTTCCCGAACCTGAAACCGCTCGATATGACCGACGCCGTGTGCCGACCGGACTTCTGCCGAGTAGTGGAGGGAAATGTGTTGATGTACCACGACTCCCATCACCTGTCGACGACGTACGTGCGCACCATGACCAATGAGCTCGGCCGCCAGCTCGCCGCGGCGACCGGCTGGTGGTGACATGGTCGCGACGGTCTGGCCCGGCACTCCCTACCCGCTGGGCGCCACCTACGACGGTGCGGGTACCAACTTCTCGGTGTTCTCCGAAGCCGCCACCAAGGTCGAACTCTGCCTGATCGCCAAGGACGGCACCGAGGAACGCATTCCGCTCGACGAGGTCGACGGTTACGTGTGGCACGCCTACCTGCCGACGGTCAGCCCCGGGCAGCGGTACGGATTCCGGGTGCACGGTCCTTGGGATCCGGCGGCCGGCCACCGGTGTGATCCCAGCAAGTTGCTGCTCGACCCCTACGGCAAGTCCTTCCACGGCGATTTCGAGTTCAGCCAGGCGCTGTTCTCCTATGACCTGGAATCCGACGAACCCGCGGTCACGCCGGCATCACCCGCGGTGGATTCGGTGGGGCACACCATGACCAGCGTGGTGATCAATCCGTTCTTCGACTGGGGTTCGGACCGGGCGCCCAAGACGCCCTACCACGAGACGGTGATCTATGAGGCCCACGTCAAGGGTTTGACCCAGCAGCACCCCGACATCCCGGAGGAGCTGCGCGGCACCTACGCCGGGCTGGCGCACCCGGCGATCATCGAACACCTCAAATCGCTGAACGTCACCGCCATCGAGTTGATGCCGGTGCACCAGTTCCTGCACGATCACCGATTGCTTGAGCTCGGTCTGCGAAACTACTGGGGATACAACACCTTCGGGTTCTTCGCCCCGCACTCGCAGTACGCGGCCAACCATCACGCCGGCGGCGCGGTGGCCGAGTTCAAGTACATGGTGCGGTCCTTCCACAACGCCGGCATCGAGGTGATCCTCGATGTGGTCTACAACCACACCGCCGAGGGCAACCACCTGGGTCCGACGCTGAACTTCCGCGGTATCGACAACGCCGCCTACTACCGGCTGCTCGACGGCGAACTGCAGTACTACAAGGACTTCACCGGCACGGGTAACAGTCTCAACGCCCGGCACCCGCACACCTTGCAGCTGATCATGGACTCGCTGCGGTACTGGGTTCTGGACATGCACGTCGACGGGTTCCGCTTCGACCTGGCCTCCACGCTGGCCCGTGAGTTCTACGACGTGGACCGCCTCAGCGCGTTCTTCGATCTGGTGCAACAGGATCCGGTGATCAGTCAGGTCAAGTTGATCGCCGAACCGTGGGATGTCGGCGAGGGCGGCTACCAGGTCGGCAACTTCCCAGGTTTATGGACCGAGTGGAACGGGAAATATCGCGACACTGTGCGCGACTACTGGCGGGGTGAGCCCGCAACCCTCGGCGAGTTCGCCTCGCGGCTGACCGGTTCCTCGGATCTCTACGAGAACACCGGGCGGCGTCCCGGCGCGTCCATCAACTTCGTCACCTGCCACGACGGATTCACGCTGGCGGATCTGGTGTCCTACAACGAGAAGCACAACGAGGCCAACGGCGAGGACAACAAGGACGGCGAGAATCACAACCGGTCCTGGAACTGCGGGGTGGAGGGCCCGACCGACGACCCGGACATCCTGGCATTGCGGGAACGCCAGAAGCGCAACATCATCGCCACGCTGATGGTGTCCCAGGGTACCCCGATGATCAGCCACGGCGACGAGATCGGACGATCCCAGGGCGGCAACAACAACGCCTACTGTCAGGACTCACCGATCGCCTGGGTCGACTGGTCGAAGTGTGACACCGATGACGGGTTGCTGGAGTTCACCCGAAAAGCGGTGCAGCTGCGTAAGAGTCATCCGGTGTTCCGCCGGCGCCGGTTCTTCGCCGGGACACCGATCCGCAGTGGCGAGGATGTGCACGATATCGCCTGGTTCACCCCGGCGGGCACCGAG
The DNA here is from genome assembly GCF_053345865.1 of Mycobacterium sp. C31M. Classification (NCBI taxonomy): domain Bacteria; kingdom Bacillati; phylum Actinomycetota; class Actinomycetes; order Mycobacteriales; family Mycobacteriaceae; genus Mycobacterium; species Mycobacterium sp. C31M. Next base: position 202,678 of record NZ_JBKFAX010000005.1, on the reverse strand, counting down.
ATGACCCCGGAGGACTGGGGTTCGGGATTCGGCAAGTGCATCGCGGTGTTCCTCAACGGCGATGCGATCCCGGAGCCGAACGCGCGCGGTGAACGGGTCCGCGACGATTCGTTCCTGCTGTTCTTCAACGCGCACGACGAGCCGCTCGATTTTGTGCTGCCCGCGGCCAAGTACGCCGAGCAGTGGTCACCGAGTCTGGACACTGCCGACCCGACCGGCGAGGCCGATCAGCCGATCGCCGCGGAGGAGAAGATCTCACTGCCGCCACGTTCACTGCGGGTGCTGCGGAAGACGGGTTGAACGGAGCCGATTGGATGGGTGTCCCGCTCTCGACGTATCGCCTTCAGCTGCGCGGTGATTCGTTCACCCTCGCCGATGCTGCCGACCTGGTGGACTATCTGGACGATCTCGGTGTGTCGCACCTGTACCTGTCCCCCATCCTGACCGCGGTGCACGGTTCCAGCCACGGTTACGACGTGACCGATCCGACATCGGTGTCGGCGGAACTCGGGGGTGCCGAGGGCCTGGCGACGCTGTCCGCCGCGGCGCGCGAACGGGGCCTCGGGCTGATCGTCGATATCGTGCCCAACCATGTCGGTGTCGACATGCCCGAGCAGAACCCGTGGTGGTGGGACCTGCTCAAGCACGGCCGCGACGGTGCGCACGGCGCCCATTTCGACGTCGACTGGGAGGTGGCCGACGGTCGGATCCTGTTGCCGGTGCTGGGATCCGACGGCGATATCGCCGACCTCGAGGTCGACGGGGACGTCCTGCGGCTGCACGGCCGCAGCTGGCCGATCGCCCCGGGCACGGGCGACGGTACCGGGCCACAGGTGCATGACCGGCAGCATTACAAACTGATCGGTTGGCGCAACAACCTGTGTGGCTACCGCAGGTTCTTCTCCATCACCTCACTGGCCGGGCTGCGGCAGGACGATCCGGCGGTGTTCGCCGACGCGCACACCGAGGTCGGTCGCTGGTTCACCGACGGGCTGGTCGACGGTCTGCGCATCGACCATCCCGACGGGCTGGCCGATCCGGTGGACTACGTACACCGCCTGCGCGAGCTGGTGGGCCCGCAGGCCTGGATCGTGATCGAGAAGATCCTGGCGCCGGAGGAAGCATTGGACACCGGGCTGCCGGTCGACGGCACCACCGGCTACGACGCCCTGCGTGAGATCGGCGGGCTGTTCGTCGACCCGGCCGGCGAGGCGGCCCTGACGGCCCTCTACGAAACGGCGGGTGTCGACTACGCCGGCACCGAGACCACGGTCGCCGAACTGAAGACCGCGGCCGCCACGCACACCCTGAGCAGTGAACTGGCCCGGTTGCGGCGGTGCATCGTCGCCGAGGTGGGCACCGACCATCCGAGGTTGGCCGATGCCGTCGTGGCCTTGCTGACCCATGTCCACGTCTACCGGTTCGACTACCACAACTTGGCCGCGGTCGCGCCCATCGCGATCGCCGGTACCGTTGCCGCACAACCGGATCTGGCCGCACCGCTCCAGCTGGTGGCGACCGCGCTGGCCGTGGACGGAGAGTCGGCGACCCGCCTGCAGCAGCTGTGCGGTGCGGTGACCGCCAAGGCCGTCGAGGACTGCCTGTTCTACCGGGACGCCCGGCTGGTCTCCCTCAACGAGGTCGGTGGCGAGCCCACCCGATTCGGGGTGAGCGCCGCGGAATTCCATGAACGCGCCGCAACCCGGGCACGGTTGTGGCCGCACGCCATGGTCACGCTGTCCACCCACGACACCAAACGCAGCGAGGATGTCCGGGCCCGGATCGGTGTGCTGTCCCAGGTGGCCGACCGGTGGTCGGCACAGGTGGCGCGGTGGTCCGCGATTGTGCTGCCGCCGGATGCGGCCACCGGGCTGTTCCTGTGGCAGAATATCTTCGGAGTCTGGCCCGCCGACGGCGAGGTCTCCGACACGCTGCGGGACCGTCTGCACGCATACGCCGAGAAGGCGATCCGTGAGGCCGCCGTACGCACCACCTGGAACGACCCGGACATCGAGTTCGAGACGGCGGTGCACGACTGGATCGACGCAGTGCTCGACGGTCCGGTGGCGACCGAGATGACGGAGTTCGTCGGGCAGGCTGATGGCGCCGCCCGCAACGACGCCGTCGCGCAGAAACTGTTGGCGCTCACCGTGCCCGGTATCCCGGATGTCTATCAGGGCACCGAGCTGTTCGACGACAGCCTCGTCGATCCGGACAATCGGCGACCGGTGGATTACGCGGCACGGCGCGCAGCACTGACGGCGGCGACCGACCCGAAGGTCCGGGTGGTGCACGCCGCATTGCGGCTTCGCCGGGAACATCCGGAGACCTTCACCGACGGCGGCTACCGGCCGGTGCCGGCCGACGGCGCGGCCGCCGCGCATGTGGTGGCCTACCTTCGTGGTTCCGACATCCTGGTGGCGGTGCCCCGCTGGACCGTGCGCCTGATCGAAACCGGTTGGGAGGACACCACAGTGACGCTGCCCGACGGGACCTGGAACGACCGGCTGACCGGTCGCATGTTCAGTGGCGCGGTGCCGGCAGCGGAACTGTTTGCGGAGCTGCCCGGGGTGTTGTTGGAGCGTGCGCTGTGACGTCCTTTGCGGTGTGGGCGCCGCGGCCGCAGCGGGTCCAACTCGATATCGAGGGTACCCGTCATCCGATGGAGCGGACGGCCGATGACTGGTGGCGCGCCGAGGTGCCGTCGACCCCGGACAGCCGCTACGGATTTGTGCTCGACGATGACGACACCGTGCTCCCCGATCCCCGTTCGGCCCGCCAGCCCGACGGGGTACATGCCCGGTCTGCGCTGTGGCAGCCGGCCGGCCCGCCGCCGACCTGGGCGGGCCGCTCTGTCGAGGGTGCGGTCATCTACGAACTGCACATCGGCACCTTCACCGCCGCCGGCACCTTCGACGCGGCCGCCGAAAAGCTGGACCACCTTGTCGATCTCGGGGTCGACTTCGTCGAGGTGATGCCCGTCAACGCCTACAGCGGGACGCACGGCTGGGGCTACGACGGCGTGCTGTGGTACGCCGTGCACGAACCGTACGGTGGCCCGGACGGATTACTGCGATTCATCGAGGCCTGCCATGCCCGCGGTCTGGGGGTCATCATCGACGCGGTGTTCAACCACCTCGGCCCGTCAGGTAACTACCTGCCGCGCTACGGTCCATACCTGTCCAGTGGAAGCAACCCCTGGGGCGAGTCGGTCAACATCGCCGACGCCGGCGCCGACGAGGTGCGCCGGTACATCATCGAATGTGCTCTGCGGTGGATGCGTGACTTCGGCGCCGACGGTCTGCGACTGGATGCCGTCCACGCCCTGGTGGACACCACCGCCATCCACATCCTGGAAGAACTCGCCGGCGAAACCGAGGCCTTGGCGGCACAATTGGGTCGGCCGCTGTCGTTGATCGCAGAGAGCGACATGAACGACCCGCGGACCATCACCCCGCGTGAACAAGGCGGGCTGGGCATGACGGCCCAGTGGGACGACGATGTCCACCACGCGATCCACACCGCGGTATCCGGTGAGCGGCAGGGTTATTACTCCGATTTCGGCTCCATGCGCACGCTCGCGCAGACCCTGGCCGACGGGTTCTTCCATGCCGGGACGTATTCGTCGTTCCGGGGGCGCCGGCACGGCCGCCCGTTGGACAAGGCCGCCATTCCGGCGACCCGCCTGGTCGCCTACACGCTGACCCACGATCAGGTCGGCAACCGGGCGATCGGCGACCGACCCTCGCAGAACCTGTCCCCCGGGCAAATCGCCGTGAAGGCCGCGTTGGCTCTCGGTTCCCCCTACACCGCAATGCTTTTCATGGGCGAGGAATGGGGGTCGAGTAGCCCGTTCCAGTTCTTCAGCTCACATCCCGAACCGGAACTGGGCCGGGCCACCGCCGAGGGACGCAAGGCCGAATTCGCGGCGCACGGCTGGGATGCCGACGATATCCCGGACCCGCAGGACCCGGCCACCTTCGAGCGGTCGAAGCTGAACTGGGCCGAGGTCGGCGAGGGTGCCCATGGCCGTCTGCTGCAGACCTACCGGGATCTGATCTGTTTGCGGCGCAACGAACCCGACCTGGCCGATCCGTGGTTGGGACATCTGCGCGTCGACTATGACGAGGATGCCCGCTGGATCGTGCTGCACCGCGGCAGCCTGGCGGTGGTCTGCAATCTGGGTACCGACGCGGTGGCCGTCCCGGTTACCGGCGAGACGGTGCTGGCCTGGGATGACACCGCGGTCGAGGGCGAGGCGACCGTCATCCCGGGGCACTCCTATGCGGTGCTACGCGTTCAGGTCAGGTAGCGGTAGGTCGGCGAACCCGGCTCCAGCAGTTCGACATGGGCGTCCGAGTCGTGCATGCGTTTGAGCAGGCCCTCCAGGTCGCCGGCCGATCCCATCTCGATCCCGACCAGTGCCTCACCGGTCTCCCGATTGTTGCGCTTGACGTACTCGAACAGCGTGATGTCGTCGTTGGGACCCAACACGGTGTCCAGGAATCCGCGCAGCGCACCGGGTTCCTGCGGGAAGTCGACCAGGAAGTAGTGCTTGAGGCCGCGGTGCACCAGCGAACGTTCCAGGATCTCGCCGTAGCGGGAGACATCGTTGTTACCGCCGGAGATGATGCACACCACCGTGGATCCCGGGGTGACATCGGCCTCGAGCAGTGCGGCCACCGACAATGCGCCTGCGGGCTCGGCGATGATGCCCTCGTTCTGGTACAGGTCGAGCATCGCCGAGCACACCGCGCCCTCGTCGACCGCGGTGACCGACAGCATGTCGCCGGCGGCCGCCAGCGCGGCGAAGGTGTGTGCACCGGCCCGGGCCACCGCCGCGCCGTCGACGAACTGATCGACGTGGTCCAGGGTCACCGGCTCACCGGCCGCGAGCGCGGCCAACATCGATGCCGCCCCGGCGGGTTCGACACCGAGCACTGCAGTTCCGGTGGTGCGCTCGGCCAGATAGGTCGTGATACCCGAGATGCAGCCGCCGCCGCCGACCGGAACGATCACCAGATCGGGCTCGCCGGGCAGCTGGTCGAGCAGTTCGACCGCGATGGTGCCCTGCCCCGCCATGGTGCGCGGATCGTCGTACGGCGGAACCAGTGTCGCACCGGTGCGCGCCACATCGTCGAGCGCGGCCTCGGCGGCCAGGTCGTAGGTCTTGCCGCCGACGATGAGTTCGATGAAGTCGCCGCCGTGGTAGCGGATGCGGTCTCGCTTCTGTTTGGGCGTCTTGGCCGGCACATAGATGCGGCCATGCACACCCATGGAGCGACAGGCCAGCGCGAACCCCTGCGCATGGTTGCCTGCCGAGGAGCAGACCACGCCGGCGGCGAGTTCGTCGGGGGTGAGCTGCATCAGCAGGTTGTAGGCGCCACGCAGTTTGTAGGACCGTACCGCTTGCAGGTCCTCACGCTTGAGGTAGACCTGGGCGCCGGTGACCTGAGACAACCGATCGCTGAACTGCAGCGGGCTGATGGTGACCACACCGGAAATTCGCTCGGCGGCCTCATCCACGTCGGTGGCGGTCGGCGGCGAAGTGCGATGGTTCAGATCGGTGGACACCCGGACAATGGTGCCACCACCTGGGCTCTAGACGAAAACCGGTTACCGCCGGCCGGACACACCGTATCCAGGGTTTCGGTTGCCCGAACTCTTGGTTGAGAGTTATCGTGTAGCAGTGACCACACACACCGAAATCGCCATCGCCGGGGTGCCCTGGCCGATGTACAAGGTGCTCGCGCTCGTCCTCGGCGCGTTGGCGCTGGTGGTGGTCGGTGTCGCAGCCTCGAGCATGGGTCCGGCGGTATTGACCGCGGCCGGCACCGCGACGGTGGTATGGCTGGTCGGCGGCATCACCGCCCGCCGCTAGGTCATCGAGGAATTCACACCCGCTCGCCGATCCCGACGCTTACATGGCGTCGTTCGGCCGCCCTGCCCAATTGAGTATCCCCGTCGAACGCGCCGTACTATGACCTGACTTGCGCGTGCTTCGAGGGGGGCGAATGGCGACGCTGGTTTCTGGGACCCATAAGACGGTGCTGCTCTTGGCCGTTGGGGTCATCCTTTCGCGGCTTCCGTTCATCGGTCACGGTTATGGCACCGACCCCGACGCATGGCGAGCGGTCACATCGGCGGAGATGCTCCTGGAAACCGGTGTGTATATTCCGTCGCGGCCGCCGGGATATCCACTGACCGAGTTCGTGCTCGCAGGCCTGTTCCAGGTGGGACTGGTCTCGAGCATCTGGATGGGTCTGATCGCGACCGCCCTCTCCGCGGCCGCGGTCGTGCTTGTGTACCTGCTGTTCCAACCGTTGGGCGAGGCACGTGCATTGGTTGCCGCGCTCGCGCTGGCGCTGACCCCGGCGGCCTATGTGGCCGGCCTCGGTGCCATGGACTACCTGTGGGGCCTGACGTTCGTACTGGCGGCGGCCCTGTGCGCGACGCGCCAACACATCTGGCCCGCATGCCTATTGCTCGGATTTGCAGTTGCGGCGCGTCCCACCAACGCACTGGCGGTGATCGCCATCGTGCTGCTCCTGGACGTATCGTGGAAGAGGCTGATCTGGCCGCTTGTGGGCGCCCTCGCCATCGCGGTTGCTTTCTACACACCGGAATTCGTCTCGTTGGGGTGGGCAGCCTTTCGCGCAGCAGATAGCAAGTACGACATCTTGCAGGCGGTCAACTTCGCCACCGTCGGCCTGTTCGGCGCTGCCGGAACCATCGGCGTCGCCATCGCGATCTGGTCAGCCGTTCGGAATCGAAAGCCGCGTGACGTAGGCAATGTGGCCAATCGGATGAACCGCTGGGCCGTCGCAAACGTTGCGACATTCGGGTTGCTGTTCCTGGTATTGCCGCACGAGTCCGGCTATCTGTTGCCGGCCTTGCCCGCGCTCTACTGGCTGATCTGCCGGGATGCGGGTGTGCGAGCCATGTGGGCGATGATCGCCCTGCTGTTGGTGTCCTGCTTCCTCATCAAGGTCGATGGCGAACCTGGACGAGTGGAGTACGTGCGAGGACCCGTTCTGTGGGAAGTCGACGAGCAGAACGAGCGCAGGTGCATCGCGCACCTCGTGCAGGATTGGCTGTCGACCAATGACGGATATGTCGTTGTCGGCTATCGTCGGCCGCAGATCGCGGAAGTCATGGATTCCCGTGACGCAGACCGTGTCATGTACACCGTGCGGCCGCACAACGATGGACTGCGGGACAACGAGTTTCGCTTCGAGGCCTATCCCGACGTGCCGTCGAACCCGTCATGGCTCCCGCCGGGCAGCAACGTGTGGGTGTTGGATCGCGCTGTCGAACAGCAACGCAGCGTATGGCCGCAGAACAGACTCCCGGTGTTGTCCTCGACCGAACAGTGCCGGTAAGCAACGGCGTTTCATCCGATCGTGTCGACTTCACGACTCCATGCTGTAGCCATGGCGGAACGTCCACAATCGAATCCCCTCGATCCAGAACGGGTCGTCCCATCCTGGCTGCGCGCGTCGACGCCGGAACAACGATGGCCGGCCCTGACCGCAATCGTGGCAGTCATCGCGCTGCAGTACGCGATTCCGGACCGGTACACCATCGTCCCGCGCTGGCCGTTGATCACGCTGGAGATTCTGCTTCTGCTGGTGCTGCTGGTGGTGAATCCGCTCAAGCCGTCCCGGTTCGGGTTCGTATCTGCCTGGGCCACGCGCGCACTCGTTGCGGCGATAACGCTGGACAACACCGCCTCCGCTGCCGTTCTGGACTACCGGATCCTGACCGGCGATGTCGGTGACGATGTGGCCGTGCTCCTCGGTAGCGGCGGCGCGATCTACATCACCAACATCATCGCCTTCGGCATCTGGTACTGGTTGCTCGATCGTGGCGGACCGGCGGCCAGACTGACCGGTGATCAGGACATTCCCGATTTCCTGTTCCCGCAGATGTCGGATCCCGATCACGCACCCCCGGATTGGCGGCCGATGTTCATCGACTACCTGTACGTGGCATTCACCAATTCCGTCGCGTTCTCACCTACCGACACCATGCCACTGGCGCGCTGGGCCAAACTCATGATGGCGGTGCAATCGTTGGTTGCGGTGACGACCATCGCGCTGGTCTTCACCCGCGCCGTCAGCTTGCTGCACTGACCAGTACGTGACCATTCGACCGATATCTGGTTTGCCGACACAGGGCGGGCCGAGACTGATGGTTGATTGCTCGCGTCGAACTGCGACGGCGGCATTCATTGCATCGACACCGCCGAGGGATTGACTCAATCAACGTGACAATTGCACGCACAAATAATGAAAGCGTTCGAAATTTCAGCATCAGATACAAAGAGCGCGAGAATTACTACCCGGCTTTCGCGCCGAGCCACGCCGCCTTTGCCTGATCCGAGATGGCATCGTTTGCCGTGCCCTTTTTATCCCAGAGGCCGCTGCCCGCCGCCCGCGGCATCTCCCACCACATGGCCGCGGTATCGCGAACCTGCCGGATGGGCGTATCGGTGGCGACTGCCGCGTAATGCAGCCAGTAGTCGTCGGCCCGCGGGCATACCTCGATGAACTCGTCACCCCGGTCTCGCAGCGTGCGCAGCAGGTGCGGCGGATAGGCAACCCCGGAGACGCCGGTGGCGAATACGTACGGTGACGGCCGGTCGGTGGTACAGACCGGCCAGGTGCCGTACGGGCCGTCGTTGCGGATCCGGGCCCGGAACGCGGTGACCTCGTCGGGCCGGTGCGCGGCCAGCAATTCCGCCAACCAGGTATCCGGATAGTAGGCATCGTCATCGACGGTGACCAGCGTGGTTTCCGGCTCGTCCGGAAGGATTTCCTGGACGTAGGGAAAGTACTTCTTGTGCGGTCCGTAGTCGTGGCAGTGCCGGATCTCCAGGCCGCGGGCCTGCAGTCGCTTGAGGGACTCCGGCGGGTCGGCCACCACCGCCGCGTCATCGAGCCACAGGATCAGCCGGCCCGGCCGCACCGTGCCGCTTCCGATGGTCTCGATGGTCTTCCACACCGTGGCGATGCGCTTGCCATACGTCGTCAGGGAGACGTTGGCTGCACCGGATCCGACCACCGACCGGTTCGAGTGGCGGTTGGTCAGCGTGAGCCTGGGCCCCAGCAGGGCGAACTCCACCAACGCCTTGCAATACCCTGGAATCGATGTCGGGTTGAAGCCCTTGTTCTGGGTGACGTGCCCGTGTCCCCAGACTGCCTGACGATGCAGGTGGGTGACGAGACCGCCGACGACATGCGCGCCTGCCGAACCAGCTTCTGTTGAGTATCCAAAAGACCACGGCACCGGCCGTATTTTGTCTGCCCCCACAGCGAAACAATAACCAAGAGAATGGCATTTCGCGAAAGATCTCAGCGCAATTCTCTGTGAACATTTTCAAACATTCTCGAAATGCGATATTCAGCAAATGAGGCTAGCCAAATATTGGTTAATTGACGCCAATCACAATTGGACCAGGCCTGTGGACCGAAGTAAGTGATGAGGCCGTTATTGATCTTGAATCGACGCGCGGGCATGCAGCGATGGCTAACTCACAGCCACCTGCCAGCAAGCTCAGCCGCCCAGGCACCCCGGGCCCAGCAGCGCCTTCAGGTCGCCCATCAGCGCCGAGGATGGCGTCACCCGCAACGACTGGTCGAGTTCGAGCGTGGTGATGCGCTCACCGCTGATCAGCCGCAGGTGCACCTGCGAGGTACCCGGATGGCGGGCCAGCACCTGCTTGAGGGCAGTCACCTTGTCCACCGTGCACTGTCGGGTCGGCAGGCTGACCGCCACCGGCCGGTCGCCGGTGGCATTCGAGAAGTCCGGCACCACAAGATCATTGGCGATCAGCGAGATCCGGTCATCGCGGATGGCGACCTTCGCCCCGACGATCACGACGGCGTCGTCGGCGATATCGGCGCCGAACGCGGAATAGGTCTGCGGGAAGAACAACACCTCGATACCACCGGTCAGGTCCTCGACCTGCGCCGAGGCCCACGGCAGACCGTTCTTGTTGACCCGCCGGTTCACCGAGGCCAGGATGCCGCCGATCCGCACCTGGGTGTCGTTGGCGATATCACCTTCCAGGATTGCCGGGATCTGGGTGTCGATATGCGAGGTGAGCAGGTGTGCAACACCGTCGAGCGGGTGCCCGGACACGTACAGGCCCAGCATCTCGCGCTCCAGGGCCAGCTTGTGCTTGTCCTCCCACTCCCCCTCGGGCACCGGGATGGAGAACACCGACTCCATTCCGGTATCGGCGTCACCACCGCCGAACAGGTCGAACTGACCGATGGCCTCGGCCTTCTTGGTGCCCAGCACCGAATCGACGGCGTCGGCGTGAACCAGGAAAAGACCCTTGCGCGGATGCCCCAGCGAGTCGAACGCCCCGGCCTTGACCAGGGATTCCGTCACCTTCTTGTTGCAGGCCCCGATATCGATCTTGTTGAGGTAGTCCGAGAAGTCGGTGTACTTGCCCTTCTCGTTGCGCGCGTTGATGATCGACTGCACCACGTTGGCGCCGACATTGCGCACACCGCCGAGGCCGTACCGGATGTCCTCACCGACCGAGGCGAAGTTGTGCACCGACTCATTGACATCCGGTGGCAGCACGGTGATCCCGAGCCGGCGGCAGTCCGACAGATAGATCGCGGCCTTGTCCTTGTCATCGCCGACGGAGGTCAGCAGACCGGCCATGTACTCGGCCTGGAAGTTGGCCTTGAGATAGGCCGTCCAGAACGACACCAGCCCGTAGCCGGCAGCATGCGATTTGTTGAAGGCGTATCCGGCGAACGGAAGGATGGTGTCCCACAACGCCTTCACGGCGGCCTCGGAGAAGCCGTTGGCCGTCATGCCCTCCTTGAAGCCCTTGTACTCGGCTTCGAGCACCTCAAGCTTCTTCTTACCCATGGCTTTTCGCAGCGCATCGGCCTTGCCCATGGTGTAGGAGGCGACCTTCTGCGCGATGAACATGATCTGCTCTTGGTAGACGATCAGGCCGTAGGTCTCGGCCAGGATCTCCTTGAGCGGTTCCTCGAGCTCGGGGTGGATCGGTTTGATGGGCTGGCGGCCGTTCTTTCGATCGGCGTAGTCGTTGTGCGCGTTCATACCCATCGGGCCGGGCCGGTACAGCGCCAGCACCGCGACGATGTCGTTGAACCCGGTGGGCTGCATGCGGCGCAGCAGATCGCGCATCGGCCCGCCGTCGAGCTGGAACACCCCCAGCGTGTCACCACGGGACAGCAGCTCGTAGGTCGCCGGATCATCCAACGGCAAGTGGTCCATGTCCAGGTCGATACCGCGGTTGGCCTTGATGTTCTCCAGGGCGTCACCGATGACGGTGAGGTTGCGCAGGCCCAGGAAGTCCATCTTGAGCAGGCCGATGGCCTCACACGACGGGTAATCCCAGCCGGTGATGATGGCGCCGTCCTGGGGCCGCTTCCACAGCGGGATCGCATCCACCAGCGGTTCGGAGCTCATGATGACCGCGCAGGCGTGCACGCCGGCGTTGCGGACCAGGCCCTCCAGGCCGCGGGCGGTCTCGTAGATGGTGCGGACGTCCGGATCGGTGTCGATCAGGCCACGGACCTCGGCGGCTTCCTTGTACCGCTCATGGGTCGGGTCGATGATTCCCGACAGTGGGATGTCCTTGGCCATGATGGGCGGCGGCAGCGCCTTGGTGATCCGGTCGGCGATGGCAAAACCGGGTTGGCCGTAATTGACCCGGGCCGAGTCCTTCAGTGCGGCCTTGGTCTTGATGGTGCCGAAGGTGATGACCTGGGCGACCCGGTCGCTGCCCCACTTCTCGGAGGCGTAGCGCACCATCTCGCCGCGGCGACGGTCGTCGAAGTCGATATCGATATCGGGTGCCGACGGACGTTCCGGGTTGAGGAACCGCTCGAACAGCAGGCCGTGCGGGATCGGATCGATGTTGGTGATGCCCATGGCGTAGGCCACCAGCGAACCGGCTGCCGAGCCACGGCCGGGCCCGACCCGGATGTTGACCGAGCGGGCGTAGTTGATCAGGTCGGCCACGATCAGGAAGTAGGCCGGGAAGCCCTTGTCGCAGATGACCTTGATCTCGTATTCGGCGCGATCCAGATACTCCTGCGGGACGGTGGCCCCGGCGAAGCGACGCTCGGCCAGGCCGGTCATCACCTCATGGGTCAGCCAGGACTGCTGATCGTGGCCGTCGGGCACCGGGAAGATCGGCATCCGGTCCCGGGCCGACCACACATCGGTGTAGGGCTGCACCCGTTCGGCGATCAACAGGGTGGAATCACAGGCGCCGGGCACCATCGGATCCCACAGCGCCCGCATATCGGCCGCCGATTTCAGGTAGTAGCCGTCACCGTCGAACTTGAAGCGGGCCGGGTCGGACAGCGTCTTGCCGGTCTGCACACACAGCAGTGCCTCATGGCTGTGCGAGGCCTCGCGAGTCACGTAGTGGCAGTCGTTGGTGGCCAGCGGCGGGATGCCGAGCTTGCGGCCCACCTCGAGCAGACCGTCACGGACCCGACGCTCGATCTCGATACCGTGATCCATCAACTCCAGGAAGAAGTTGTCCTTGCCGAAGATGTCCTGCCATTTGGCGGCGGCGGCGATCGCCTCGTCGACGTGGCCGAGGCGTAGCCGGGTCTGCACTTCCCCGGACGGGCAGCCGGTGGTCGCGATGATGCCGCTCGCGTTCTCGGCGATCAGCTCGGCATCCATCCGAGACCACTTGCCCAGCTGCCCCTCGAAAGAGGCCAGCGAGGACAGCTTGAACAGGTTGCGCAGCCCCGTCGCGTTCTCGGCGACCATCGTCATGTGGGTGTAGGCACCGCTACCGGAGACGTCGTCGCTCTTCTGGCTGCGGTCGCCCCACAGCACGCGCTTGGTGTCGAACCGCGAGCCGGGGGCGATATAGGCCTCGATACCGATGATGGGCTTGATGCCGGCGTCGGTGGCGACGTTGTAGAACTCGCTGGCGCCGAACATGTTGCCGTGGTCGGTCATCCCGATGGCAGGCATCTCCAGTCGCTGTGCCTCCGCGACCATCGGCTTCACCTTGGCGGCGCCGTCGAGCATCGAATACTCGGTGTGGTTGTGCAGATGCACGAAGCTCGAAGACGATCCACCGGTACTCATAGACACGTCAGTCTAGGGTCCCCGACCGACAGGCCCGGGCGGACGCGCGGGAGTGCGAAACGGTCTCGGCGTGCCGTGCGGCGTGTCGTCCGGCATCGGCCGCCGTGTACCCCGCACGCTTGTCGGATGGGTGTTCTGATCGCTCATCCGTGGCTGGCCGTGCTCGCAGGCACGGCGCTGCTGGCGCTGTGGTGGCGGTCGTGTTCGCGGTGGGCCGCTGCGGCGGCCGCAGCCTGGATCGCCTATGCGGGATGGGAGCTGTTCGTCACCGAAGGGCCCGATGCGAACATCAGGATCGACCTGCTGCTGATCTATCCGGTGCTGGCCGTTCTGTCTGTCATCGCGATCGGTGCCGCGCTGCGGCGACACACGAAAAGGTGACCAGCGCTGTCCTGCCGAGAACCCGCGTACCGAAGGTCTCAGATATCTGGCCGCGGCTGTATCGTATGACTCCGTGATCGAGCTCATCAACGTCGCCAAGACATTCGGCGGTAGCGTTCCCGCCCTGCGCGACGTGAGCTTTTCGGTTCCGACCGGGTCGGTCTGTGGGTTGCTGGGACACAATGGCGCCGGCAAGACGACCACGGTCAAGATCCTGTCCACGCTGCTGACACCGACCTCGGGGCAGGCCATCGTCGCCGGTTTCGATGTGGCCAAGGAACCGACCAAGGTTCGCCATCACATCGGGGTGACCGGCCAGGACGCTGCGCTGGACCCGCGACTGACCGGCCGGGAGAACCTGGTGTTGTTCGGTCGGCTGCGTGGGATGAAGCGCGCCGCGGCCCGGGCCCGCGCCGAGGAACTGATCACCCAGTTCGATATGGGCCACGCCGCCGACCGCCAGGTGGTCGGCTACTCCGGGGGCATGCGGCGGCGTATCGACATTGCCGTATCGCTGGTCGTGCTGCCCAAGGTGCTGTTCCTCGACGAACCGACCACCGGGCTGGATCCGCGCAGCCGTCGCGATGTGTGGAACCTGGTGTCCTCGTTGAAGGCTCAGGGCATCACGGTGCTGCTGACCACCCAGTATCTGGAGGAGGCGGACATCCTCAGCGATTCCATCGTCATCCTCAATGCCGGTCAGATCGTCGCCAAGGGCACCGCCGACGAGCTCAAGCGTCAGACCGGCTCCAGCTACTGCGAGATGACCCCACTCGACCGGGCCGACCTCCCGCGGATCGCCGCGGCGCTGGCCGACTTCGACGAGGTCGAGGTCGACACCGATGCCACCACGGTGTCGGTTCCCGCCCCCAACGGGGTGGCCACCCTGACCGAGGTGTTCCGCCGGATGGACGAAATCGACGTCGAGCTGATCGACATCTCGCTGCGCCGGCCGTCCCTCGACGAGGTCTTCCTGCACCTGACCGCCCCGGCCTCCTCGACGTGACGGCGACCGGAATTCTGACCGGGCGCATCCTGCGGCGCGGCCAGCTCGATCTCGCGTTCGCGGTGCTGGTGCCGATTTCCGGCCTGATCGGCCTGGCCCTGCTACTGCGGGATGTCATCCCGACCGGTATGAGCTATGAGCAGTACATCCTGCCGGCCATCGTGGTGCAGGCCATGTTGTTCGGCGCACTGACCACCACCGACCGGGCGGCCTGGGAACGGGTCAGCGGCCTGGGCTCCCGGATGCGGACCCTGCCGATCTCGCCCTATGCACCGCTGATTGCCCGGATGAACTACTGCCTGGTCCGTGGCGTCATCGGATTGGCGGCCTCGATCCTGGGCGCCTACATTCTCGGCTTCAGATTCACCACCGGCTTCGGCTATTTCGCGGCGTTCGTGCTGCTGTCGCTGTTGCTGACCCTGGCGCTGTCCTTCGGCGCCGACGTCATCGGCTCCAAGGCGGGCCGGCCGGAGGTGGCAAGCCAGCTGTTGCTCATCCCGCAGGTGGTGCTGGTGGTGCTGTCCACCGGCCTGGTGCCGGTCGATGCCTTCCCCACCTGGGTGCATCCGTTCGTGCAATACCAGCCGATCTCGCAGATCATCGACACGTTGCGCGGGTTCACCAGTGGTGACACCGTGCCGGGCAACCTGTTCGCCAGCCTGGCCTGGTGTCTGGGAATGCTGATCGTCTTCGGCGCCATGGCCGTTCGACTGCAGGGGCGCGAATCGTGAAATCGGACTCGCAGTACCAGCACTCGCTGCTCACCGAGAGCTGGATCTTCGCCGGCCGACTGTTCACCCAGTGGCGCCGCTTCCCGATGGTGCCGCTGCAGGCGCTGCTGTTCCCCACCGGCCTGCTGGTCATCTACGGCCTGCTGGTCGGCAAGTCGATGGTCCGGCTCACCGGTAGCAGCGGGCTGGATCTGCTGATCCCGGTCTGCACCTTGGCAGGCGCCATGTCGGCCGCCGTGGGAGCGGGTCTGGTGGTGCCGTATGACCGCGACAGCGGTCTGTTGACCAGGATGTGGATCATGCCGGTGCATCGGACCTCCGTGCTGGCCGGTGCCCTGCTCGCCGAGGCGTTGCGCACCGTCATCGGCTCCGCGTTGGTGGTGGCCGTCGCCTTTGCGATGGGATTCCGGTTCGAGGGCAACACCTTCGGATTCCTGATCTACCTGCTGATCCCGTCGGTGGTCGTGGTGTCGTTCGCGACCATCGTGATCACGCTGGCGTTGCAACCCAAGGGCCGGGTCATCCTGACCTGGACCCAATCGGCGTGTATGGGTCTGGCGTTCGCCACTTTGATACCACTCGATCGGGTGCCTGCCGTGCTGCGGCCGTTGGCGGAGTACCAGCCGGTGGCTCCGGCGGCGGCGACCATGCGGGCGCTGTCCTCGGGTGGCCCATTGCTCCAACCGGTTCTGCTGACCATCCTGTGGACGATCGTGATCGCCGCGGTATTCGTGCCGATCACGGTGCGCGGCTACCGGGCCGCGGTCGAGGGTGGTAAGCAGGAGGGCTGAGAATCAGGCGCTGTCGCCGTCCGATGCCAAATCGAAGGTGGCGGGCATCTCGAACTTCGCCCGTTTCATGGTCGCCGAGACATAGCCGTACTGAAAGGCAAGGCCGACCAGGGCATTTGCCAACAGTTCACTGGGCGGCCGGCGCAGCTCGGCACGCAGCGTCGCCCACGCCTCGACCGCGGAGTGCTTGGCCGCAGCCTGCTCCCCCGCGCTCGCCTTGTCGTTGCGGTTGGCCCACCGAATATAGGCGTTGCTGTTGCCGTACCGCTTCCATTGACTGCCCAGGTCGCGCATCGACGTGCGCGGTTCCCACTCCATCAACACCCGGGTGTCTGTGGCGATGCTGCCGAGCCCGGATTCCTGGATACGCCAGCAGATATCGAGATCTCCACCGCCGCGCATCGACCGGAATCCGCCGACCGCCATGAATGCGGACCGGTCGATCCCCAGGTTGGCCGTCGGGTAGTAGTCCGGTTTGGGCGGCACCATCCCGATGGTCGCCTTCATCGCGCCACCGGAACGGGGAAGCATGAAGGGCTGCATCGCGGCGGCCAGCCGCGCGGCCAGGGTCGGCCCGGACAACGTCCGGACATTGGTGCAGGACAACGCGACACCGGGTTGCTGTTGCAGTGCGCGGTGCGCGTCGAGCAGGCCGGGCAACGGCCGGCACCGGCCGTCGGTGAACAGCAGCACCTCGGCGGTCGACCTGACCGCGGCGACCTGCCGGGCGTAGTACGGACCGCGATTGTCGGTCAGCCGCACCACGTTGACGCCGAGTGCACGTGCCGCGGCCTCGGTGTCGTCGGTGGATGCATCGTCGACGACGGTCACCCGGTCACCCTCGCCGAGCTGATCCAGCGTGGGCTGCAACAACTTCGGCAGATGGTCGGCCATGTTGCGCACCGGGATGATGACCTCGATCCGGGTCACGCGTTCAGCCCACCCCTGCCCAGGTTGTACACCTGCCACCCGGCGCCGGCCCAGTACTCACGGTCCAGGGCATTGCGGGTGTCGAGCAGGCGGGGCTGCTTGACCAGCGACCGGACGGCCGCCGGATCCAGATTGCAGTACTCATCCCATTCGGTGGCCACCACGATGAGGTCGACATTGCGGCAGGCATCCTCGACGCTGTCGAAATAGCCCAACGTCGGGAACCTCGCCTTGGCGTTCTCGATGGCCTTCGGGTCGTGGACGCGGACGTCGGCACCCTTCAAATGCATTGCCGCCGCGACATTCAGCGCGGGTGAGTCGCGGACATCGTCACTGTTGGGCTTGAACGCGGCGCCCAACACGGCAATGCTCTTGCCCAGGAACTCACCGCCGACCACCGCACGGGCGACCGAGACGGCCTTCTCGCGGCGACGCAGGTTGATCTTGTCGACCTCGTGCAGGAAGCGCAGCGCGTCCGACGCGCCGAGTTCGCCGGCGCGGGCGCTGAAGGCACGGATGTCCTTGGGCAGGCAGCCACCGCCGAAACCCAACCCGGCGTTGAGGAATCGCTTGCCGATGCGGTCGTCATAGCCGAGTGCGCGGCTCAACGTCACCACGTCGGCGTCGACGATCTCGCACACCTCGGCCATCGCGTTGATGAACGAGATCTTGGTGGCCAGGAAGGCGTTGGCGGCCACCTTGACCAGTTCCGAGGTCGGCAGATCGGCGGTCAGATGCGGGGTACCGGCGTCGAGCAGGGAGCCGTACACCTCCTGCAGGGTCTTCTCGGCGTACTCGGAGGTGACGCCGAAAACCAGCCGATCCGGCTGCAGAGTGTCCTCGATGGCCTTGCCCTCACGCAGGAACTCCGGGTTCCAGGCGACCTCGAGGCGGTGTGGCGACTGAGTGGCCGCCACCTCGGTGGCCAGGCGCTGGGCCGTGCCGACCGGGACGGTGGACTTACCGACGATCAACCCGTCACAGTCGGCATTGGCGGCCACCGACCGGAACGCTGCATCGACGTAGCCGATGTTGGCGGCATCGGACCCGGCCAACTGCGGCGTTCCGACACAGACGAAGTGCACCGACGCGCCGGAGACCGCATCCTGCACCGACTGGGTGAACCGCAGTCGACCGGTGGCGAGGACCTCGGCGAGCAATTCGTCGAATCCGGGCTCGAAGAACGGTGAGGTGCCGGTGGATAGCGCGGCGATCTTCTTCTCGTCGGTGTCGAAGGCGACAACCTCATGACCGATACGTGCCATGCAGGCGGCGTGAACGGCGCCCAGATAGCCCGTTCCAATCACGCTCAATTTCATCTAGGTCGACTCCAGGCTCGAAAGGATGATGTGACCACGCGGGCTCGTCGGCTAAGTACACCACATGGTGGCGCTGACGCCACGTCCAGCCGGATCCGGCCCTGCCTCCCTCGGTGATCGCCGCACCGGCAGGCAGATCACGCAACCGCGAACGCCGTGCGGCAGTTGCCGTGGCGACGAGCATCGGCCAAAGCCGCTCGTTACCAGCAAATTTCGTTGCGAAGCGAAACGACTCGGGCTAGTGGTCCCGCCAGGCGGCGTTGACCATCGAGGCCTTGGCCACCGCCACGCCGTAGCCCACGTCGGTGTCGTCATCCTCGGGGTCGTCGTCGACCGCGAACCGCATCGAGGTGGTGCGATCGTCGGCGGCCGCCTTCTTTTTGAGGAACGGCAACTTACTGCGCAGCTCATTCGGCACCACCGAAGGCCACCAGTTCAGCTCACCCAACAGCACCGCGATGGCGGGCACCGTGATGGTGCGCACCAGGAAGGTGTCCAGCAGCAGGCCGACACCGATGATGAAGCCCAACTGCACGATCGCGGCGATGCTGCTGACCGTCATGGCGAGCATCGAGGCCGCGAAGATCAGACCCGCCGAGGTGATCACGCCACCGGTTGCACCGACGGTGCGGATGACCGCCACCTTGGTGCCGCGATGCGCCTCCTCGCGGATGCGGGATATCAGCAGCAGGTTGTAGTCGGCGCCGACGGCCACGAGCACCAGGAACGTCATACCCGGGGTGTTCCAGAACAGTGGTTGATCCAGGATGTACTGGAACACGATGACGGCGATGCCGAGCGCGGAGGCATAGGACAGCACAACCGAGAGCACCAGATAGATCGGTGCGACGATCGCCTTGAGAATGAACGCCAGGATCAGGAACACCACGATCAGGGTCACCAGCACGATGTAGCGGATATCGCCGTTGTAGTAGCCGCGAATCTCGTTCTGGTAGACGCTCGTTCCCACCATCTGGATGGTGGCGTCTTCGAGAGTGGTGTTGGGGCGGGCGCTCTCGGCCGCGGCGATGATGTCGTCGACCTGATCCATGGCGTCGGCACCGAACGGATCGAGCGCGGTCTGCACGGCGTACCGCGCGGTGTGGCCGTCCTCGGAGATGAACAGTTTGGCGGCCTTCTCGAATTCCGGCCGGGTCAGGATCTGCGGCGGAATGTAGAAGCCCGACATCGACGGTTCGCCGGCGTCTCGCTTCATGGCGAGCAGGAAGTCCGAGGCCTGGCTCAGTCCGCCGCCCATCTGGCGGGTCTGGTCGACCAGCAACTGCACGCCTTGGGCCAACGCCTCACTCGAGTCGGCCAACATGTTCATCCCGTTGAGCAGCTCGTCCATCTGAGCCGCGACATCGGCAGGGCTGTTCAGACCCAGGTCCTCGGCCGCCTGCAGCGAGGTGTCCAACCGCTCGGTGATACCGCCGACGGACTGATGCAGACTGTCACCGCGCTGCGTGGTCTCCAGCTGCTTGGACAGCTCGTAGAGCTGCTGGATGGTTCCGTCGTCGTAGGCGATGAGGATGCGCTCCATGTCGATGCGCACCGCGTTGCAGACCGGGTCGAGCTGGCAGACCGGGCTGGACTTCATCAGGGCGACGGTGGGCTGCATCCAGAGAGTGTTCAGCACCACCTGTTCCAGGCCCACCCCCATCGACTTGCCGACTCCGCGCAGCAGATCGATCATCCGGGCGCCGGCATCGATCGAACGCAGTGTCTCGGTACCGCCGAATTCCTGCTCCACCTCGACCAGCGAGGTGAGGATGGTGCGCAGCGAGGGTTCCGCCGCCACGATCTCGTCGCGGATCTGATCCAGCACGGTGGCCAAGGTGCGCGCGCCCTCGGACAGCTGCGTCAGCCTGGAGTCGTTCTCGTCGATCAGATCGGTTGCCTCGCCGAGCTTGTCGCCGACCTCGCCGGCCTGATGGGTGGCCCGGGCCTCGGCCAGCATCTCGCCGTTGGGCCGGGTGATACCGCGCACGGCCTCGATGTTCGGCAACTGACTGACGCGGTTGGCCATCTGTTCGAGGTCCGCTAGGGCACGTGGTGACCGCAGATCCTCGGTCTCGGAGTGGATGACGATGAACTGCTGGATCGAGGAGCTGATCGAGAAGTGATCGTCCATGATCTCGTAGGAGCCGTTGCTCGCCGACTCCGTCGGCAGGTTCTTGCGGTCGTCGTAGTTGAAGTCGACCAATAGCGCACAGCCCGCCAGCGCCATCAGGATCGCCAAGCTCACGAACAGGTTCAGTTTTGGCTTTCGGACGATGAAGACACCCATCCGGCGCCAGAACGGACCGGTGATGTCCTTGCGGGGGTTGACCCAGCCGCGACGTCCGGCGAGCGTGATGAAGGCCGGGAGCAGGGTGATCGAGCCCAGGAAGCCGATGAAGATGGTGGCGGCGAGCGCCGGGCCGACGGTGGAGAACACGCTCAGCGTCGCAAAAGACAGCCCCAGGAACGTGATCGCGACCGTGCCCGCCGATCCGGCGATGACCTCACCGATGGTGACCATGGCCGCGACGATGGCGTCGTCGGATTTGTACCCGCGTCTCAGAAACTCCTGATAGCGACTGAAGAAGAAGACGGCGTAGTCGACGCCCGCACCGAGCATCATGCCGGTGATCAACACGATCGTTTGCGGGGCCAACCCCAGACCGATCAAACCGAGGCCGGCCACCACCTGCTGGGCCACCGCCAGTGAGATGCCGATGCTGATCAGCGGGATGATCATCGCGACGATGTTGCGGTAGACGATGATCAGGATCAGGAGCACCGTCACGACGGTCGAGACCTCGATCAGCACCTGGTCGCTCAGCGAGATCTTGCTGACGTCCTCGAATGTTGCGGCGGCGCCGACGATTGCCGGTTTCAGCGTCGTGCCGGCCGTCACCTCCTCGATGATCTCCTTGGCGTCCCGGTAGGCGGCCTGCCCCTGACCGCTGCCCATCGAGCCGTACAGGCTGACCGGCAGGTTCCAGGCCAGGCCGTCCTTGCTGGTCATGGCCTGGCGGATCTCGGGAATGCTGATGAAGTCCTGCATCGACGACACGATGTCGGTGCGCGCGCGCAATCTGTCGACGAGCGCGCGATAGGTCGCCTCGTCGGCCTCGGTCAGGCCGTTCTCGTTGACCAGCACGACCGCGATCAGGTTCGCCGCATCCGCCTCGTCGAAGGCGTCTTTCATTTGCTGGTTGGCTGCGATGACCGACGAGTTGGCGGGCATGAAATCGGGCGGGTTGCGTTCGGCGACCTGTAGCAGGGGCGGGAATGCCAAGAACAGCGAACCCGCCATGACCAGCCATCCGACGATCATGAGCACCGGATGGCGAACGATCGTGCGACCGTTGGCGTTGAGAAGGCCGCGCAGCGTCACCTTCGAACGTCTGGACATTGGCGACTAGGCTACATGGTGTTGCTGTTAACTCGTCCAGCTACGAATCGGTGCCCCTGCGGTGTCGGGACCGTCACGACGGGCCCCCACCGGCCGGCCCTGGTTCGGTGGCGCCCCGGCGGGCCCGGGTCCGCAGTACCGAATCGACGGTGAACACCGCCAGCGCCACCCAGATCAGCGCAAACCCGAGCCAACGCGCGGGCGGCATCGGCTCGCCGCCGACCAGCACACCCCAGGTCAGCTGCATCACCGGTGTCATGTAGAACAGCAGTCCCATCGTCACCAGCGGCAGCCGCTGCGCGGCGGCGGCAAACAACAGCAGCGGCAGTGCCGTCAAGACACCGGCCAGGATCAGCAACGCGGTGTGACCGGCACCGTCACCAGTGAAGGTGCCGGCACCGGATTGCTGCAGCACCATCAGGTAGGCAAGCGCGAAGGGAGTGGCCAGCCCGGCCTCGACACCGACGCCGACCCGCGGGTCGGTGGGCACCACCTTCTTCACCGCGCCGTACAGCCCGAAGGACAGCGCCAGACCGATACCTATATATGGGGGCGCGCCCACGTGGACCGTGAGCACCAGCACCCCGGCCACCGCGATCACCAATGCGGCCCACTGCGCACCGGTCAGTCGCTCCCGGAACACCAACAGGCCCAACATGACGGTCACCAGCGGGTTGATGAAATAGCCCAGCGCGGCGTCGACGACGTGACCGTTGTTGACCGCGTAGACATAAATGACCCAGTTGGCCGATATCAGCGCCGAGGCCAGCGTCAGCAGCAGCCAGGTGCGACCGGCGATCCGCCGCAGATCCCCCAGTCGGCGCACCGCGATCACGACGACCGTCATGAACACGAAGCTCCAGATGATCCGGTGGGCCAGGATCTCGATCGCCCCGGCCGGTTTGAGCAGCGGGAAGAAGGCCGGGAAGAGGCCCCAGATGCCGTAGGCGCCGGCACCGAACAGCAGTCCGGTCCCGGCGCGCTGCGCCCGGCTCACAGCTCGTGGCTGCGGATGCGGTCCAGTGCCACCTGCAGATCGGCGGGGTACGGGCTGGTGAACTCGACCCATCGACCGTCGGCCGGGTGCGCGAAGCCCAGCGACCGGGCATGCAGCCACTGCCGCTCCAGCCCGAGCTTGGCGGCCAGTGTCGGATCCGCGCCGTAGGTCAGGTCCCCGCAGCAGGGGTGGTGCAGTGCCGCGAAATGCACCCGGATCTGGTGGGTGCGACCGGTTTCCAGGTGGATGTCGAGCAGGCTGGCCCGCACGTGGGCCTCTACGGTGTCGTAGTGGGTGATGCTGTGCCGGCCGCCCTCGGTGACCGCGAACTTCCAGTCGTGACCTCGGTGCCGCCCGATCGGGGCGTCGATGGTGCCGCTGGACGGATCCGGATGGCCCTGCACCAGCGCGTGATAGCGCTTGTCGACGGTGCGCTGTTTGAATGCCCGCTTGAGCAGCGTGTAGGCGCGCTCGGAGATCGCCACCACCATGGCGCCGGAAGTACCGACGTCCAGGCGGTGCACGATGCCTTGGCGCTCGTGCACCCCCGAGGTGGTGATGCGGTACCCGGCGGCCGCCAGCCCGCCCAGCACCGTCGGCCCGGTCCAACCGACGGAGGCATGCGCGGCGACCCCCGCCGGTTTGTCGACGACGACGATATCGGCGTCCGAGTACAAGATGTCCATGCCCTCGATGTCGACGGGCGTGTTCTCCACCGGCGCAGGCGGTTCCGGTAACCGCACCTCCAACCACGCGCCCGCGATCAGCTTGTCGGATTTCCCGGCCGCCGCACCGTCGAGTTCGACACCGCCCTCTTCGGCGATGGCCGCCGCCGCCGTCCGGGACAGTCCGAGCAATCGGGCCAACCCCGCGTCGACCCGCATACCGGCCAGCCCCTCGGGGACGGGCATCGAGCGGGTGGTCATCCGTTCGTGGTGTCCGGCTGCTCGCCGGCGGGCTCGGTGGCGGTCTTCGCCGCGCCCGCCGCCGGCGTCTCGGCCTCGGTGTTGTCCACTTCGGCGGGCTGCTCGGGGCGTTGCCGGCCGGCGGTGTCGTAGTCGAAGCCGAACAGTGACAGCACCACCAGCAGGATCGCGCCACCGACGACGGCCGGGTCGGCGACGTTGAACACCGGCCACCAGCCGATGGACAGGAAATCGACGACGTGGCCGCGCAACGGGCCCGGTGACCGGAAGAACCGGTCGATCAGGTTGCCCAGCGCACCGCCGAGGATCATGCCCAGACCCAGGGCCCACCACGGCGAGACCAGCCGGCGACCCATCCAGATGATGCCGATCACCACACCGGTCGCGATCAGCGTCAGCACCCAGGTGTAGCCGGTGGCCATGGAGAAGGCGGCCCCGGAGTTGCGGACCAGCGTCCAGGTGACCGTGTCCCCGATGATCGACACCGGCTGTCCCGGCACCAGCAGTTTCACGGCCAAGACCTTGGTGACGATGTCCAGCACCAGGATCACCCCGGCGATCGTGAGCAGCAGTCGCAGGCGCTTGCGGGGCTGCGGTTGAGCTTCTGTGTCCGCGGCCGCCTGCTCGGCATCACCTGTCGATTCCTCAGTCACCCGACCATCATCCCAAACTGTCACGCCGGTGCCGCGATGCCATCGCCGATCGCCCATGGGGAAGAATCTCCCCATGCCCGGGATCACCGTCATCAGCACCGGGGGCACAATCGCGACCAGCTCCGGGGCCGACGGCGTGGCCCGCCCCACCCGAAGTGGCGCCGATCTGGCCGCGGGTCTGGACGTGCACACCGTCGATCTGATGGCCGTGGACAGTTCGGCCCTGGGGCCGGCGGACTGGGACCGGATCACGACGGCCGTCGTCGCGGCGGCCGACTCCGGTGCCGACGGCGTCGTCATCACCCATGGCACCGACACCATGGAGGAGACGGCGCTGTGGCTGTCGTCGACCTGTGTCGTGCCGGTACCGGTGGTGCTCACCGGCGCGCAGCGCAGCGCCGATGCCCCCGATGCCGACGGCCCGGCCAACCTGCGTGACGCCGTCGCGGCCGCCGCCGCCCTCACCGACGGGGTGCTGGTCGGCTTCGCCGGGACACTCTGGCAGCCGTTGGGCCTGTACAAGGCGGCCACCGAGGCCCTGTCCGGTTTCGCAGGCACGTCGGTCGGTACGGTGCGCGACGGTCGGGTCGACCTGCAGGCTCAGCCCCGCGGGCCGCAGTTCGGTGCGCTGTGTGCCGATCGTGCACCCCGGGTCGACATCGTCGCGGCCTATCCCGGCGCCGACGCGGTGGCCATCGATGCCTGCGTGGCGGCCGGGGCCCGCGGCCTGGTGCTGGAGGCGCTGGGATCCGGTAATGCCGGCGATCCGATCATCGACGGGGTCCGCCGCGCGGTGCAATCCGGGGTGACCGTAGTCATCGGTACCCGGGTGCCCGGCGGCCGGGTACGGCCGGCCTATGGACCGGGCAAGGATCTTGCCGACGCCGGCGCGGTGCCGGTCCCGACGCTACGGCCGGCCCAGGCGCGGGTGCTGCTGATGGCCGCGTTGGCCGCCGGCGCCCCGGTGGCAGAGATATTCGCCGACTGGGGCTGAATCAATCGGTGTCGCGGTGCAGCGCGTCGAGGTAGTCGCGCCAGTCCAGGCTGTCGATCGGGTTCGCCCGGCTGATCTCCGGCAGGTCGGCCCGAAAGGTCCGCGCGGTACCCGGACCCGATGCGCGGGTCTCGAACCGGACCGTCATCACCCCGTGCCCGGCCCCCTGCACCCAGCCATGACCGAACTCGGTATGGCTCACATCGTCGCCGACGCGCCACGGCTCGGGGCCCGCGTGCGCCGGGGCCGGGGCGTGACTGTCGCCCACCTCGTCGTCGATGAGGTCCAGATCGGGGAACAGCGACTCCTGCTGCACCTCGGACAGACCCGAAAAGCCCACGCCGACAAGGCGGATCGGGCCCACCTCAAGCGGATCGAGCAACAGTCGACGCGCGGTGGCCACCAGGGTCGCGGCGTCGGTGCTGGCATAGGGCAATGTCGCCGACCGGGTCAGGGTGGCCATATCGGATTTCTTCAGCTTGACCGTGACGGTCCGCGCGCCGCGCCCGTCCTTGAGCAGTCGGCGGTGCGCATGTTCACCGATGGAGGCGACCGCGTCGCGCAGTTGGTCGAGGGTGCGCAGGTCCTCGGCGAAGGTGGATTCGGCGCTGATCTGCTTGGCGGGTGCGTTCTCGGCCACCGGCCGGTCGTCGATACCGCGGGCCAACCGGTGCAGCGCCGGCCCGACGGTGCCGCCCAGCACATCGGCCACCTCGTTGTCGGTCAGTGCGGCGAACGCCCCGATGGTCTCGATACCGAGGCGACGCAACTTGTCCTCGGCGACCGGCCCGATCCCCCACAGCCGACGCACCGGCAACGCCGCCAGCATCGGGCGCTCATCGGCGCGTCCGATGACCCGGATACCGTCCGGTTTGGCCAACCCGGAGGCGATCTTGGCGACCTGCTTGCCCGACCCGGCTCCCACCGAGGCAATCAAACCGGTCTCGGCGAGCACCCGGGCACGCAA
Organism: Mycobacterium sp. C31M; assembly: GCF_053345865.1. Classification (NCBI taxonomy): domain Bacteria; kingdom Bacillati; phylum Actinomycetota; class Actinomycetes; order Mycobacteriales; family Mycobacteriaceae; genus Mycobacterium; species Mycobacterium sp. C31M. The sequence goes on along the minus strand of NZ_JBKFAX010000005.1, from coordinate 176,464 downwards.
GCCCGCGCAGAAGTCCATGACCGCGGCCTCCGATGCGCCGGTCAGCTCGGCCGGCTCGCCGAACGCCTCGTCGAAGGACAACTGTTCCAGTACCGGCACCACCGAGCGCACCGTCTCGAAGACGCGCCGGCTGGCGGCGCCGTACACCACGCCGCGCGGCGGCAGCACCACCGCGCCGGCGCCGACGAGCCGACGGGCCTGGTGCATCGGCATCGCCGAGCGCGCCCCGAACACCCGCGCCTGATAACTGGCGCCGGCGACGACACCGCGTCCGCCGAGACCGCCGACCAGGACCGGGCGCTGCGCCAGGGTGGGCCGGGTCAGCTGCTCGACGGAGGCGAAGAACGCATCCATGTCCAGATGCAGGACCCACCGTTGCACAACTGCAAATGCTAGGTGGCCGTTCAGACACCGATACGCTGACGCCATGGAAGACGTGCCGATCCGCGACGACTCGATTCGCCTCGGCCAGTTCCTGCAGCTGGCCGGGCTGGTCGACACCGGGGCGGACGCCAAGTTCGTCATCGCCGACGGACAGGTCAGCGTCAACGGCGAGGTCGATGTCCGCCGGGGCAGGCAGCTGCACCCCGGCGACACCGTCGAGATCGCCGGGGCCACCGCCCGGGTGAGCTCCGCCTAGAGCGCAGGCCTTGCGCTCTAGGCCTTCGTGATGGTCGCCCGGGTGCCGTCGCCGATATCCGTGCCGTCGGGCAGGCTGCCGAATTCGAAGGCCGTGGCCAGGATCTCCCCGGCGATCAGCTCGGCATGCGTGTGTGCCCAATCCAGCTTCTCGGCGGGCACGTCGAGCACCACGCTGATCCGGTCGGAGACCTCCAGCCCGGTCGTCTTACGCAGCTCCTGCAGCTCGCGGATGCGGTCCTTGGCCCAGCCCTCAGCCTCCAACTCCGGGGTGACCGTGCCGTCGAGCACCACCAGTCCTGCGCCGTCGGGCAGCGCCGCGGTCCACTCCGGATCCGCCGCAACCAGTTTGGAGGTGAACTCGGCAGGCAACAGAGTGGTCGGGCCCGCGGTGAGCGTGCCATCGGGGTTGAGCACACCCTCACCGGCCTTGACTGCCTTGATGGCCGCCTGCACATCCTTGCCGATACGCGGGCCCGCGACCCGCGCGTTGACCGCCAGCTCGAACCGTCCGTAGGTGTCGATGGCGTCGCTGAGCTCGACGGTCTTGATGTTGAGCTCATCGGTGATCAGGTCGGCGAACGGCGCCAAGCTGTCCGGATTCTGCACCGCGACAGTCAGTTTCGGCAGCGGCAGCCGAACCCGCAGCTTCTTTGCCTTACGCAGCGAGGACCCGGTGGAGCAGACCTCACGCACCTGGTCCATGGCCTCGACCAACGCCGGGTCGTGCGGCAGTTCGTCTGCGCTCGGCCAGTCGGTCAGGTGCACCGAACGTTCACCGGTCACACCACGCCAGATGACCTCGGACACCAGCGGGAGCAGCGGTGCCGCGAGCCGGCCGGTGACCTCCAGCACGGTGTGCAGGGTGTCGATGGCGTCGGGATCCTCGTCCCAGAACCGCGAACGTGACCGCCGCACATACCAATTGGTCAGCGCCTCGGTGAACTGACGCAGCTGATCACACGCTCCGGAGATGTCACAGACATCCAGCGATGCGGTCAGCTCGTCACGCAGCGCGGCGAGCTTGGCCAGGATGTAGCGGTCCAGGACATTGGTCGAATCGGTGCGCCAGGTGCCCTTCTGACCCGCGTAGAGAGTCAGGAAGGTGTAGGCATTCCAGAACGGCAACTGCACCTGGCGGACACCCTCGCGGATGCCCTGTTCGGTGACGATCAGGTTGCCGCCGCGCAGGATCGGCGAGGCCATCAGGAACCAGCGCATGGCATCGGAGCCGTCGCGGTCGAACACCTCGGACACGTCCGGGTAGTTGCGCAGCGACTTGCTCATCTTCGCGCCGTCGTTGCCGAGCACGATGCCGTGGGAAACACAGGTTTTGAAGGCCGGCTTGTCGAACAGCGCGGTGGCCAGCACGTGCATGGTGTAGAACCAGCCGCGGGTCTGGCCGATGTACTCGACGATGAAATCGCCGGGGAAATGCGTGTCGAACCAGTCCTGGTTCTCGAACGGATAGTGCACCTGGGCGTAGGGCATCGAACCGGAGTCGAACCAGACATCGAGGACATCCTCGATACGCCGCATGGTCGACTTACCGGTCGGGTCATCGGGATTGGGCCGGGTCAGCTCGTCGATGAAGGGCCGGTGCAGGTTGTCCGGGCGGACCCCGAAATCTGCTTCCAGTTCGTCCAGGCTGCCGTACACATCGGTGCGCGGGTAGGTCGGGTCGTCGGATACCCACACCGGAATGGGCGTACCCCAGTAGCGGTTCCGCGAGATCGACCAGTCGCGGGCATTGGACAGCCACTTGCCGAACTGGCCGTCCTTGACGTGCTCGGGATACCAGGTGATCTGCTGGTTGAGTTCGACCATCCGGTCCCGGAACTCGGTGACCTTGACGAACCAGGACGACACCGCCCGGTAGATCAGTGGGTTACGGCAGCGCCAGCAGTGCGGGTAGGAGTGGTCGTAGGTCTCCTGGCGCAGCAGCACCGGCGCGTTCACGGCCGCCGGGCCGGTGCCGTTCTTGAGATCTTTGATGATCTGTGGGTTGGCCTCGAAAACCTGCTGGCCCGCGTAATCGGGCACGGTTGTGTCGAATCGGCCCTTGGAATCCACCGGGGTGACGGCGACGATACCGGCGGTGTCGGCGGTCGCCTTGTCATCCTCGCCGTAGGCGGGCGCCATGTGCACCAGCCCGGTGCCGTCCTCGGTGCTGACGAACTCCGCACCCAGCACCTGGAAGGAGTTGCGCGCCTGGTCGGAGTCGACGAAGAATGCGAACGGCGGCAGGTAGTGCGTACCGAGCAGCTGCTCCCCGAGATAAGTGTCGACAACGACGGGTTCTTCACCCAGTTCGCGTGCGTAGGCGCCCAGCCGGGCCTCGGCGAGCACGAACCGGTGTCCGTCCGGTCCGTCGACCACCACATAGTTGACCGCCGGATTGACTGCGACGGCCTGGTTGGACGGCAGCGTCCATGGAGTGGTGGTCCAGATCAGCAAGTAGGCCCCGGCAGCCGGGCCGTCGGTCGCCTTGAATCCGACGGTCAGCGCCGGGTCCTGCCGGCTCTGGTAGACGTCGTCGTCCATCCGCAGCTCGTGGTTGGACAGCGGTGTCTCGTCGTTCCAGCAGTACGGCAGCACCCGGTTGCCCTCATAGGCCAGGCCCTTGTCCCACAACTGCTTGAACGCCCAGATGGTGGACTCCATGAAGTCCAGATCCATTGTTTTGTAATCATTTTCGAAGTCCACCCAGCGGGCCTGCCGGGTGACGTAGGCACGCCATTCGCCGGCGTACTTCATCACCGAGGCGCGGCAGGCGTCGTTGAACTTCTCGATGCCCAGTTCTTCGATCTGGGTCTTGTCGGTGATCCCGAGCTGGCGCTGCACCTCGAGCTCGGCGGGCAGACCGTGGGTGTCCCAACCGAAGCGGCGCTCGACCTTGTAGCCGCGCATCGTCCGGTAGCGCGGAACGATGTCCTTGACGTACCCGGTCAGCAGGTGGCCGTAATGCGGCAGGCCGTTGGCGAACGGCGGGCCGTCGTAGAACACATATTCCGGCGCCCCGTCGCGGCGCGCGATGCTGGCGCGGAAGGTGTCATCGGTTCCCCAGTAGTCGAGGACCTCGGCTTCCAGTGCCGGGAAGTTCGGTGTTCCGGCGGCCGGCTTCGGGTAGGCGGTCACTGCTGTCGTCTCCTGTGTGCCCAGAGCTTCAGGCACGGGGACGAACAACGCGCACGGTGCGCGAGCCCGCGGTACCACCCCGCTTGCGCCCCGGTGACGGAGCGCCGCTCAACTACGGGCTATGACGGGCCCGACCGTTCGGTTCTAGTGGGCCCCGCCAGAGCGGGGCTGTTCTTCCGAAGGCTCCCCGGTGATGGCCGGATCGACGCCGCTGCGAGGAAGTCTAGCCGTCAGGCCGCATCATCGATGCTGGGGACGGCCTCCGAGGTGATCTCGATGAGCGCCATCGGGAACTGCTCGGCGAGTTCGGTGATGGTGTAGGTCTCGAACCTGCGGGTGTCGAACCACAGGTCCAGTTGCACCAGACCCTCGCTGCGGTAGGCGCGCAGTTCCAGCGCATGGCCTGCCAGTGGCTCGGCCGCCGATACCGGGCCGGCGCACCGGAAGGCCAGTTCGGCCAGCGCCTGGTCGGGGTGTCGCACGGTGGAACCGGCCAGGGCCGCGCACACATGGTCGAGCAGTTCGGTGGCGTCGAGCTCGGCGGGCTTGACGCAGTCCAGGGCGATGATGTGCGAGTCGACATCGACCGCCACCACACCGTGCCCGATGCTGCGGGCCACGGCCCGCCCGAGCGCGGCGAGCAGGATCTTGCCGTTGAGCAGGCCGAGGTGTTCGGCGGCGCCGTCGAGTTCCACGCTGAGCAGCTCGGGCAGCCGCACCGACAGCTGCTGCAGGTCCGACTCGGCGGGCGCACCGTCCGCGTCGTAGTCGGTCAACGTCAGAGTGGCGGCGATATCGCGCGCGGACCCGATGACGAGTTCGAAGCCGGAAGCCGACAGTGCGTCGGAGTTAACCCGGTCCTGGAAAAGCGGAGCAACCATGAGCATGAGACTACAGCCGGATTCCCAAAAATGGGACATCACTCCCGAAAGTCTGACACCCGTGTCAATTAAAGGGCAAATGTCCGCTGAACGGTTGCTAGCCGCCAATAGCGGGAAAGCGCTATTGTCATTGGGTGCCTCGTACCGATGAGAACGGCCGACAGCTGAAAGCCCTGCTCGACTACCTCTTGGACGGGGATGTCGAAGCCAAGGACATCTACGACGCGCTGGACATCTCCAGCAGCACCTATTACCGGCGCATCAAAGAGGCCAGCTACCCAGATGCCGAGGAACTCCGCCGCATCGCCGACCGGTTCGCACTGAGTTATCCCGATCTGCAGATCCGTTTCGGCCTGATGAGCAGGCAGGAAGTGTGGAACTACATCGAGTCCACACCGTTCACCGTGACCGCCGTCAAGGAAGCCGTGCGGGAACAGACCACCCAGCAACACGCGCGGCCGAAACGCCTTTCCGAATTGACTCCGCGTAGCGACGCACCGCCCCTTTAACGGGTAGTATTTGCTGGAAGTAATTCAGCTCAACGGCCTCGAAGGCGCATCCCGATGCAACTCACAGCACTGATCGTGATCACGCTCATGTGTATCTCGTGGAGTCTGTGGATTCGCCGTGTCACCTGGTCGTGTCGCTGGGAGGTTGCCGCAACCCTCAATATCGCCCTCCAGGGCGGTGCGATCCTGCTGATGTCGCCATGGGCCTCCGAGACCGTCGGCAAGGCCCTGCACTCGATGACCGGGATGTGGAATCTCGAGGACTTCATCGGCCACGACATGTACATCGTCGCCGCCTCGGCCATCGTCTACAACGCGCTCGGCCGGCTGCAGGACGACCACGCGATGCAACGGGCCTTCAAGCAGTACGTCGAGTTCCCCGCCACCATCTGCATACCGCTGCTGCTGGCGGCGTTCGCGATGAGCAGCGCCCACGACACCTACGCGCGGGACTTCTTCGCCTCGCCGACCGACGTCTGGCTGGGTGTGTACTGGGCGATGCTGTGTGGCCTGCTGATCTACCTGCTGGGATACGGCGGCCGCGCGCTGCTGGTGCTGCGCAAGGATCCGCGGTCGCGCCGAATCGCCAACATCTACCTCGCGGCGTGCGCCAGTGGCATCATCGCCTGCGTCATCCGGATCACCACCGCCCTGTGGCCGGCCGCCCTGGAATGGGAGGGCGGCGTTCTGGTCTGGGTCTTCGCCTGCGGTTGTGGTGCCGGTTTCGCGCTGTCCTCGGCGCATTCCTGGCGGATCAAGACGAAGTGGTTCGCCAAGGCCGACCGCTGAGCGACGGCACCCGGTCATCCGCGTCGGCGAGGACCTACACTTCTCCCCTGACATGAGAATCGTTGTGGCAGTCCACGGCACCCGTGGCGATGTCGAACCATGCACCGCGCTGGCCCGTGAACTGCGCGACCGCGGTCACCAGGTAGCGATGGCGGTGCCACCCAATCTGCTCGGTTTCGTGGCCGGCGTCGGCTTCACCGATGCGGTGCCCTACGGCGTGGACTCGGCCGAGCAGGTGGAAAGTGACGCGTTCCAGAACTACTGGAAGCTGCACAACCCACTCACCGTGGTCCGTAAGGCGGTCGACTATTACACCGCAGGCTGGGCCGATATGAACGCGGCGCTGAGCACACTGGCCGCCGACGCCGACATGATCCTCACCGGCACCACATATCAGGAGGTGGCCGCCAACGTCGCCGAGAAGTTCGGCATCCCGCTGGCCGCGCTACATTACTTCCCGAACCGGCCGAACAGCCAGCTGATCCCCGTCCCCACCCCGCCCTGGGTGGCCAAGGCCGGGTTCGCCGTCATCGAATGGGGGCTGTGGCGGGTGGCCAAGGGCGCCGAGGACGAGCAGCGCCGCACCCTCGGGCTGCCGAAGACCACCGTCCGCTCGGCCAAACGGGTCGTCGACAGTGGCACCCTGGAAATCCAGGCCTACGACCAACTGTTCTATCCCGGGCTGACCGAGGAGTGGAACGGCAGTCGGCCGTTCGTCGGCGCCATCACCCTGGGCCTGCAGACCGAAACCGATCATGAGGTGACCTCGTGGATCGCCGACGGCACACCGCCCATCTATTTCGGTTTCGGCTCGATGCCCGTGCAATCGCCTGCCGAGGCCGTCGCGATGATCACGCAGGTGTGCGCCGAGCTCGGTGAGCGGGCGCTGATCAGTGCCGGTGTCTGGGAGCTCGCGGACATGCCGCACGCCGAGCACGTCAAGCTGGTCGGCGCGGTGAACCATGCCGCGGTGTTCCCGACGTGCCGCGCAGTGGTGCACCACGGCGGGGCGGGAACCACCGCCGCGGGCGCCCGCGCCGGGGTGCCCACCCTGGTGCTGTGGGTGTCCGCCGACCAACCGGTCTGGGCCCGACAGGTGAAGAAGCTGGGGATCGGTACCTCACAACGATTCACCCATATGACGCGCACATCGCTCACCGCGGCGCTGCGCACGGTCCTCGATCCGGCCGTCGCCACCCGGGCCCGCGATTTCGCCGACCGGCTGGCCACCCCCGAGCAGAGTGTCCGCGATGCGGCTGACCTGATCGAGCAGGCCCAGGCTCGGTCCCAGCCCCGTAGTTAGGCCGCCGGACCTTCGACAGTGCCGGTCAGCCCGAAATCGGCGAGCGTTTCGACGACGATGTCACGCAGCTCCTCCTTGGAGTTGTCCCGCCCGGCCGACCATGATCCGACGGCCACCGACATGTGACCACGCAGCCGGCACCCGGCGAGCAGCAACTGGCCACCGATGCGGTGCAGCACCCGGCTGGTGATCTGCGGCTCCAGCCCCCTGATCACGGTGTACTCGGCGTCGGTCCCGTCCGGACGCCCGAACGCCGGATCCAGTTCACCCATGTTCGAGCAGGCGATCGGGCTGTTGACCGCGAGCACCATGCCCTCCAGCCGGCGCAACACGGCCTGTGGTGTCAACGGCGTCAGCGGCAGCGGTCCGGTCATCCGCACGGAGGTCTCGGCGGACTCCGAGAGTGCCTTCTTGGTCGCCGCTCGCAGCGCACTCAGATCGGTGACCACCTGTTCGGGGTCCACCGACATATTGGCCTCGACCAGGGCGTTGGCCCGGGTATCCCCCTCGGTGCGCTCGCTCACCGGCCAGGACAGGTAGGCCAGGCCGTCCTCGTCGACCCGGCCCATGTGGTGGCCGAGCCGGGCCGCGACGGCGGAGAACAGTGAGTTGCTGGTGCCGCCGAGCCGCCGGGCGCAGGCGTCCCACTGTTCGGCGTCGATGAACGCCACCACCGCGGGCGGCAGCAACGGCCTGTCGTCACCGGCCGGTGCGTCACCGGCTGCCTTGATCGACGTCGCCAGGTCACTGCTCTCCGCTCGGGCCACCTTGACCGAGGCGACCACGGCCCGCGCGATGCCGGGCACACCGGCCAGGGTCTGGCGGGTGTCCTCGACCAGCGCTCGCCGGCGGGTCCGGGATTTCGGCGCCGGATATCCGAGCCTGCGGTCCACCCCGTTGACGGCGTCGACGACGGCGGTGATCAGCCCGAGACCGTCGACGATGGAATGTGAGGTGACCAGACTGACCGCCGCTCCCCCGTCACTGAACGGTTGCACCGCCAGCCGCCACCCGGGACCGTGCTCGGGGTCGATGGAGCTGCGCATGCATTCGTCGGCCCAGGACCACATGTCGGCACGCCGGCACTCCCGGGCGGACATGTCCAGCGATTGCAGATCCTGGTCCGCCACCCACCGGTGCCGGCCGAACGGTAGCGGCGAGCGTTCGATCCGGCGGCCCAACAGCCCCTTGGCCAGGTTGCGGCGGAACCGCAACAGACCGTCCAGATCGACCGGGTGCTCGTAGATCCAGATGGCCTGGTCGATCGGCCCACGGCCCAGTGCACGCAGTCCGAGAAACGATCCCTGATCGATATAGGCGAGGGTGTTGTCCACCCCCACAGGATAATTGGCGCTCAGGCGGTCGGAACTTTGTCGTCGAGTCGGGAGAACTCGTGCTTGCGGTACAGCTCGACACACGACTGGCGGCGGATCTTGCCGCTGGTGGTGATCGGGATGGCGCCGCGCGGCACCAACACCAGATCGGCGGCGCTGATGCCGTGTGTCTGCGAGACCGCCGAGGCGACATCACGCTTGATGTTGAGGAAGTGCTCGATCACATCCTCCTCGGTCTCGCCGCGCTTCTTGACCTCGATGATCGCGACGAGCTGCTCGGTGCGCTCCTCCTCCACGGCGATCGCGGCAACCCGGCCGCCGGTGATCTCCTGGATGGTGGCCTCGATGTCGTCGGGATAGTGATTGACACCTCGCACGATCAACAGGTCCTTGATGCGGCCGATGATGAACAGCTCACCGTCAGAGAGGAAACCGAGGTCGCCGGTGCGCAGCCACGGCCCGGTCGGGGTGCCGTCGGTCGGGTTCTCGATCTGACCGCGGAAGGTGTGCTCGGTCTGCTCGGGCCGCTCCCAGTAGCCCAGGCAGTTGTTCTCGCCGTAGCTCCAGATCTCGCCGATCCTGCCGGGCGCGGCCTCGACCCGGCTATCCGGATCGACGATCCGCACGATGGGCTCCTCCGGGCGGCCGTAGCCGACCAGCTGGGTACCACTGCCGTCGGTGGTGCGCTCGGCAACACCCGCGGACAGCTTCTCGGCGTCGAAGGCGACCACACTCGGCGGCCCGGGCTCGCCGGTGCCCACGTACAGGGTGGCCTCGGCCAGCCCGTAGGACGGCCGCAGCACATCCTGGGTGAAGTTGAACTTGGTGAACCGCTGCGAGAACCGCTTCAGGGTGGCCTCGTGCACCCGCTCGGCGCCGCTCCACACCGCGATGACATCGGAGAGGTCGATACCGGCGAGGTCCTCATCGGTGGTGCGGCCGGCGGCCAGTTCGAAGGCGAAGTTCGGGCCCGCGGTGACCACGCGGCCGAAGCTGCCCATCAGCTGGATCCAGCGGGCCGGCCGGGCCAGGAACGCCAGTGGTGTGGTGAAGACGGTGCTCCAGCCACCCAGGATGGGGGCGACGATGCCGAGCATCAGGCCCATGTCGTGGTAGAAGGGCAGCCACGACACCACATGTGCACCCGAGGGCGGCACCTTGCCGAAATGCGGGAAGAACGCGCACATCATCTGCTCGAAGTTCGAGGTCAGGTTGCGGTTGGTCACCATCACGCCGGCCGGTGTGCGGGTGGATCCCGAAGTGTACTGCAGGTAAGCCGTCTCGGGCTTCTGCTCACGGCTGCTCAGTGACTTGCGGCGGGCGTCGAGGTCCAGTTTGTCCACCTCGATGACGGTCGCCGCGGCGGCACCATCATCGATCTTGACGTACTCGGCGACGGTGGGGGCCACCGCCGAGGTGGTCAGGATGATCGACGGCGAGGAGTCCTTGATGACGGCCGAGACCCGCTCGTCGTGCTGGCCGACCATCGGCACCGACAGCGGCACCGCGATGATGCCCGCCTCCAGCGAGGCCAGGAAACCGATCACGTATTCCAGGCCCTGCGGGGCCAGCAGCACCGCGCGGTCACCGAGCTGCCCGACGGCCCGCATCTCCACGGCCAGGTTGCGCACCCGACGGTTGAGCTGTGACCAGGTGAGAGTGACGGGCACCCCGTCCCACTCATGGTCGTAGTCCATGAAGGTGTAGGCAATGTCCTCAGGCTGCAGGCTCGCGCGTTCGCGGAGCACGCCTACGAGGGAGGTATCGGACATCGGTTTGTGCCTTTCTCAGCCTTGCTCAGTCGGTAAGCAGTATTAAACGAACACGCCGGTCAGGTCGAATTCGGCCAGGGTGGCTGCGGACAGTTCGCGCAGCCGCGCCTTCGAGTTCTCCGCCCCGGACTCATAGGCGACGATGCCGATGATGACCTTGCCATTGATGCGTCCGGAGACCACCACCAGCTGGCCGTCACCGCTCTCCAGCTCGCCGCGCGGGGTGGCCTGATCGACACCGTAGAACGAGGTGTACTCGGCCTCGGTGCCGTCAGGACAGGTCAGCACCGGCGGCAGATCGCCCATGTTGGAACACACCACCGGCATGTCATCGGAGGCGATCATCATGTCGGCGACCTTCTTCACCAGCGCCTTGGGCACCAGCGGGGTCAGCGGCATCAGCTCCAGGATCTCGTCGGGTTGATCCTTGGCCGATTTCAGCGCGGTGCGCAGCGTGCTGCGGGTGACGCTGAGGTCCTTGGTCAGCTCGGTCGGGTCGACCTTCGCGTTCACCAGTGTCATGGCATTGGCCCGGACATCGGTCTCCGACGTGCGGTCGCTGATCGCGATCAGCAGCGACACGTTGCCGTCCGGGTTGCGCCGGCCCATCCGCTCGCCGAGCTTCGCGCTGATCGCGGCCAGCATCGAGTAGCCGTTGCCGCCGAGCGACGCGGCCTTGGCGTCCCATTCGGTCAGATCGACATAGGTGGTGATGGCGGGCACGATGACGAGTTCGTCCGGGTGGGCCACCGGCGGGCGGGCAGGCGCCGTGGCGGTCTGCTCGGCGGCCTCCTGGGCGCCGGCGCGCAGCACCTTGACCGCCTTGCGGGCGGCGCGGGCAATGGTGGGAAGCTCACGCACGGTCTCACGCAGGTCCTCGACGATGGCGCGGCGGGTGCGCCTCGACAGTGGCGGTGGATAGCCGATGTCGACATTGGCCCCGGCCACGGCGGTGCCGACGGCCAGCAGCGCGGCGACACCGTCACCGAGGCAGTGCGACCCGACCACCGAGATGGCGGTGACACCGTCGGTGAACGACTGCACGGCCATCTGCCAGCCGGGCCCGTCCTCGGGGTCGACGGTGACCTGGGCCCACCGGTCGGCCCAGTCACTGACCTGATCGCGCGGCAGGGGGTCGGTGTTGATGTGCAGCGGCGCCGCCGGTCCCAGCGCCGAGACCCACCGGTACCGGCCGAACGGCAGCGGTGAGCGCTCGACACGGCGACCGGCCATCCCGTAGCCGAAATTGCGGTGGAAACGCCGCACCTGGTCCATGTCCACCGGATGCTCGTAGACCCACACCACCTGGATCATCTGTACCCGGCCGGTGGCCCGATTGGCGCGTACCAGCGCCTCGTCCCACAGCGTCAGCCGGTTGCCCACGGCGTCGCCATTGGTGAACTCCAAGAGACCAGTCCCCCTGCTACTCGATCACACCGGAAAGCTCGAATGCCGCCAGCGTCTGCTCCAGTTCGGTGCGCAACCATGCCGTGGTGTTCTGCGCGCCCGGCGCGTAGGCGGCGAAGGTCAGTGTCTCGGTGCCGTTGATCCGACCGGCGACCACGGTCAGCAGTCCGCAGCGTTCCTCCAGCGCGTGCCGGGTGGCGACCCGGTCGATACCGCGCAGGAACACAAAATCGGCCGCGGTGCCGTCGAGGTTGGGCAGCCCGGGCGGCACATCGCCCATATTCGAGCAGGACACCGGCAACTCGGTGGAGAAGCCGAAGGCCACATCGGCCATCTTGCGCACCACCCGTTTCGGGATGAACGGCGTCAGCGGCAGCAGTTTGAGATCCTCGTTGGGGACGTCGCGGGCCACCCGCAGACCCTCCCGCAGCGCCGCACGTGCCTCGGTCAGGTCGGTGGTCACCTTGACCGGATCGACGGCCAGATTCACCAGGATCACCGCGTTGGCGCGGGTGTCGTCGTCACCGGGGTCCCGGTCGCCCTGCGGGATGTTGAGCGTGACGCGGCCATCGGGACCGACCCGGCCGATCTGCTGGGCCAGTCGGGCCACGAATCCGGCGACCAGCGAGTGACCGTTGCCGCCGAGTTCGGCGGCCCGGCGATCCCAGTCGTCGAGCTTGACGCAGACCGTCGCCGACGGGGTGAAGACCTGATGGTCGGGGCCGGTCACCACCGGCTTGGCGGCACCCGACTTGGACAGCTGGTCGCGGCGTCGGGTGGCCTGTCGGACGGCCTCGATGATGGTGCGCCCGACCTCGGGCAGCCCGCGCACGGTGTCGCGCAGGTCGGCGCGCAGCGCCTCACCTCGGGTACGCGAGCCGGGCAGCGGATACCCGAAGTCCAGCCGGCGTCGATCGATGGCGTTCACCATCGCCTGCAGTGCGCCGCCGCCGTCGCTGACGCAGTGCGAGATGACGATGCTGACCGCGGTCGCCCCGTCGGTCATCGGCAGCACCCCGACATGCCAGGCCGGACCGTGTTCGGGGTCCAACTCCATGCTGGCGCGTTCGTCGATCCAGCGGCCCAGATCTGCCCGGTTGCGGGGCTCGGCGACGTCCAGTGCGGACTGTGGCCCCGGCGTCGACACCCAGCGGTGCCTGCCGAACGGCAACGCCGAACGTTCGATCCGCCGGCCGAGCAGCCCGTGCCCGATGTGCTCGTGGAAACTGCGCACACCGTCGAGGTCGATGGGCCGCTCATAGATCCACACGACCTGCATGACCGCTTCCTGGCCGGTGGCGCGCAGGCCCAGGAACATCGCCTGATCGGTGAAGTCGATCCGGTTGTCCGGCTGTGTCACCCGTGTGACGGCACGAGTCATCGCGGCGGCACCTCCGATACGGACAGGGCGATCAGGCCGTCTTGAGCTTCAGACGGGCGGTATCGGCGTCCAGCGGCACAATCGTGATCTCGCGACCCTCGACGACGCTGACGTAGACGGCTTTCATCGCCTCAAGGAACCGCAGCACCGACTCGCGCGCTATCGGGTTGGCCGGGAACGCCGCGGTGACGGTGGTCTCCTGCTCGACCCGGTTGACCCACATACCGACCTGATAGGCGGCCCGGGAATCACTCCAGATGGTCCCGTTGAGGCGCTGCCATTCGGCGATCACACCGGGTGAGAGCAGACCGACGTCCAGATAGGACAACATCGGCACGCCGCCGTTGGGCGTACGCAGCCCGTGCGACTCAGAACCGATCTCCAGCACCCGCTCGACCGGTACATGCGCCATGTCCAGGCCGCCGTCGAAGGACTCCTGGGCCGCGCGGGCGGTGTCCCCGAACGCCGAGGCATCGACGGGCACGGTGATCGGCACCAGACCGGTGAACCAGCCGGTGGTCATGAACTCCGCCGGGGTACGCCGGGTGGTGGTGGGTGTGATGACGCGGTACACGTCGTCACCGGTCAGGGCGGCATGGGCGATCGCGCCACAGGCGAACACACCACCGCTGAACCGGGCACCGGCCGCGATGCAGGCGGCCTCGAAACGGTCGCCCTGCTCCTTGTCCAGCAGTCGGACGGTGATGACATCGCCGGTGTAGGTCACCGACGGGTCACCGAGGGGCAGTGGGAACGTCGGCAGTGAACCGCCGCTGGACTGCAGGAAGTCGATCCAGCCGGCCACCTCGGGTGATTCGGTGGTCAGCGCGGACACGTACTCGTGCTGCTCGCGGCAGTAGGTGTCATAACTGCCGGGCTCCGGCAGCTTCAGCGGCGCGGCACCCTCGACCAGCGTGTTGTACATCATGTGGATCTCGACGAAGGCCAGGCCCATGAACATGGCGTCGGTGTGCACGTGGTCGACGCTGATGTAGACGGTGAAGTGATCGTCGCGCTGGATGACACCGACGTGGAAGCAGTCCCATTCCCACGGGCTGGCGGTCGCCAGGATGTGCTCGCGCCACTGCTGCGAGGTCATCTCGCCCTGTTCGGTGGCGACGAACTTGATATCGCGCGGGTTGGTCACCGTGTGCCGCACGATCTCGCCGGAGTCGGTGTATTCGAACCAACTGTGGAAGGTGTCGTGCCTGCGCAGATACGCATTGATGACATGGGTCATCGCCCGGACATCACAACGTCCGGGGATGTCCCAGGACGGGATGTTCAGCCTGGCCATGTCGGTGCCGGAGGCCGAGTGTTTGCGGTACGCCAGCAGATGCTGAGCCTGCTGGTAGCTGACCGGTACGTCGCTGACGGGGGCGTCCTTGACCTTGGCCAGGGTCGACCTCGAGGGATGCCAGGAAATGACGGCACCCGGTTCGCCGACCCAGTCATGGATCGGTTTCATCGCTACCACTATTTCTCTCCTGCTTCGACGACGTCAGATCGGTGATCGTGCGACGCTGCGCGACCTCTGATCATGACGGAACCGATACTTCTTCGGGGGCGAGAACGTCACATAGGCGATCCGCAAGCACCCGAATGGTTGAAATATCTGTCGATCCGATACGTATACCTGTCTCCGCTTCGATGCGGGTGCGTACCTCCAACGTGCCCAGCGAGTCCAGACCGTACTCGGCGAGCGGGCGGTCGGGGTCCACGGACCTCCGCAGGATCAGGCTGATCTGCTCGGAGATCATCCGACGCATCCGGGCCGGCCACTCGTCACGCGGCAGTTCGTGCAACTCTGCAAGGAAGGCACTGCCGGTGCTGCGCTGCCCGGTGGACTGGAACGCCTCGGCGAACTTGCTGCTCTGCGCGAACGCCGTCAGCCACGGTGTTCCGAGCACCGGGGCGTATCCACTGTAAGCCCTGTCATGGCGAAGCAGCGTCTCGAACGCGTACGCGCCCTCGGCCGGGGCGATCGCGGCATCGCCGGTCTCGGCCAGCGCGGTGCCCGCGCCGATCTCCGACCAGGGGCCCCAGGCGATGGCGGTGCTGGGCAGGCCCTGGCTGCGCCGCCAGTGGGTGAAGGCGTCCAGCCAGCTGTTGGCCGCGGCATAGGCGCCCTGGCCGGGTGAGCCGACCAGCGCCGCCGCCGAGGAGAACACGCAGAACCAGTCGAGTGTCTGCTTGGCGGTGGCGCGGTGCAGGTTCAGCGCACCGTAAACCTTTGGCGCCCAGTCACGTTCGACCAGTTCATCGGTGATGTTGGCCAGTGCCGCATCCTCGATGACGGCCGCGCCGTGCAGCACGCCGCGCAACGGTAACCCGGTCGCGCAGGCGGCCTCGACCAGTCGGTCGGAGACGCCGGGCTCGGCGATGTCACCACGCTCGACCTCGACCTCGGTGCCACCGCGGCGGATCCGCTCGATGGTCTCGAGTGCCGTCGCCGACGGGGCCGAGCGGCCGTTGAGGATGATGCGGCCGGCGCCGGACTCGGCGAGTTGCTCGGCCAGGAACAGCCCCAGCCCGGTGAGGCCACCGGTCACCACATAGGCCGAATCGGACCGGACCACGCGAGCTTCTTCGGGTGGCACGACGGCGTCGATCTGCCCGCCGTGCGGGATGTCGAGCACCAACTTGCCGGTGTGCTCGGCCGCGCCCATCACCCGGATGGCGGTGGCGCCATCCTGCAGCGGATAGTGCGTGGTCTCCGGCAGCGGCAACACCCCGTCGGCGATCTGCTGGTAGCAGACCTCCAACAGGCGGCGCAGTGTGTCGGAGTTGGTCAGCGACAGCAACGCCAGGTCGACGGCGTAGAACGACAGGTTGCGACGGAACGGGAACAGTCCCATGCGGGTATCGCCGTAGATGTCGCGCTTGCCGATCTCGACGAACCGGCCGCCGAAGGACAGCAGTTCCAGGCCGGCCTTCTGCGAGGCCCCGGTCAGCGAGTTGAGCACGATGTCGACCCCGTAGCCGTCCGTGTCCGCGCGGATCTGGTCGGCGAAGTCGGTGCTGCGCGAATCGTAGACGTGCTCGATTCCCATGCCGCGCAACAGTTCCCGACGTGCGTCGGAGCCTGCGGTGGCGTAGATCTCGGCACCGGCGGCCCGCGCGATGGCGATTGCGGCCTGGCCGACACCGCCGGTGGCGGAGTGGATCAGCACCTTGTCCCCGGCGGTGATGCGGGCCAGATCGTGCAGGCTGTACCAGGCGGTCGCGTGCGCGCTGGGCACCGCGGCGGCCCGGTTGGTGGGCAGTCCGGGCGGCAGCGTGACGGCGAGGTTGGCATCGCAGGTCACGAACGTCGCCCAGGCGCCGTCGGCCGAGATACCGCCGACCCGGTCGCCGACCTTGTGCCCGGTGACCCCGGGCCCGACCCCCGTGACCACACCGGCGAAGTCGGCGCCCAGCTTGGGCAGCCGACCCTCGAAGGACGGGTACCGGCCGAAGGCGACCAGCACATCGGCGAAGTTCAGGTTGGACGCGGTGACCGACACCTCGATCTGACCCGGGCCGGGTGCGACGCGCTCGAAGGCGGCCAACTCCAGGGACTGGATGTCCCCGGGTGTCCGGATCTGCAGGCGCATGCCCTCCCGGGCCGGGTTGACGACCGTGGTGCGCCGCTCGTCGGGCCGCAGCGCTCCGGGCACCAGCCGCGCCACGTACCACTCGCTACCGCGCCAGGCCGTCTCGTCCTCATCGGATCCGGACACCAGCTGTGCGGCGATCTGGGCGGCGTCGGTGTAGTCGTCGACGTCGATCTGGGTGGCCTTGAGCGCCGGGTGCTCGGTGCCGATCACCCGGATCAGCCCGCGCAGGCCGGCCTCGTCCAGATTGGCCGAATCCTCGGCGAGCACGGTCTGGGCGTTGCGGGTCAGCACGTGCAGCCGCGGCGCCTCCCCCGGTGTCTCGGGCAGCTCGCGCGCGATCTTCACCAGGTGGCGGACGTTGTCGCCGCCGCGCACACCGGACTGCTCATCGGTGACACCATGCCGCGGCGGGGTGACCACCAGGACATCGCCGAACGCGTGGGCGGCCAACTGCTCACGTAGCCGGGCCGCATGGGCGTCGTGATCGGAATGCTGCGGCCACACCATGGTGGTGACATCGACATCGTGGCTCTTGAGCGCGTCGGCCAGTTTGGTGGCGAGCAGGTCGGCCGCATCGGAGGTGCTGATCAGCAGCCAACGGCCGGCATCGTGGTAGTCGACCTCGGGCAGTTCCAGCTGGCGCCACTCGATGGACAGCAGTCGATCGTTGAACGTGCGGTCGCGCTGGCCGCTGTCGGAGACACCGGTGCCCAGCCGCAGGCCACTCACCGACAGCAGCACGGTGCCGCTCTCGTCGAGCACGTCCAGATCGACCTCGACCGCGGTGGCGGTGACGCTGATGATCCGCGCGTGGCAGTAATGCGCATTGCGGGTGGAACCGAACGCGCGCAACCGACGCACGCCCAGCGGCAGCATCAGGGTCCCGGTGGTGTCGCTGCGCAGTGCCGGGTGGGCCCCGACGGCCTGGAAGCAGGCATCCAGCAGCGCGGGGTGCACACCGTAGGCACCCTGCTGGGAGCGGATCGAACCGGGCAGCGCCACCTCGGCCAGCACCGAATCCGACTGGATGTCCGAGCCGTCGTTGATGTTCACCGCGACCAGACCCGCAAAGGCCGGGCCGTACTGGATACCGCGCTGGCCGTACCAGGTACGCATCTCGGCACCGTCGATCCGCACGGTGTGCGCGGCCAGCACGGCGTCGATGTCCACGGCGGCCGGGGTAACGGTCTCGGCGACCTCGCGCAGGATTGCCGACGCGCGCTTGACCTGCTCGCCCTGCAGATGGGTCTCCACGACGAAGGCCGACGATCCGGTACCCGTGACGGTCGCCGTCGCCGACACCTCGGTGTTCTCCTCCAGCAGCAGCAGCTGATCGAAGGTGATGTCCTGCACCTCGCCGGCCTCGCCGAGGGTGGCACGGGCCGCGGCCAGTGCCATCTCGCAGTACGCGGCACCGGGCAGCGACGCGACGTTGTGCACCTGGTGATCACCGAGCCACGGCTGGGTCTCGGTCCCGATATCGGCCTGCCAGGCATGCCGTTCGGGCTCTTCTGGCAGCCGGACGTGGGCACCGAGCAGCGGGTGCACCGCGATCGTCGCGCCACCGGGGGCCAGCTCGGACGGATCGCGGACCAGGATCAGCTCGCGGTGCGTCCAGGTCGGCAGCGGCGCGTCGACCAGGTTGCCCGCCGGGTACAGCACGTCGAGGTCGATCCGGGCGCCGGCGTTGTGCAGATCGGCCAGCACACCCCGCAAACCGTAGGGCAGTTCCTGCTCGCGCCGCACACTGGCCAGCGCGGCATGCGCGATGTCCAGGCTGCTGGCGGTCTGGTCGACCGCGTGGGTCAGCAGCGGGTGCGGGGACAGCTCGGTGAAGACGCGGTAGCCGTCCTCCAGGGCAGCCTGCACGGCCGCGGCGAACCGCACCGCATGGCGCAGGTTGTCCACCCAGTAGTCGGCATCGAAGTCGGCGATGTCCCGCGGGTCGTACAGCGTGGCCGAGTAGTAGTCGACGGTCGGTTCGGCCGGGTCGAGGTCTTCCAGGGCGTCGGCGAGATCGTCGAGGATCGGGTCGACCTGCGGTGAGTGCGAGGCGACGTCGACGGCGACCTCGCGGGCCATCACATCCCGGCTCTCCCAGTCGGCGACCAGTTCGCGGATGGATTCCTTGGCGCCGCCGACCACGGTCGAGCGCGGCGAGGCGACGACCGACAGCACGACATCGTTGATGCCGCGGGCGGCCAGCTCGGAGAGCACCTGCTGGGCCGGTAGCTCGACCGAGGCCATGGCGCCGGACCCGGCGATGGTGGCCATCAGCTTGGAGCGGCGGCAGATGACGCTGACACCGTCGGCCAGGGCCAGCACACCGGACACCACGGCCGCGGCGACCTCACCCATCGAATGGCCGATCACCGCGCCCGGGGCTACACCGTAGGAGCGCAGCGTGGCGGCCAGCGCGACCTGGACGGTGAACACCGTCGGCTGCACCTTGTTGATGCCGGTGACGGTCTGCGCGGCGCGCAGCTCCTCGGTGACCGAGAAGCCGGATTCGGCGGCGATCAGCGGTTCGATCTCGGCGACGGCCGCAGCGAAGGCAGGCTCGGCGGCCAGCAGCTCGGCACCCATGCCCGCCCACTGCGAGCCTTGTCCGGAGAACACCCAGACCGGGCCACGGTCACTGTTGGCCACGGCCCGCTGATACGGCGTCTCACCGTCGGCGACCTCGCGCAGCGCGGCGACCAGCGTGTCGTGGTCATGGGCGAGCACCGTGGTGCGCACCGGCCGATGCGCACGGCGACGGGCCAGGGTGTACGCCAGGTCGTGCAGGACGACATCGGAGCCACTGCCGGCGACCCAGTCGGCCAACCGGCCCGCGCTGCGGCGCAGTTCCTCGGCCGAGGTGGAGGACAGCACGAAGATGTGCGG
This sequence comes from Mycobacterium sp. C31M, assembly GCF_053345865.1. Classification (NCBI taxonomy): domain Bacteria; kingdom Bacillati; phylum Actinomycetota; class Actinomycetes; order Mycobacteriales; family Mycobacteriaceae; genus Mycobacterium; species Mycobacterium sp. C31M. The sequence continues at coordinate 156,826 of NZ_JBKFAX010000005.1, read as the reverse complement.
GGCGCCCTCGACTGCCGTCGATGCCGTCTGCTGCGCAGCCGGAGCCTCTTCGAGCACGGCGTGCACGTTGGTACCGGACAGTCCGTAGGCCGAGACCGCGGCGCGCCGCGGCTGATCGCCGGCCGGCCAGGGGGTCACCGCGGCAGGCACGAACAGTTCGCTCTTGATGGCGGCCAGTTCGTCGGGCAGCCGGTTGAAGTTCGCGTTGGGCGGCACGGTCGCGTGCTGCAGGGCGAGCACACTCTTGATCAGACCGATCGTGCCGGAGGCCGACTGAGAGTGCCCGAAGTTGGTCTTCGACGACCCGAGCGCGACGGGCCCGTCGGTGCCGTACACCGCGGCCAGGCTGGAGAACTCGATCGGGTCGCCGACCGGGGTTCCGGTGCCGTGCGCCTCGACCATGCCGACGGTGGCCGGGTCGATCCCACCGGAATCCAGGGCCGCCTTGTAGACGGCCACCTGCGCGTCCCGGGACGGGGTGGCGATGTTGACGGTGTGGCCGTCCTGGTTGACCGCGCTGCCGCGCACCACGGCCAGGATGCGGTCACCGTCGCGTTCGGCGTCGGCCAGCCGCTTGAGCAGCAGCACACCAGAGGCCTCGCCGGGCACGAACCCGTCGGCGGCGGCGTCGAAGGCGTGGCAGTGTCCGGTCGGCGACAGCATGCCCTGGGCCGAGCCCGAGGACAGCTTGCGCGGTTCGAGCACCAGGTTGACGCCACCGGCGAGCACCAGGTCGCTCTCGCCGTCGTGCAGGCTGCGGCAGCCCAGGTGCAGGGCCAACAGGCCCGACGAGCACGCAGAGTCCACCGAGTAGGCGGGGCCGTGTACGCCGAGGTGATACGCGATGCGTCCCGACGCCATGCTGAAGTTGTTGCCGGTGAAGCCGTAGGGCCCCTCGATCGAATGGGCATCGGCGGCCAGCAGTTGGTAGTCGCCGTGGGTCAGGCCCATGAAAACACCGGTGAGCGAGCCCTGCAATGTCGCCGGGTCGATGCCGGCGTGCTCGATGGCCTCCCAGGCCGTCTCGAGCAGCAGTCGGTGCTGCGGGTCGACGGCGGTGGCCTCGCGGTCGCTGATGCCGAAGAAGTCGGCGTCAAAGCCCGCTACATCATCGAGGAAGGCACCCCATTTGGAGACCGACCGTCCGGGTACACCGGGCTCCGGGTCGTAATACTCGTCGGCATCCCAGCGGTCCGCCGGGATGATGGTGACGTGGTCCTCGCCACCGAGCAACGCCTGCCACATACGGTCAGGTGAGTCGATTCCGCCAGGCAAGCGGCACGCCATCCCGATGACGGCGACCGTTGTGACAGGTGTATCAACCACGTAGTTCAAACCTCTTCCAAGCGGTACTGCAGAACTGAGGGGCAACGGTGCCGCGGGCGGATCGTGATGCTCGCACCTTGCCAGGACTCGTCCGTGACTCGGTACCGTAGTCGTCTCCGTTGACGACGTCGTCAAAAACTGAGCAAATCCACTGGTGACTCTACAGCGTCAAGACCCGCGACGCGCAGGCTACACCAGCTACATCACGGTCATCCAGCAACTTCACGAAAACGCCTCCACCTGCGAATCCATTGTCATATTGACGTTTGAGTAAATGTGATTGGCGTCACCTTGTCAAGTCACACATTAGCCAAGAATTTCTCCAGCAAACCATTTTGGCGAGCTATGCACATTCTGGGAGCCACGCGCGAACCTGTGAATCAGCTGTTGGTCAGGCAGCCAATCACCCCGTTCAACGCCACTAGCTCAGTAAACAGGTGTCACACCCACCCCACTGGCGACGACGCGTTAGGTGTCGCCGAGCACATAACGTGCGCATCACAGCAAGTTCGCCAGAACGGTGGCAACATTTGACTACGTAACGGTATCCACCTTTAGCGACACGACCGACTTTCCGCGCCACCGTCCGCCGAATTGGCCTTCCAGGGGGCCTGGAACCCATTCCCGTAGCCAACTGCCGAGGTCACCAGCAATATCCCGTAACCGGCGGTATCGCGTGGTCGTTGCGGCGGCAAGCAAAACTTCGGGTAGCCGAAACCACGATCGGCGAACCCGTCAGACGGCCGCCGAAGCGGGTCCCGCAGAGGCCGCTCCGAGTCGCGGAATCGCGGAGAATCCGTTTCCCCGGGCATGTGCCGCACCGCGCCGGATCAATGCCGCAGTCGCCACGAACCCGGCCTGATCCGCGACCACCAGCGGGGTGAGGAGTCGGTTGTGCGTGTAACCGAACGCCAGTCCGGTTGCCGGGTCCGCCCACCCGAGCGAGCCGCCCAGCCCGACGTGACCGAAGCCGGGCAGCACACCTGGGAACGGCAACGCGTGGTAGCCGAGGTGGAACGCCATCGGCAGACCGATCGAACCGTCCGGATGCAGGCTGCGTGGCCCGGTCAGGCCGGCAACCAGCTCTCGGGACAGGAACCGGGTGCCGTCGATCTCGCCGCCGTTGGCGATCGCTCCGTACACCCGTGCCAGCGCCCGCGCGGTCGCGACACCGTTCGCCGAGGCCATTTCACTGTCGAGCAACGGGGTATCGCCCTGCACCATCGACTTCATCCCGGGGAAGTACAGCGCGCCCAGACCGCCGGAGAGCGGCAAGGCGGCGAGGTGCGGCGCCACGGCGTTGAAGATCGGGTTCTGCGGGTGCCATTGCGGGCCGATGATCTGCGCGGGCTGCGTGGGCGCAGACGCCTCCGGCCGACCCAGATGGATGCCGTCGACGTCGAGCGGGTGGGCCAACTCGGTGCGGAACAACTCGCGCATCCCGAGCCCGGTCACCGAACGGGCCAACCCCGAGATCAGCCAGCCGTAGGTCAGCGCGTGGTAGGCCGGTCGGCCGCGCAGCAGACCGGCCGGTGCGGCCGCGATGCGTTCCTCCATGCGCAGATGGTCCAGCAGCTCGGTCTTGGACACGCCGCCCAGCTGGGACAGTCCCGCCCGGTGCCGCATCATCTCGCGCACCGTGATCGCCGCCTTGCCATTGGCGGCGAACTCCGGCCAATACTCGGCGACGGGGGCGTCGTAGTCGATGAGCCCGCGGTCGACGAGCCGGTGGATGACGGTGGATGCCAGGCCCTTGGTGGCCGAGAACACCATGGCGCCGGTATCGGCCGACCAGCGTCGTCGGCCGGCGCGGTCGGCCCAGCCGGTCCAGACGTCGACGACGGGCACCCCGTCCAGGTACACCGCGAGCGCACCACCGCCGAATCGGTGGTGGCCGAACAGCCGGGCGAATGCCGACACGGCACAGGCGAAGTTGGGATCGGCCGCGCCATGTACACCGCGCGGCAGCCGGTGATCGCCGGTGTCCGCGGGTTCTCCAGTGAGCGCCGCGCTGCGCTCGCCGTCTATTGCGTAGGTCACAGTGCCAATAATTTACTCCGCAGCCCAGCTAACTATCGAGGGGCGTTACCTAACCGTGAGGACGTGGACGTTTGACGGACACGAAACGTAGTCCAGCGCACCCACGGTGTCAGTCCGCCGCATCGAGGATCTGTTGGGCGGCCAACGCCGGGGTCAGCTCGCCGTCGCGAACCTGGCGCTCCACATCGGTGCGGATGCGTTTCACCTCGGGATTACTGAGCACGCGGTCGAGCACCGTGTCACGGACCATCGACCAGGTCCAGTTGACCTGCTGGGTGCGCCGGCGCGCCGCGAACTCACCGGCCTCGGTGAGCACATCACGATGCTGCAGCACGGTCTCCCACAGTTGCACCAGGCCCTCGCCGGTCAGCGCACTCATCGTGAGAGCTGGTGGCCGCCAAAGGGTTTCACGCGGATAGATCAGACGCAGCGCGCCGGTCAGTTCCCGGGCGGCGGCCTTGGCCTCCACCGCATGCGGCCCGTCGGCCTTGTTCACCACCACGATGTCGGCGAGTTCCAGCACACCCTTCTTGATGCCCTGCAACTGATCGCCGGTGCGGGCCAGGGTCAAGAAGACGAAGGTGTCGACCATGTCGGACACGGTCACCTCGGACTGCCCGACGCCGACCGTCTCGACCAGGATGACGTCGAACCCGGCGGCCTCCAACAACACGATGGTCTCGCGGGTGGCGCGCGCCACCCCACCGAGGGTCCCCGAGGTGGGCGAGGGCCGAATGTAAGCGTCCGGATGCACCGCGAGTTTCGCCATCCGGGTCTTGTCACCCAGGATCGACCCACCGGTGCGGGTCGAGGACGGGTCCACCGCGAGCACCGCCACCTTGTGCCCGGCATCGATCAGATGCATGCCGAGGGCCTCGATGGTGGTCGACTTACCCACCCCGGGCACCCCGGTGATACCCACATGTAGCGCTGATCCCGCTTCGGGCATCAGTTCCAGAAGCAGCTCCTGTGCCTTGGCGCGGTGGTCGGCACGCGTCGATTCGACCAGGGTGATCGCCCGGGCCAGCGCCGAACGATCACCGCCTCGCAGCGCGCTCGCCAGTTCAACGACGGACGGGCTCATCTAGCTCAGGGTGTAGCCGAGTCGTTCGGCCAGCTTGCCCAGCAGTCCGATCGCGGCGTCGGCGATCACCGTGCCCGGCGGGAAGATCGCGGTCGCGCCGGCCTCATACAGCTCGTCGAAATCGCCCGGCGGGATCACCCCGCCCACCACCACCATGATGTCGGGACGGCCCACCTCGGCAAGCGCGTCACGCAGCGCGGGCACCAACGTCAGGTGCCCGGCCGCCAACGAGGACACCCCGACGACGTGCACATCGTTGTCGGCGGCCTGGCGCGCCACCTCGTCCGGGGTGGAGAACAGCGAGCCGACGTCGACGTCGAAGCCGATGTCGGCGAAGGCGGTGGCGATCACCTTCTGGCCGCGGTCGTGCCCGTCCTGACCCATCTTGGCCACCAGGATGCGCGGCCGGCGGCCGTCGGCCTCGGCGAATTTCTCCACCAGATCCGTTGCGCTGGACACTTTCCCCGCCTTCCCGACCTCGTCACGGTAGACACCGGAGATCGTGCGGATCTCGGCGACGTGGCGGCCATAGACCTTCTCCAGCGCATCAGAGATCTCACCGACCGTGGCATGCATGCGAGCGGCGTTGATGGCCAGCGCCATCAGGTTGTTGCCCAGGCCGTCCTCCCCTGCGGACTCGTTCTCCCCCGCCGCCCGGGTCAGTTCGGCCAGTGCCGCCTGACAGGCCTGCTCATCGCGTTCCGCGCGCAGCTTGTCCAGTTTGGCCAACTGCTCGGCGCGCACCCGGCTGTTCTCGACCTTGAGGACCTCGATCTCCTGGTCCTCGGCCACCTGGTACTTGTTGACACCGATCAGTGCCTGCACGCCGGAGTCGATACGCGCCTGGGTGCGCGCGGCGGCCTCCTCGATGCGCATCTTCGGGATGCCCTCGCCGATGGCCTGGGCCATGCCGCCGTATTCGGCGACCTCCTTGATGTGGGCCCGGGCCTTCTCGGCCAGCTGATGGGTCAGCCACTCGACGTAGTACGAGCCGCCCCACGGATCGATGGGCCGGGTGGTGCCGGACTCCTGCTGCAGCAGCAGCTGGGTGTTGCGGGCGATCCGGGCGGAGAAGTCCGTCGGCAGCGCCAGTGCCTCGTCGAGGGCGTTGGTGTGCAGCGACTGGGTGTGGCCCTGGGTGGCGGCCATCGCCTCCACACAGGTGCGCGCGACATTGTTGAACACGTCCTGGGCGGTCAGCGACCAACCGGAGGTCTGCGAATGGGTGCGCAGCGACAGCGATTTCGCGCTCTTCGGGTCGAACTGCGACACCAGTTCACTCCACAGCAGCCGGCCCGCCCGCAGTTTGGCCACCTCCATGAAGAAGTTCATTCCGATACCCCAGAAGAACGACAACCGGGGCGCGAACTTGTCGATATCCAGACCCGCGTCCAGGCCGGCCTTGATGTATTCGACACCGTCGGCCAGCGTGTACGCCAGCTCCAGATCGGCGGTCGCGCCCGCCTCCTGGATGTGATAACCCGAGATCGAGATGCTGTTGAACTTCGGCATCTTGGTACTCGTGTAGCCGAAGATGTCGGAGATGATCCGCATCGAGGGCTTCGGTGGATAGATGTAGGTGTTGCGGACCATGAACTCTTTGAGGATGTCGTTCTGGATGGTCCCGGCCAACTTCTCCGGCCCGACCCCCTGCTCCTCGGCGGCCACCACATACAGCGCCAGGATCGGCAGCACCGCACCGTTCATGGTCATCGACACCGACACACTGCCCAGGTCGATCCCGTCGAAGAGCTGGCGCATGTCCAGGATGGAGTCGATGGCCACCCCGGCCATGCCGACATCGCCGGACACCCGCGGGTGGTCGGAGTCGTAACCGCGGTGGGTGGCCAGGTCGAAGGCCACCGACAGACCCTTCTGGCCGGCGGCCAGGTTGCGCCGGTAGAAGGCATTCGATTCGGCGGCAGTGGAGAAACCGGCGTACTGGCGGATGGTCCACGGCTGATTGACATACATCGTCGGGTACGGCCCGCGGATGAACGGCGGCTCACCCGGGAAGGTGTCCAGCGGGTACCCCGCCTCGACCGCGGCGTCGCGGTCGGCACCGATGAACACCGGCTTGACGTCGATGCCCTCGGGAGTGGACCACACCGACTGCTCAGGTGTGTAGCCGTGCGCGGCCGCCGCGGTCGCGACCTGTTCGGTCACCGCCTCCGCAGTTGGTGTCACACCGGATTCGCCGGTCAGCGGTACGTCGGCGAAACTCCCGATCACGGTGGGTTCGGTGGCAGTCATATCAGGCCCCCAATCGGGTGAGCAGGGTCGAAAGAGCTTCGACGGCATCGATTTTTGCGGTCAGATACTCATCAGGCTTGTTTGTCGCGTCCGCGACGGCCTTGTCCGGTCCGGCCAAATACAGGTGTGCGACGCCGGCCGCGCGTGCGGCCGCCGCGATTTCGGAGACCTCGGTGCCGTACCGCTTGTCCGTGCCGCAGATGACGGCCACTGTGTGCTCACCGACCGCGGCGGCCACCCCGTCGGCAGCCACGGTGCCCGGGTTGACGGTCTCGACACCGCCGGACGCCAGCAGGTTGGCCGCGAATGTGGTGCGGATGTTGTGCTCGGCCAGCGGACCCAACGGCAACAGCACCGCCGACGGACGCACACCATGGGCGGCCAGATAAGCATCGGAGCGATCCCGCAGCGCCTCGAAACCGGCCGCGTAGCGCGCCACCGTGTCGGTCGCCTCCCTCGCCGCCGCCGGCAGCGGTTTCTCGGCCAGGTTGGGGAATTCGTTGACACCGGTCAGGGCGGTACGGCGATGAGCGATGTCATCGGCCCGGGCGTCGCGCACCGCGGCGATCTCTTCGGCCAGGTACTCCCGCGCCGCGACGAATCCGCCGCGGCCCTCCAGATCCTGGAAATGTGCCCAGGCCTGCTCGGCCAGGGCAGCGGTCAGATCCTCGATGAACCAGGAACCCGCACCCGGGTCGAGCACCTTCCCCAGATGCGACTCCTCCAGCAGCAACAGCTGGGTGTTACGCGCCATCCGCCGGGTGAAACTCGACGCCGTCCCGGGCAGCCCGCCGGGGATCGCGGCATCAAACGGCGCCACCGCCACGGTGTCCGCGCCACCGACACCGGCGCCGAAGGCCGCCAGCGTGGTGCGCAACATGTTCACCCAAGGATCCCGCCGGCTCATCATCGGCGCCGAGGTCACCGCATGCACCACCGCCGCACCCGCATCCGCGGCACCGACCACCTCGGCCACCCGCGCCCACAACCGGCGCGCGGCCCGCAATTTCGCGATCGTGGTGAACTGGTCGTCATCGGCGGCCAGCCGGAAACTGATCTGCCCCAGCGCCTCCGCTGTACTCAGGCCGCCCTCGGTCAGCGCCCGCAGATACGCCACACCCGCGGCCACCGCGCCCGCCAACTCCCACACCGCGCTGGCACCCAGATTGTGCAGCGCAGGCCCGTCTACGGTGATCGCCCGGACACCGCGACCACCGGCGACACCCGCGGCCACCGTGACCACCTCGTCCAGCGCGGGGGCGTCCCGCACGCTCAGCGGTGCGGTCAGCGGATCCGCGCCCAGATCCAACGACAGCCGCGACCGCTTGTCCTCGTCGAAATCGGCGACCAGGCCCTGCAGCGCCGCGCTCGCGGCCGAATAGTCCGCACCCGCGTCGACGATCACCGGTACCAGGTCCAGATAGATTCCGTCGAGCAGCTGACCCAACTCCGATACCGCCACACCCGCGGGGCCCAGCTTGAGCACCAACGCACTGGTGCCCTCGGTCAGCGCCAACAGCGCGGCGTTGTTCGTCGCGGCCGCCGACCCGGACCCAGCCCCGAATTCCTCGGCAACCTTCCAGCCGCTGAGCACATCGCGGCGGGCGTCACCGCCCCGCACGAACGGCCACACACCCGGCAATGCCGGCTCGGGCTGCACGTCGAAGGCGGTGTACAGCGGGCGCACCGCGAACCCCTCATACGTCGCGGTGTCCAGTAGGCGCTCCGGCTCCTCCGGCAGATCGGCCACATCCCGGCGCAGGCTCTTCGCCAGCACACCGGCCACCCCGGAGCGCCAGCGCTCGCGATCCGATTCCATGACGCTCGAGGACATGTGACTCCCGTTTTCGCAGTGTGGGGTGGGTGAACTCTCCATGAGGCTAAATGATCGTTACCACGACATCGTGGGGTGGGCGGCATCGGCGGCCGGGCCCGGCGCCGGTGCTACGCGGCCCGACGCCGGGTCGCCCCGTAGGGTTGGGAGACGTGAAACCCGTCGTCAGCACGTTGCGCACCGTTGTTGCCACGGTAGCCGCGACGGCTGCGCAGCTGCCGCGCCGACGGGTTGCGGGCATCGCCGTGACAATTGTGATCCTTGTCGCAGTTGCATTGCTGGTGCCGCTGCCGAGTGCGATGCAGTTACGTGACTGGGCGACTGCCGCGGGTCCGTGGTTCCCCCTGGTGTTCTTCGCCGCGCACACCGTGATGACGGTGTTCCCCTTCCCGCGCACCGCCTTCACGCTCTCGGCGGGGCTGCTGTTCGGCCCGCTCGTCGGGATAACCCTGGCGGTGGTGGCCAGCACGCTCAGCGCCGTGCTGGCCGTGGTGCTGGTGCGGGCGGCGGGCTGGCAGCTGAGCCGGTTGGTGCGCCACCCGCGGGTTGACACACTGGACGCCCGGTTACGCGAACGCGGTTGGGTGACCGTGCTGTCCATGCGGATGATCCCGGCTGTCCCGTTCGCGGTGCTGAACTACGCGGCCGGAGCATCGGCGGTGCGGCTGCTGCCCTACGCGGTGGCCACGTTCGTCGGGGTCATTCCCGGTACCGCTGCCGTCGTCATCCTCGGTGACGCGTTGACCGGCAACATCAGCCCGCTGCTGGTTCTGGTGTCGGCCTGCACGGCCGCCGTGGGAATCGTCGGGCTGGTCTACGAGGTGCGCGCGCATCGCAGGCACCACGGCCGCCACCAGGCCACCGAGGACAACCCCGCCGTCAACGGCTGAAGATCAGGCCGCGCGGTCGCTGCGGTCCAGGAATCGCACGACCCCCGGATTACCGTCGGCAGCTCGGGCCTTACGCCCGCGCGGAGTATGCAGGGCAACAAGCGATCCGGACCGCACGACGCCGAGCGGACCCGGTCCGGCGAACCGCCCGATACCGGCTACGTGGATGGCCCAGCCGGCCTTGGCCTGCCGGTAGCCGATCCGCACCCCGAGTGCGCAGATGACCAGCAGGCCGCCGACGCCGGGCAGCGCGACCGCGGCCAGCGCGGCCAGCGACAGCGGCAGCAGGACATCGTTGACCGCACGATCGAGTAACGAGTCCGGTGTGCCCGAGGCCGCGATACCCCGCAGGGCCACCGGAACCGGCGTGGCGACCGTCGCCCGCGGCAGGTTCGCGGTGGTGGCGGCCGACAGCAGCGCCGGCGCGACGGGCACCTCGGCGACCGACCCGGGTACGGGAGAACCGAGCGATGCGGGCACAAGCATCAGGTCGGCCAGTCCGGCCGGTGCGGCACGGTAGGCGGGGCGCGGCGCAGGCGGTGTTGCGACCGGTTCGGTCACCGGTGTCAGCGGAACACCCATCAGCGCACTGAGATCGGTCGGCAGAGCGGTGATGGCACCAGCCACGGAGCTGACCGAGGTGAGCATGTACTCGATCGTCGTGATGACGTCGGTGACCGGTGTGCGTGAGTTCGGCAGGGTCGCCAGCAGCGCCGGCAGGGCCGCGATGGTGTCGTGGGTGGAATCGAGCACCGTGGTGACGGTGTCGCCGACAGCCGCGACCGCCTCGGGCACCTTGGCGAAGGGCAGCGGCGGCCTGGTGGCGTTGGTGCCCTTGGAAGTCGGCGGGCCCGACGGGGTGCCGGCCGCGGACAGCGGGGCAACCTTCGGAGTGGGCGACGCAGTCGGCGTGGTGATGGGCGCGGTCACCGCAGGCGGCTTGGCCACCACGGTTTCCGACTCGGGCGCGACGATCTCGATGGCGACCTCGGGGGTGACATCGGGTGCGTCGGCGATCGATGCGGGACTGTCGGCCTCGTCGACGGTGGTCGAATCGTTACCGGCGGTCGACGATGACCGACGATCGGTGATCGATCCGAGCGAGGTGCGGATATCACGCAGGCCCTGCCGCAGGGACGACCCGAAATCGGTCCTGGGCTTGGGGCTCGATGACGGTGAGCTGCTCGTCGACCCGGAAGACCCGGTGGACTGGCTCTCGCTCGACGAGCTACCGCCGGCACCGGAGCTACCGGTGCTGCCGCTGCCCTCGTCGGCCGTGGCGAGCGCCATGGGGCCGCCGAGCAACAGCGCGGCGGACAGCACGCCGGCACCCATTGCGCCCCGCACGCATGCTCTCGTCATAACGCCGCCATTTCGTCATTGCGCCGGCAAAAGGTTCAGTCAGGTGTCAGCAACTGCTCAATATGCCATTAGACCATCCACAAGGCCCCGTGGCAGCAAAATAATTGTACGGGGGCGTCAAACCGATGCCGGGCAATGCGCTCAGGGCGCGCGGTGGGTGCCGGCACCCGGCTGTGCCAGTGGCGGTGTGGGTACCCCGCCCAGGGCATGCGACTGGGTCGGTGCATCCAGCGGAGCGGCCGGTGTGGCCCCCAGTGGCGGCACCGGGGTACGTGCCTCGGCCTCGGCCTTGGCGACGGCCTGGGCGATCGCCGGGTCGGTCTCGGTGGAGAACCAGTCGGCAACCTCGGCCGCATCTTCCGCATCGGTTTTCGCCGGGTGGTCGTCGACCGGCGTCGGGGTGTACCGGAATACGCCGTCGGATCCCGGCGCGCCCAGCATCTTGGTGAACCCCTCCAGGGCGGATCCGAAATCACTGGGCACCAGCCAGACCTTGTTGGCTTCACCCTTGGCCATCTCGGGCAGTGTCTGCAGGTACTGGTAGGCCAGCATCTCCGGGGTGGGGCGGCCCGCCTTGATCGCGGCGAACGTCTTCTCGATGGCCTTGGCCTCACCCTGTGCCTTCAGGTATTGCGCGGCCCGCTCACCCTGGGCGCGCAGCATCCGGGACTGCCGGTCGGCCTCGGCGGCCAGGATCGCGGCCTGCTTGGCCCCCTCGGCCGACAGGATCTGGGCCTGCTTCTGGCCCTCGGCCTGTTTGATCGACGCCTCGCGGTTGCCCTCGGCCATCAGGATCATGGCGCGCTTCTCCCGGTCGGCGCGCATCTGTTTCTCCATCGACTCCTGGATCGACGGCGGCGGGTCGATGCTGCGCAGTTCGACACGGGCGACCCGCAGGCCCCAGCGGCCGGTGGCCTCGTCGAGCACGCCGCGCAGCTGCCCGTTGATCGAGTCGCGCGAGGTCAGGGTCTGCTCGAGCGTCATCCCGCCGACCACATTGCGCAACGTGGTGGTGGTCAGCTGCTCGACACCGACGATGTAGTTGCTGATCTGGTAGACCGCGGCCTGCGGGTTGGTGACCTGGAAGTAGACGACGGTGTCAATGTTGACGGTCAGATTGTCCTCGGTGATCACCGGCTGCGGCGGGAACGAAACCACCCGTTCGCGCAGATCCACCCGGGCCCGGATCTTGTCGACGAACGGCAACAGCAGGGTCAGTTGACCCGACACCGTCTTGCTGTACCGGCCGAGTCGCTCGATGACGGCGGCCTCGGCCTGCGGAATGAGCGCCACCGATTTGGCCACCACGATCACGGCGAAGATCACCAGCACCGCTAGCAGGACCAACCCTGCGATGGCACCGTCCACTGTGTCCCCCTCTGATTGTCTGGTCGATCGCTGGTTTAGTCGATCTTGGACACGACCGCGGTGGCTCCGTCGATGTGCACGACGGTCACCTGGTCGCCCTTGACGAATACATCGTTGTCGTTCAGTGGCCGCGCCGTCCAGATTTCACCGTCAAGTTTCACCTGCCCGTCGTGGCGCGACACGTCGATCAGGACCAACGCACCCTTGCCCTCCAACGCCTTGGCCGGGTCGAGCAGACCGCCGCCGGACTCCATCCGGCGCCGCAGCGCCGGGCGGACAAGTACCAGAAGCAGCACCGAGACCACCAGGAACACCGCGCCGTCGGCCCAGATCGGCCAGTCGAACACAAAACTCGCACCGGCAGCGGCCAGCGCGCCACCACTGAGCATCAGCAGGAACATGTCGCCGGTCAGGGCTTCCGCACCTGCCAGCCCCAGCGCTGCCACCAGCCAAATCCATGCGGGCATGTGTGTCAGCCTAGCGAATCCGGCCGTACCCGCGACTGACAACTACACTGCGGAAACTATGTGGTGTCCGAGTGCTTCGCTGACGGTCTGGGTCAATGCCTGGCTTGCAGGCGTCGCCGCGCCCGACGACGTGCTGGACTCGTTATCCCAGTGGGCACCAAAGCATTCCGTCACCGCCTACGATTCGGTGGCGGCCGGGAACACCGGGCTGCCGTGGCCGGACCTGAATCATTCGGGCACCATGAGCCTGCTGCAGACCATGCGGACCGCGGCCGGCCGCTCCGGCTCGGCACCGACGCTGACCCTGGTGATGCCGGTGCCCGGTGATGTCCGGGGCCTGCCACCGGACACCCAGTTCCAGCGGGACGCCATCAGCGTGGGCGAGGCCATCATCGTCGGCACCGATCCGGCCCGCTCGGTCGGGATGGTCCCCGAGTACATCTACGAGGATGTCGACGATCCGGATTTCGAACCGGATCCGGTGTCACTGGCGTGGACGGTCTACTCGGTGCCGAGTTCGGGCCACGTCGACCATTACGACCTCGGCGATGCCGAGTACACCTTGCGGTCGGCGGTGCGCTCGGCCGCGGACGCCCTCGGCGCGTTGAGTGCCGGGATCGGCGCCGCCGATATCGACGATCCGCGGGGCATGGTCGAACAACTGCTGGAGGCCACCCGGCTGCACCGCATCCCCGACCATGCGCCCGAGCGGGCGGTGCGGGTCCTGGAGAACGCGGCGCACGTCGACGCCATCATCACGGCGAGCTCCGGGCTCATGCCGATCGGGCTGCAGTCCAGCTCGGAGGTGCGGATCGCCTCGGACACCCTGCGACCGCTGGCCTCGGTGGTACGGACCGCACGGTTGGCTGCGATCAGCGCGATACTGTATTCGGCCTGGCAGCGCTGACCGGCTCGCACGCCGGGGTGCAGAACGCCCCGTCGATGCTGCAGCCGTAACCCGGAACAGGTTGCGGGCCAACGACCCTGAGCGCATCCCGGCCGGTGCCCAGTTCGTCGATCAGGTCGATCACCAGTTCGGCGAACCGGCGTTGGGCGTTCGGCGTGCCGGCCCGCGCGAGTGATACCCCCGCGGCGGCGGCCTGCTCGGCCAATTCGTTGTCCAGGTCCCAGACCACCTCGATGTGATCGGCGACAAAACCGATCGGGCACACGATCACCGCGTCGACACCGAGGGCAACCAGGGCATCGAGGTGATCGCCGACATCCGGTTCCAGCCACGGCACCTGGGGCGGACCCGACCGCGACTGCCACACCACGTCGAAATCGTCATACCCGGCCGCAGCGGCCACCAGGCGCGCCGCGTAGCCGACCTGACGTTCGTAGAGATCGGGGCCGCACCGGTTCGCCGCACGAAACGGGATCGAATGCGCGGTGAACACCAACCGGGCCCCGGCGCGCCGTGGCGCCGGAAGTGTCTCCGCGGCATCGGCGATCGCATCGGCGAACATCGCCACGAACAGCGGATGGTCGAAGTACTGCCGGAGCTTCACCAGTTCCGGTGCGGTCTGCCCCACCGCCGAGCGGGCCCGGACGATGTCCTCCTGGTACTGCGCACATCCGGAGTAGCCGCCCCAGGCCGAGGTTGCGAACACCGCTGCCCGCCGCACCCCGTCGTCACGCATCTTCGCGACGGTGTCCTCGGCGAACGGTTCCCAGTTCCGGTTGCCGAAGTACACCGGCAGGTCGGTCACCTGTTCGATCTGCTCGATCAGCGCACGGTTGATACCGTTGATCGGTGAGACACCGCCGAAATGGTGATAGTGCTCGGCAACCGCCTCAAGGCGCTCGGGTGGGATCCCCCGACCGCGGGTGACGTTCTCCAGGAACGGCATCACCTGGTCAGGACCCTCCGGGCCGCCGAAGGACAACAGCAGCAGCGCGTCAAACGAGGTGGGCACGACGTGCTTTACAGCAGCTGGGTACTGGCGCCGCCGTCGGCGTAGATGATGGTGCCGGTGGTGGCGGGCAGCCAATCCGACAGCAGGGCGCAGACCGTCTTGGCCACCGGCGTCGGATCCTTCATGTTCCAGCCGACCGGGGCGCGCTGGTCCCAGCCCTCTTCGAGCAGACGCATCTGGTCGCCGGCCTCGGCACCCAGCGCACCACCTACGATGGCGCTCATGGCCAGCGTCCGGATCGGTCCTGCCGCAACAAGATTCGAGCGCACACCGAACGGTCCGGCTTCGCGGGCGACAAAGCGGTTCACCGATTCCAGGGCACTCTTGGCGACCGTCATCCAGTTGTAGGCCGGCATGGCGCGGGTCGGGTCGAAGTCCATCCCGACGATGCTGCCGCCGCTGTTGAGCACCGGCAGGGTGGCCTTGGCCAACGAGGCGTAGGAGTACGCCGAGATGTGAATGCCCTTGGCGATGTCCTCATACGGCGCGTCGAAGAACGGGTTCACACCCATCCCGGTCTGCGGCATGAAGCCGATCGAGTGCACCACACCGTCGAGCTTGTTGCCCTCGCCGATCACCTCGGTGATCCGGCCGGCCAACGAGTCGAGGTGCTCGGGGTTCTGCACATCGAGTTCCAACAGCGGGGCCGGGTTGGGCAGCCGGTCGGCGATGCGCTGGATGAGCTTGAGCCGGTCGAAACCGGTCAGCACCAACTCCGCGCCGGCCTCCTGGGCCTGCTTGGCGATGTGGAATGCGATCGAGCTGTCGGTGATGATCCCCGTGACGAGGATGCGCTTGCCTTGCAGAAGTGTCATGTGTTGCCTTCCTTGTGCTTTCTGGTGGCCCAGTGCCTGCTAATGCCCCATGCCCATACCGCCGTCGACCGGGATCACCGCGCCCGCGATGTACCCGGCGTCCTCGGAGGCCAGGAAGCTGACCGCTCCGGCGACATCCTCGGCGGTACCGACCCGCTTGGCGGGGATGAATTCCAGTGCGCCTTCCTGGATCCGCTCGTCGAGGGCGCGGGTCATCTCGGTATCGATGTATCCGGGGGCCACCACATTGGCGGTGACACCGGCTTTGGACAGCTCACGCGAGATGGAGCGGGCCATCCCGATCAGACCCGCCTTGGCGGCCGCATAGTTGGCCTGGTTGCCGATTCCCCACATGCCCGAGACCGAGCCGATGTAGATGATCCGGCCGAATCGCTTGCGCTGCATGCTGCGTGACGCCCGCTGCGTGACGCGGAAGGCGCCGGTGAGGTTGGCGTTGATGACCTCGGAGAACCGCTCCTCGGTCATACGCATCAGGAAGGCGTCCTTGGAGATGCCTGCGTTGGACACCAGCACCTCGACCGGACCCTGGTGTTCCTCGACCTCTTTGAAGGCACGGTCGACGGCGTCGTTGTCGGTGACATCACAGACGACGCCGAACAGGCCCTCCGGTGCACCGGAGCCGCGGTGGGTGACCGCCACCCTGTGACCGTCGGCGGCCAACCGCTGCGCGATCGCCAGGCCGATACCCCGGTTACCGCCGGTGACCAGGACAGAACGGGACACGAACGCGGGACGGCCGACCGGAGCGTCGGGGGTGGCTTCGCTGTCACTCATATGGCTCAACTTAGTGCCTGACCGGCGCACGCCCGAAATCGCCCCGATCACGGCAGTCGCGCCGCCGGTGCGTTCAACCGGGCCGCATCGCGGCCCGGTGGGGCACCGAACATCCGTCGGTACTCCCGGCTGAACTGGGTGGGGCTGTCATAGCCCACCAGGTGGCCGATGCCGGCGATATCGCCGGCATCGGAGGCCAACAGTGTCCTGGCCTCCTGCAGCCGGATCTGCTTCTGGAACTGCAGTGGACTCATCGCGGTGACGGACCGGAAGTGCCGGTGAAAGGCCGACGCGCTCATCCCGGCCATCGCCGCGAGGTCGGCGATGCGCAGTGGCTCGGCGTAGTTCTGCCGGAGCCATCCGATGACGTGGTTGACGTGGGCCACACTGCTGCCGGCGCTGCCGATCTGGCTCACCACGGCCCCGTGCGGGCCGGTCAGCAACCGCCACAGGATCTCCCGCTCGATCAGCGGTGCGAGCACCCCGGCATCACGGGGCTGATCCAACAGCCGGACCAAGCGCAGCACCGCGTCCAGCAGTTCGGGTGGGGCCGGCCCGGTGGACATCGCCGTCGCCGCGGCGGCGGGTCGCGGTCGCACACCGCCCTGCAGCAGCAGTTCGGCGATGACCAGCGGACGCAGCACCATACCGATGCCGAGCGCCGGATGGCGCTCATCGGCGCCGATGAAATGCCCACTCACCGGGAGTTCGGCGGAGACCACCAGCACCTCGCCGGCCCGGTACTCGAACACCTGGTCACCGAGCAGCAGCCGCTTGGCGCCGGCGGCCATCACCACCAGCAGCGGTGCGGTCAACGAGTACTCCGGATCGGACGTCGTGGCCCGGGACAGCAACAACCCGTCGACGGATGTCGACGTGTCCGGCGCGACGTGGGCCTCGACGAGCGCGCGAAGCTCGGCGAGCGGATGCATGTGCCCAGTCAAGCATCTGATTGTTCAATACCACCAAGATAGACAGGATCAGGCAAGAGTGCGGTCGGATCGGTCTACCGCCACCGATACCCGCGGCGGTTGTATGGAGAACGTTCATCCGACCCCATCAAGGAGCACATCCCATGTCACTCGACCACTACGTCACCCTGGGCCGGTCCGGGCTGCGTGTCAGCCCTTTTGCACTCGGCGCCATGACATTCGGCGAAGATGCCGGCGGCGCCGGCTGTAGTGTCGCCGAATCCGAGGCCATCATCGAGAGCTACCTGGAGCGTGGCGGCAACTTCATCGACACCGCGAACTTCTACACCAACGGGCACTCCGAGAAGATCCTCGGTGACTACTTCGGAAGTCACCGGCAGCGGCGGGATCGTGTCATCCTGGCGACCAAGTTCTTCACCAACATGTCCCCCGGCGATCCCAACGGCGGTGGTGCCGGTCGGCGGTCCATCGTGAACCAGCTGGAGGAGAGCCTGCGTCGGATGCGCACCGACCACATCGACCTGTACTGGCTGCACAATTGGGACCGGTATACCCCCGTCGAGGAGACCATGCGCACCCTCGACGACCTTGTCCGAGCGGGCAAGATCCGCTACATCGGGTTCTCCAACATCCCGGCCTGGGTCACCGCCCAGGCTCAGACCATGGCGCAGCTGAAAGGCTGGACACCACTGATCGCCCTGCAGATCGGCTACTCACTGCTCAATCGTGGTGTCGAGGCCGAGATCGCACCGCTGGCCTCGGATCAGGGCATGGCATTGGTGCCGTGGAGCCCGCTGCAGAACGGTTTCCTGTCAGGCAAATACCGGCGCGGGGCGCAGGTCACCGACTCGGTCCGGGCGGCGTATGTCGGCGGTCCGACCGAGGACGAGTACACGGTCATCGAGACGGTTGCCGCCGTGGCCGACGAACTCGCCACCACCCCGGCCGCCGTGGCACTGGCCTGGTTGCGGGCTCGGGAAGGCACCGTCATCCCGATCCTCGGCGCGCGGCGGATCGCGCATCTGGAAACCAACCTGGCCGGCCTCGACATCACCTTGGACGCGGAGCAGTTGCAACGGCTCGACCTGGTGTCGGCACCGGATCTGCACGTCCCGGTGGAACCCGAACTGCTGGCGGCATTGCAGTTCGCCGGTGCGACGGTGGACGGCCGGGCCTCGCTGGCCTATCCGCCGCTGGCCGTCGGGACCGTCCGCTATTAGCCGGGCAGGCGGCGGTTGATCAGCAGCGCGGCCAGCGCGGCGAACGCCAGCATGACAGCGCCGAGGCGCAACCAGCCGACGCTGGCGTCACCCTTGATGGTCTCGTAGCCGATCTGCTGCTGCAGCGAGCTGAACACCTCTTTGAGCTGTTCCAGGCTGGACGCGGTGAAGGCTTCACCGCCGGACAGTTCGGCGATCTTGGCCAGCATCTCGTCGTCGACCGGCACCGGCTGGCGTTGCTCGTTGATCTCGACGTAGCCATACGGGGTGCCGAAGGACACCGTCGAGATCGGCACGCCCTGGTCCTTGGCCGTCCGGGCCGCGGTGTACGCGCCCTTGGGGTTGTCCGGGTTGGACGGCACGGTTTCCTTACCGTCGGACATCAGCACCACCCGGGCCGGCGGGGGCTCGTCCCCGCCGCCGATCACCGCTCCGACGGTCGCGATGGCCTGCAGTGCGGTGAAGATGCCCTCACCGGTCGCGGTCCGGTCGGCCAGTTGCAGCTTGTCGATACCGGCCTTGGTGGCCTCGCGATTCGTGGTCGGCGACACCAGCACCGTCGCGGTACCCGCGTAGGCGATCAAACCCAGGTTGATACCCGGGGTGAGCTGATCGGCGAACTGTTTGGCGGCCTCCTGGGCGGCCACCAGTCGGCTGGGGGCCACATCGGTCGCCCGCATCGACTGCGAGACGTCGATCACGAGCATCACCACGGCGCGGTTACGCGGGATCCGGACATCGTTGGTGGGTCCGGCCATCGCGATGGTCAACAGGCACAGGGCGGTGATGAGCGCGATCGCCGGCAGGTGTCGCCACCGGGTCGGTTGTTTGGGGGCAACCTTTTCCAGCAGTTCCATGTTGGCGAACCGCAGGATCCGCTTCTGTCGCGCCCGCTGCACCACGATGTAGAGCGCGACAAGGCCGGCGACGACGAGCAGGAACAGGAAGAACCAGATGTGTTCGAAGCCCGACAGACTCATCGGGCCGAGCAACGGCAATGTCATGTGCAGCTAGTCATTTCAGTCGTTTTCATCAACGCTACCGGCTTCCCGCGGCGGCGCCCCGACGCCGGTCCGCCACGAACCGCACCACGTCGGCGATCCAGTCCCGGTCGGTGCGCAATGTCAGCAGCGGTGCGTCACAGC
The DNA here is from genome assembly GCF_053345865.1 of Mycobacterium sp. C31M. Taxonomy (NCBI): domain Bacteria; kingdom Bacillati; phylum Actinomycetota; class Actinomycetes; order Mycobacteriales; family Mycobacteriaceae; genus Mycobacterium; species Mycobacterium sp. C31M. The sequence goes on along the minus strand of NZ_JBKFAX010000005.1, from coordinate 137,376 downwards.
GGCGTAGCGTCCGGGCGACCTCGGCGCGGTGTGCCGCCGCGGCGTGTGCGAAGTCGTCACGCAGTTTCTCGTCGATGGTGAATTCGCGGGTGACCCCGGACTCGGTGTCCTGTAACACCACGTCACCGATATCGGGCAGTTCGACATCACGCGGGTCGATGATCTCGATACCGAGTACCTCGTGCCGCCCGGCGATCGCCCGCAACGGACGCATCCAGTCGATCGGCCCGAGGAAGTCGCTGATGATGACCGCCATTCCGCGGCGGCGTTCGGGTCGACGCAGGGAGTCGATGGCCGCCGCGAGATCACCGCGGGTGCCCAGCGGCGCCTGCGGGGTGGTGGCGATGGCACGCAACAACTCCTGCTCGTGCAGACGGCCGGACAGCGCGGGCACCCGTTTGGTGGATTCACCGTTGGAGATGATCGCGCCGATCCGGTTACCGCCGCCGCTGTTGAGGAAGGCGATCGCGGCGGCCGCAGCCACCGCGAGATCACGCTTCTCGCAGCCGGCGGTACCGAAGTCCAGGCTGGCCGACACGTCGACCACCAGCCAGGTTTCCAGCTCGCGGTCGGCGATCATCTGCCGGACGTGCGGATGTGTGGTGCGCGCAGTAACCGACCAGTCCATCCGGCGGACATCGTCGCCGGGCTGGTACATCCGCGACTCCCCCGGCTCGGACCCGGGACCCGGGATCAGGCCGAGGTGGTCGCCGTGCAGCACACCGTCGAGCTTGCGGCGCACCGTCAGCTCGAGCTTGCGCAGTGCCGCGCTCAGTGCGGGGTCGCGGATCTCACCACGCTTGAGCGAGGGCAGGTCGACCCCGCGCCCGCCGGTCCCGGTCACCGACCGCCGGCCGCCGCCGCGGCAGGCACCCCGGGAGGCGCCGAATGACCCTGCTGCGGAATGGCGTTCACCTGGGGCAGACCGACGGTCTGCATGATGCGGTTGATGACGGTCTCGGCCGAGACCTCGTCGGCCAGTGCGTCATAGGTCAGCACCAGGCGGTGCCGCAGCACATCCGGGATGACCTCGACGACATCCTGCGGGATGACGTAGTCGCGGCCGCGCACCAGCGCCAGCGCACGCGAGGCGGCGATGATGCCCAGCGAGGCGCGCGGCGAGGCACCGTAGGCGATCCAGCTCTTGGCGTCGGGCATGCCGAACTTCTCCGGCTCCCGGGTCGCGGTGACGATCCGCACCACGTAGTCGACCAGCGCGTGGTGGACGAAGTTGTTGGCCGCGACCTCCTGCAGCCGCAGCAGGTCGCCGGTGTTCAGGATCTGCTTGGGCTCAGGCGCTTTCACGCCCATCCGGTAGATGATCTCGCGCTCTTCCTCCGGTGACGGGTAGTCGACGTTGAGCTTGAACAGGAAGCGGTCGCGCTGCGCCTCGGGCAGCTGGTACACCCCTTCCTGCTCGATCGGGTTCTGGGTGGCCATCACCAGGAACGGGGTGGGCAGCGGGAAGGTCTTGCCGCCGATGGAGATCTTGCGCTCGGCCATCACCTCGAGCAGGGCCGACTGCACCTTGGCGGGCGCGCGGTTGATCTCGTCGGCGAGCAGGAAGTTGACCACGACGGGCCCGAGTTCGATATCGAACGCCTCCTGGCCCTGCCGGTAGATGCGGGTACCGACGATGTCGGTGGGCACCAGGTCGGGGGTGAACTGGATACGGGCGAAGGTGCCGCCGACCACCTTGGCGAAGGTCTCGACCGCCAGTGTCTTGGCGACACCGGGCACACCCTCGAGCAGCACGTGCCCCTTGGCCAGCAGGCCCACCAGCATCCGCTCGACGAGCCGGTCCTGGCCGACGATGATGCGTTTGACCTCGAAGATCGCCCGCTCCAGGGTGTGCACCTCACCCTGCAGACCGGAACTTGCGGGGGGTGCGCTCGGCGTTCCGGGCGGGTAGCCCTGCGTCGGGGCCGGGCCTTGATAGCCTCCGGCGCCCTGCGGCGGCCCACTCGGTGACGTCATCTAGCTTCCTCCCACGGTCGATCTGCTACACACTCGCTGGACTACGCGGCAACCGCCGAGGTGGCGGAGCGTCCGCCGTCAACTATTCCAGGCAGTTCGGAATCCGTCGACGTTGCCCGCCCGCCCCGCGCGCCGGGTGCGTCAGGATTCGATGATGCGTACCAGGTGCGGGGACATCCCCGCGGTGCGCAGCGGGCTCACGGTCACCTTGTCTGCGCTGCCCGAGGCCTCCAGCATCTTGCCGCCACCCAGATAGATGGCAACGTGCTGGCTGCCGCCGGGACCCCAGAAGATGAGGTCGCCGCGTTTGGCCTGCGACGGCGAGATGGCCCGGCCGAAGTTGTACTGGTCACCGGAGTATTTGGGGATCTGCACGCCGACGCCGGCGAAGGCGTACCGGGTGAAGCCCGAGCAGTCGTAACCCATCTTTCCGGCGTCGTAGTCGACACCGGGGCCGGGGCCGGTCAACGTGCCCCCGCCCCAGGAGTACGGCACACCGAGCTGTGAACCGCCGCGGCGGATCACGTACTCGATCGCCTGCGGCCCGCGCACCCGCGCGCCGGCGGGCAACCCGCCGGTCGACGCCGCCGGGGCAGGCGCCAGGCCGAGGGTCTGCAGGAACTTCGAGCCCAGGCTCTGGGTGGTCTCCAGGGCGATCTTGCTGACCTGGAACGAAGCGTTGGCGATCGCGACGGGGTCACCGGGGGCACCCGAACTCGGGCGGGCCGGCAGCGTCGGGTCCCACTCCGGTGCCGCGGACGCCGGCGACGCCGCGCCGATGGCCATCCCTGCGGCCACCGCCAATACGGCAAGGACGCGGTTGAGGCGTTGAAAGCGGTTGAAGTTCAAGAGATTCCCAACGTTGTCGGTAATGCAGATCTAGTACTCGATATAGCGGACGGCGTGCGGCGTCATACCGCTGGTGCGCACCGGCGAGATCTTGACGTGCGAACCGGTATAGGGCGCTTCGATCATCTGGTTGTTGCCGAGGTAGATGGCCACGTGCTGGCTGCCGCCCGGTCCCCAGAACAGGACGTCACCGCGACGCATCTGCGAGGTGGGGATCTTGCGGCCCATGTCGTACTGTGCGCCGGAATAGTGCGGCAGCTTGATGCCGACACCGGCGAAGGCATACAGCACCAGCCCGGAGCAGTCGAAACCGACTGTGCCGGCGCCACCGTCGATACCGTTGCTCTTGCCCGCGGCGTTGCCGCCACCCCAGGAGTACGGCACCCCGATCTGCGACATGGCCCGTTTGATGACGTGCTCGGAGGCCGCCTGTCCGTGCACCCGCGGGATGGCCCCGTTGTTGGTGAAGCCGGTCGGTGTCGGAAGGATGCCGAGTTTCTGCAGGAAATTGCGGCCCATGTCCGCGGTCAGTTGGGCAGAGGTCTGCATGATGCCCAGGATCGCGTTGATGATCGCGATCGGATCGCCACTGACAAAGGCACTCGGGATCGCCGGCAGCGTCAGGTCCCACTGGCTGGACTGCGCGGGCGCCGGTCCACCGGGCAGGCGGTCCCAGTCGGGCGACGGCCCTGCGGTCGACGGGCCCGGAACCGCAGGAGCGCGGCCGGCCGGTGCGGGCGCACTCGGAGCCGCCAACGGCGCCGCGGCCGGGGCCGGAGGCCGGGCGGCGTCCAACTTCGCTTGTGCCGCACTGCGTTCGGCGCTCAGCCGGTCGAGTTCGACCTGCTGGGATCCGAAGGTCTGCTGGGCCTGGGTCAGGCTGGCCACGGCGGCGTCCTGGCTGGCCTGGGCGTCGGCGGCGGCCTTGTCGGCGTTGAGCTTGGCCAGCCGCGCCGCGGACTCCCGGTTGACCTGTTCGGTGCGTGCAGCCTGCAGGTCGGCCAGCACCTGCTGCGAGCCGACGGCCAGGGCCTGTCCGGCGGCGGCGGTCTGCAGCGCGGCATCCGGGTCGGCCGCGGTCAGATAGGACGCCGACGGCCCGTTGACATAGGCCGCGACGGCATAGGTGTCGACACGACGCTGCGCGTCGGCGATCGCGGTGTTCGCGTCGGCGACACCACGTTGGCCTGCCTCGACCGCGGCGGCGGCGGTGGCGGCATTGTCGCGGGCGTTCTGCACCTCGACGATGGCCTTGTTGACACTCTCCTGCTGCACCTGGACCGCGGCCCCGAGGTCCTGCAGTTTCTGGTTGGCATCGGCGACGGCGGCGACCAGTGCCGCAATGCCCTCCGGCTTCACCGGATCGGCGATGGCCAGTGGTCCGGTGATCGGACCGTGCGGTAGGACACCCGCGCACAGCAGGCCCACCGAGACGGGAATGGCACAGACTCGCCCATAGAGGCGGGACGCGGAGGCGCCTGGGGTGCGTCTCATTCGACTCAAGTCTCCTAGGGCTCAACGCGAACGTCTTGGCACTTCACATTCGTGTCAGGAGTCACATCAATCACAGCTGCAACACCAAGCACTGTTTGCACCGTACGTCACAGGACGCGCTAAAGAAACTTTAGCCACAAATTACATGAATGTAATTGGATCGAGCGTTATCGAATGGTGATATTCGAATTCGATGAATGTGTTGCGCGAATTAATCGACAGCCGTCACGGCAGGGTCGTCGGCAACCGAACGCTTCGCGCGAACCTGCATTACACGGGTGAAAATAGCGGCCACAGCAACGCCCAGTACCAACAAAATGGTAAACGGCATCCAGCTAAAGTCCGGCGTTTGTAACTCGGCGACGAAATTCTTCGAAGATTGGACCGGATCGCCGGTTTTCGCGAGGTCTTGACCCGCCTCCAGGGTGACCCGGTCGAACACCTGGCTATAGGTTCCCGCGAAGCCCGGACTGATGGCCAGCACCGTCGAACCGGGGAAGTTCTCGCCCACCTCGGTGGCGATATCCCGCAGCGGGGTGTCGATCGGCGGGTTCTGCTCGATCACGACGATCTTGAGGTCGATACCGTCGGCGTTGGCGGCCGCCACCACTTGCTGCAGGCCCGCGGTATCCGCACCGGCCGGAGCGCTGACGCCGCCGGCGCCCACCTGATCGTTGACCGCGACCATGTCCACTCCCGGCGGGATGTAGGCGGGCAGGTGTGGCAGTACGTGCGGTCCGGTCACCACCGAACGGTATCCCACCATCTGGCCAACCAGGTCGCACAGCGCGCCGGACTGGAGAAGACTTGACCCCACCCGCCCTCTAATGCAGGACAAGCGTACTGTTAGGATCAGTGGTGCCGCCGACACAGCCCGTCCGCGGCAAGATCTAGCCGGGAGTTGATGTGACCAGCGTAAATTCATTCGGTGCCCACGACACGCTGACCGTCGGGGACAAAAGCTATGAGTTCTACCGCCTCGGCGCGGTACCCGGAACCGAGAAGCTGCCCTACAGCCTGAAGGTGCTCGCGGAGAACCTGCTGCGCACCGAGGACGGCGCGAACATCACCAAGGACCACATCGAGGCCATCGCCAACTGGGATCCGTCGGCCGAGCCGAGCATCGAGATCCAGTTCACCCCGGCCCGGGTACTCATGCAGGACTTCACCGGTGTGCCCTGCATCGTCGACCTCACCACCATGCGCCAGGCCGTGGCGGCACTCGGCGGCGACCCGGACAAGGTCAACCCGCTGTCGCCGGCCGAAATGGTCATCGACCACTCGGTGATCCTGGACGTGTTCGGCAACGCCGGCGCCTTCGAGCGCAACGTCGAACTCGAATACGAGCGCAACACCGAGCGCTACCAGTTCCTGCGCTGGGGCCAGGGCGCGTTCGACGACTTCAAGGTCGTCCCGCCGGGCACCGGCATCGTGCACCAGGTCAACATCGAGTACCTGGCCCGCGTCGTCTTCGAGCGCGACGGGGTGGCCTACCCGGACACCTGTGTGGGTACCGACAGCCACACCACCATGCAGAACGGTCTGGGCGTGCTGGGCTGGGGCGTCGGCGGTATCGAGGCCGAGGCCGCCATGCTGGGCCAGCCGGTGTCGATGCTCATCCCCCGCGTCGTCGGCTTCAAGCTGACCGGCGAGATCAAGCCCGGCGTGACCGCCACCGACGTCGTGCTGACCGTCACCGACATGCTGCGCAAGCACGGTGTGGTCGGCAAGTTCGTCGAGTTCTACGGCAAGGGTGTCGCCGAGGTGCCGCTGGCCAACCGCGCCACCCTGGGCAACATGAGCCCCGAATTCGGTTCCACCGCAGCGTCGTTCCCGATCGATGAGGAGACCATCAACTACCTGCGCCTGACCGGTCGCTCCGACGAGCAGCTGGCGCTGGTCGAGGCCTACGCCAAGGCGCAAGGCATGTGGCACAACCCGGACTCCGAGCCGGTCTTCTCCGAGTACCTGGAGCTGGACCTGTCCACCGTGGTGCCCTCGATCTCGGGCCCCAAGCGTCCGCAGGACCGCATCGAGCTGTCCGACGCCAAGACCGCCTTCCGCAAGGACATCCACAACTACGTGGAAGAGAACCTGCCGGTCGAGCACACCAAGCTCGACGAGGCCGTCGAGGAGTCGTTCCCGGCCAGCGATCCGGCGGTGCTGTCCTTCGCCGACGATGACGCGATCATCCCGAACGCCGCCAACGGCGCCGAGGGCCGGCCGTCCAAGCCGGTCAAGGTCCACGACGAGGAGCGCGGTGACTTTGTGCTCGACCACGGCGCCGTCGTCGTCGCGGGCATCACCTCGTGCACCAACACCTCGAACCCGTCGGTCATGCTCGGCGCGGCACTGCTGGCCAAGAAGGCCGTCGAGAAGGGCCTGACCACCAAGCCCTGGGTCAAGACCAACATGGCGCCGGGCAGCCAGGTCGTCACCGACTACTACAACAAGGCCGGCCTGTGGCCGTACCTGGAGAAGCTCGGCTACTTCCTGGGCGGCTACGGCTGCACCACGTGCATCGGCAACACCGGCCCGCTGCCCGACGCGATCAGCAAGGCCATCAACGACAATGACCTCTCGGTCACGGCCGTGCTGTCCGGCAATCGCAACTTCGAGGGCCGCATCTCCCCCGATGTGAAGATGAACTACCTGGCATCGCCGCCGCTGGTCATCGCCTACGGACTCGCGGGCACCATGGACTTCGACTTCGAGTCAGAACCGCTGGGCCAGGATCACGACGGCAATGACGTGTTCCTCAAGGACATCTGGCCATCTGCCCAGGAGATCGAGGAGACCATCGCCTCCTCGATCAACCGCGAGATGTTCGCCGAGTCCTACGCCGATGTGTTCAAGGGTGACGAGCGCTGGCGCTCGCTGCAGGTACCGGAGGGCAATACCTTCGCCTGGGACGACAAGTCCACCTACGTGCGCAAGGCTCCCTACTTCGACGGGATGCCCGCCGAGCCGGAGCCGGTTCAGGACATCAGCGGTGCCAGAGTGCTTGCCCTGCTGGGCGATTCGGTGACCACCGACCACATCAGCCCGGCCGGTGCCATCAAGCCGGGCACCCCGGCAGCGCAGTACCTCGACGCGCACGGGGTCGAGCGCAAGGATTACAACTCGCTGGGCAGCCGTCGCGGCAACCACGAGGTGATGATCCGCGGCACCTTCGCCAACATCCGGCTCAAGAACCAGCTGCTCGATGATGTCTCCGGTGGCTACACCCGCGACTTCACTCAGTCCGCCAGTGCGAAGGACGCGCCGCAGGCGTTCATCTACGACGCGTCGGTGAACTACCAGAAGGCCGGCATCCCGCTGGTCGTGCTGGGCGGTAAGGAGTACGGCTCGGGCAGCTCGCGCGACTGGGCGGCCAAGGGCACCACGCTGCTGGGTGTGCGCGCGGTCATCACCGAGTCCTTCGAGCGCATCCACCGGTCGAACCTGATCGGTATGGGTGTCATCCCGCTGCAGTTCCCGGCCGGTGAGTCGGCCGCGTCGCTGAAGCTGGACGGTACCGAGACCTTCGACATCACCGGCATCACCGAACTCAACGAGGGCAAGACCCCGAAGACGGTGAAGGTGACCGCGACCAAGGAAGATGGTTCCAAGGTCGAGTTCGACGCGGTGGTCCGGATCGACACCCCCGGTGAGGCGGACTACTACCGCAACGGCGGCATCCTGCAGTACGTCCTGCGCAACATGCTGAAGTCCTAGTAATGCCTCGGGTTACCGACGATCATCTGGCGGCGCGCCGCCGCCAGATCCTCGACGGCGCCCGGCGCTGCTTCGCCGAGTACGGCTATGAGAAGGCGACCGTGCGGCGGCTCGAACACACCATCGGGCTGTCGCGCGGCGCGATCTTTCATCACTTCCGGGACAAGGACACGCTGTTCTTCGAACTTGCCCGCGAGGATGCCGAACGGATGGCGGACGTCGCCGCGCGCGAGGGACTGATCCAGGTGATGCGCGATCTGCTGGCCGCGCCGGACCAGTTCGACTGGCTGGTCACGCGGTTGGAGATCGCCCGCAAACTGCGTAATGACCCTGCGTTCCACCAGGGTTGGGCCGAGCGGTCCGCCGAACTGTCGGCGGCCACCACCGAACGGTTGCGCAAGCAGAAACAGGCCGGTCGGCTACGCGAGGATGTACCCGGCGCGGTGCTGCAGACCTACCTCGACCTGGTGCTCGACGGGCTCGTAGCCCGGCTGGCATCCGGCGAGGGCACCGAAAACCTCAGCGCGGTACTGGACCTCGTCGAGGATTCGGTGCGTCAACCCCGCTGATCAGCCCGCTCGGCGGCGATGGTTGGGTCCACCCCGGCTGCGCATCCGCGTGCCGGACTCGACCAACATGCTGTGCACCGATCCGTACGAACGGCCGGTCTGGGCGACCAGTGACCGGATACTCGCGCCGCGCTCGTACGCGCTGCGCAGGTCGGTCAGGATCTGCTCACGGGCCTTATCCGTTTCCCTCATCGATCTTCTCCCCACTCCCGATCCTTGAGGCGGATACCCAGAGTAGGAATCGGCAAAACGGCACACGCCGTATTCGAGCAAATGCCTTGACCGGCTTTATGCCAATTCGATGAGGTCGCGGTACTCGGTGGACCAGAAGTCCTCGGTGCCGTCCGGCAGCAGCACCACACGCTGCGGGTCCAGCGCCTCGGCCGCGCCCGGGTCGTGGGTCACCAGCACCACCGCGCCCTGATAACTGCGCAATGCGTCGAGCACCTGTTCGCGTGAGGCCGGGTCGAGGTTGTTGGTCGGTTCGTCGAGCAGCAGCACGTTCGCTGTCGAGGCCACCAGCCCGGCCAGCGCCAGTCGGGTCTTCTCACCACCGGACAGCGTGCCGGCCGGCTGGTCCAACTGCGGTCCGGTGAACATGAACGCGCCCAACAGACCTCGCAGATCCTGCTCGCCGGTGTCCGGGGCCGCGTGCCGGATGTTCTCCCACACCGACGCCTCGTTGTCGAGGGTGTCGTGCTCCTGCGCGAAGTAGCCGATCTTGAGGCCGTGCCCAGGCTCCAACCCGCCGGCGTCGGCCTTTTCGGTGCCCGCCAGCAATCGCAGCAACGTGGTCTTACCGGCACCGTTGAGCCCCAGCACCACCACCCGCGAACCACGATCGATGGCCAGATCGACACCGGTGAAGATCTCCAGCGAACCGTAGGTCTTGGTCAGCCCTTTGGCCACCAGCGGAGTCTTACCGCAGGGTGCGGGCACGGGGAATTTGATGCGCGCCACCTTGTCGGCCACCCGCTCGTCGTCAAGCTCGGCGATCATCCGTTCGGCCCGCTTCAACATGTTCTGCGCGGCAACGGCTTTGGTGGCTTTGGCGCCCATCTTGGCGGCCTGAGCCCGCAGCGCGCCGGCCTTCTTCTCGGCATTGGCGCGCTCGCGGCGGCGGCGCTGCTCGTCGGTGGCACGGGCGTCGAGGTACTTCTGCCAACCCATGTTGTAGACATCTGCTTCGCCACGTACGGCGTCCAGGAACCAGACCCGGTTGACCACATCGGCGAGCAGGTCGACATCATGGCTGATGACCACCAGCCCACCGGTGTGGTTCTGCAGGAAGGAACGCAGCCAGCCGATCGAGTCGGCATCGAGGTGGTTGGTCGGTTCGTCGAGCAACAGGGTGGTGTTGGACGAGCCGGTACCTGATCCTCCGCCGGCGGCGAACAAGATGCGGGCCAGTTCCACCCGGCGCCGCTGGCCGCCGGACAGTGTGCGCAGCGGCTGGGTGAGCACCCGGTCGGGCAGGCCCAGGCTGGCGCAGATCCGTCCGGCTTCGCTCTCGGCGGCGTATCCGCCGAGGGCGGCAAAACGTTCCTCGAGCTGACCGTACCGGCGCACCGCCTTGTCGCGGGCGTCGTCGTCGGCGACCTCGGCCATCAGTGTCTGCTGCTTCTCCAGGTCGGAGAGCAGGGTGTCCAGGCCGCGGGCCGAGAGCACCCGATCGCGGGCCAGCACATCGAGGTCGCCCTCGCGCGGATCCTGCGGCAGGTAGCCGATCTCACCGGTCGACTCGACCTTGCCGGCATACGGCTCGCCCTCCCCGGCGAGGATCCGCATGGTGGTGGTCTTACCGGCCCCGTTGCGGCCCACCAGACCGATCCGGTCGCCGGGCTGGATGCGCAGCGCGGCACCGTCGATGGACAGCAGTGTGCGCGCCCCGGCGCGGACCTCCAGGTCCGTTGCGGTGATCACGCAACTACCTCCTCATGAATGCACTACGTGTGCTCAGCGCTCCGGTCGTCGGTGCTCGTCGACTCTTCGCGCAAGCGCTCATCGGTGAACACCGGATCCCGCTTATCTTTGCGTGCGGCGACCGCTTCCTCAAAGTTGGCGGTGAGCAGACGCACATAGAGCTGGCCCAGACCTTCGGCCTGCATGTGGCCTTCCAGGCTACCGGCGTCCAGTCCACTCCACAGCGTGCGCTTGGTCAACTCGATTCCGGGCCGCGAGAACGAGGCAATTCCGCGCGCCATCTCGAAGCACCGCGACAGCAGCTCGTCCTCGGGTACCACGCTGGACACCAGCCCGATGCGCTCGGCCTCGGCGGCATCGACGTCACGCCCGGTGAGCATGATCTCGAAGGCCCTCGACGCCCCGATGGCGCGGGGCAGCAGATAGGACAACCCCAGCTCGCTGGCGGTCAGACCGTTGTTGATGCCCGCCGCCCGAAAATAGGCGCCACCTGCGGCGATACGGATATCACAGGCCAACGCCAGGCACAGTCCACCGCCGATCGCGGCACCGTTGACCGCCGCGATGACGGGCTGATGCAACCGCCGCAACGCCAGGATCACCTCATCGAGCACTTCCATGGACCGCAGCGCGAAGCTGGGCCGGGTGAGTCCGTCGACATGCGGTACCGAACCGGCCGATTTGTGGTCGGCACCCGAGGAGAACCCGCGCCCGGCTCCGGTCAGCACGACCACCCGCACCGAGTTGTCGTGATGCACGTCGGCCAGCACGGCGCCCAGCGGCACCATGACGTCGAAGGCCATCGAGTTCATCCGCTCGGGGCGGTTCAGCGTGACCAAACACACGCCCGGCTCGGGTTGGGAGACCGTTACGAAGTCGCTGTGCGCCGTCACGACGTGCACGCTATCGCGTGCGTCGTCGCGACCGGGGCGGCTACGTCAGTTCTGCTGGGACGCGACGGCCGCGTCGATGTCGAACTCCTTGATCTTGGCGATCAGGTCTTCGAGTTGTGCGGGGCCCAGTGCGCCGGACTGCCGGAACACCTGATGCCCCTTCTTGAACGCCATCAGCGTCGGGATGGCCTGGATTTCGGCGGCCTGGGCCAGTTCCGGCTCGGCCTCGGTGTCGACCTTGGCGTGCACGACGTCGGGGTGCTTGTCCGCCGACGCGCCGAACGTCGGGGCAAAGGCCCGACACGGACCGCACCAGGTCGCCCAGAAGTCGACGATCACGATCTCGTTCTCGTCGATGATCGACTTGAATTCGGCTGCGGTGATGTCCTTTGTACTCACGATCTTCCTAACGTTGGGGCGACGTGTGCAATTCCCAGTATCGCCCCTGCCGACCGGGCCGTCGTATCAGTCCGCGAGCGAGTACACCCGCACCCAGTCGACCTTCATCTCCTGCGTCGGGAACTGCGCCCTCGGATCGGGGTCGCCGGTCCAGTCATGGCCGACGGCGACGTTGAGGATCAGGTAGTGCGGCCACGCACCGGAGAACGGTGTCCAGTCGCCGCCGAGCGCCTCGTACTGGGCCTGGGTGATCTGCCCGGTCTGGACACCGTCGATATGCCAGACGATCCGGTCGGGATACCAGTCGATTCCGTAGTCATGGAAGCCCTGGGACAGGTCGACACCGAGATTGCCGCCGATGTTGTGCAGTTTGACGTCCACGGTGTTGTCGTCGGCTGCCGGGCCGTGCACGTTGCCGGTCCAGTGCGTCTTGCCCTCCTCGGTGCCGAAACCCGGGTATTCGACGATGTCCACCTCGCCCTGGCGCGGCCAGTCGAACTCGTGCCCCGGTTCCAGGCCCACCATCCAGAACGCCGGCAACAGCCCCTTCGAGTACGGCAGCTGCATGCGGGCCACGATGCGGCTGTTGGGCTGCACGCTCTGCTTGCCGAAGCTCACCACTCGGGCCGAGGTGTAGTTGTTCGGCGCGGCCGCGTTGTCCGGGGTCGGGCCACGCCGCACGCTGATGATCAGGTGCCCGTTCGCGTCGACGGTGACATTGGAGAAATCGGGTGTGTAGTACTGGTTCTCCCCCGCCACGGCGCCCCACCGGCCGCTCTGCAGCGACCACGCCTCCATGGCCTCCTCGATGGAGCTGAAGTTCGTCTCCCACAACAACACCGGCTCCTGAGTGGCCGGCGGTGTGGTGACCGGTCCCGGGTTGGCCGGGGTGCCCGGATTGGTCGGCGGCACCACCACCGGGGTGGCCGGTGCGCCGAACAGTCGAGTGCGGATATCGCGCCAGAAGTTGTTGACCATCTTGGGTAGGGACACCGTGAAGAAGTTGAAGTTGAAGGGCTTGAATCCCAGGCGCGACATGAAGTTCGAGATCAGACTACCGAACGTGACGGGTTTGTCCGCTGCGGCGGTCGGTGCCGCGGCCGCCGTGGTAAGGGCGACCTCGGCTGCCGCGGAACCGGTCGTCGACTGCTCGGGTGGCTGCGCCGCCTCACCGGCGTCCGCTCGGCTGCTGTCCCGGTCGGCGCGTGCGGGCCGGGTGTCGTGATCGGCTCGACGGCGGTCATACGGCTGCTCCGATACCGCGTCGATGATCAGACCGTCCGCGGTATCCGTTTGCTTGGTATCGGTTGGGGTGGTGTCGATTTCGACGTCGGCAACCTCGACGGTGACGGTGCGTGGGTCGCCGTCACCGGGCTCGACCGCCGTCGAGGTGTCTCGCTGTGTCGTCGCATCCAGGCGCACCAACGGACGCGGAGCGGTCGCCGCGGTACGCGCGCGCATTGCCGTGCGGGGCGACCGCAGTCCGCGGTCACCGGCCGTCCGCGCCGTCGTGGGTGAGGTCGCAGCCGACGGACCCGCATCGCCGGCAGATGATGCCTCTGAGCTGGCGCTGCCCGATCCTGCCCCCTCGTCGGCCGCCGCGGTGGCCAGCCCCTGCCCGGACGCGACGGCGGCTCCCAGCCCGGCCGCCATCACTGAAGCGCCCAGCCAAAAGCGGTAGCCGGCGGTGTTCTTGGCGTCATCAGCCATGCACATAACCCCATTCATCTGCTCACGGGAATATGCGGGAGGGCGTGACTTCAGATGAAATGCGGAGGGAACGGTACGAGAACCATTTACTAACTCACAGCGCAAACTCAACTCGTCACACAGCAGACCGCGAACGGTGACGGCGATCCCACCGAGACTGATCACCGCTTTGGAACATGTGGTGCCACTACAGATTTGACCGAGCCTGCGGCGGGGGGCCGTCGCGATTCAGACAGTATCCGAGACGTACAGAGCGTACAGCTAAATTCGAAAAATGTATTTTCGGCGTCAATTAACGAGTGCAGCAAATATGCCGGCGGGTGATCTTGAATTCAAATAGCGAGTGCCATCCGGAGTCGCCAGAACGCGGTCAGTTAATTCGCCACGATCCGTGGATCGGGCATCCAAGTGCGATTTCCGCCCGTCGGCGCGACCTTCCGTTCGCGCTCGCGGAGTTGCTGTAATCGCACCAGCCGTCGTGTGCGCCGGGCAGGTCTCGAAAGCCGCTCTACGGCAGCACATCACGGTCGGTGCGGCACGAACGGTCGGCGTTGGCCAGCAGCCGGTCTCGGTGCCGCGGCCACCACCACACCTCGGCGCCCATCAACCCGAGATAAACCGCCGACACCACGAGGTTGCCCCAGGAACCGAACATGCTGTCCCACAAGGCGGCCGCCAGCGCGACCACAAGCACCGTCGGCAGCAGCCAACGCACCGGTCCGGACGCAGCCGCTGCGGCATGCAGTCCGTCTCGGTAGTCGGCGGCCGACGGTGCCAGCCTGGCCTCGGATATCGGGTGACCGCTGCGGACCGCGCGCACCACCGCCACGCGGTCAGATCCGCACAGCTGCGCGGCCGCCGGCCAGAAGCGGCGCATCCGCCGCGACGTCCACACTCCGTAGCCGACGCCGACCACCACGAACACGCTCAAGCCCGCGGCCGGCAAACCCGAATCGACCCAGGCGAGCACACCCAGTCCGAACCCGATGGCCGCACCGGTGATCAGCGCTCGACCGACCAGGCCCCAGCGCCATACGAACGCCGGGATGGTGATCACCCGCGTTCGCCGGCGATCAGACGGTGAAGCCCAGTGCGCGCAGCTGCTCGCGGCCGTCGTCGGTGATCTTGTCCGGACCCCACGGCGGGTTCCACACCCAATTCAGCTTGATCTCGTTGACCAGCCCGGCACCGATCAACGCGGTGCGGGTCTGATCCTCGATGACATCGGTCAGCGGGCACGCCGCCGAGGTCAGCGTCATGTCGATGAGCGCAACTGTGCCGGCCTCGCCCTCTTCGAGGTTCATGCCGTACACCAGGCCGAGGTCCACGACGTTGATCCCGAGTTCGGGATCGACGACGTCGCGCATGGCCTCTTCGACGTCGGCCAATAGTTCCTCGTTCACTGGATCGGTACCGACCGCTTCTGTCTCGCTCATCGCTTGTCCTCCACATCATGGCTGGCGTCGGCGAGTGCGGCCTTGAAGGCCGTCCACCCCAACAGTGCACACTTCACCCGCGCCGGATACTTGGCGACCCCGGCGAAGGCGATGCCATCACCGATGACATCCTCGTCCCCTTCAACCGTTCCGCGCGAGGAAATCATCTCGGTGAACGATGCCACCGTCTTGAGAGCGTCGCCGACGGTCTGGCCGATGATCTGGTCTGTCAACACCGAGGTCGCGGCCTGGCTGATCGAACAGCCCTGCCCGTCATAGGAGACATCGGCGACGGTGTCGCCGTCGGCGGACAACGTCACCCGCAGTGTCACCTCATCCCCACAGGTCGGGTTGACGTGATGGACCTCGGCATTGAACGGCTCACGCAGCCCGCGGTGATGCGGATGCTTGTAATGGTCCAGGATCACTTCCTGGTACATCTGTTCCATTCGCATCATCGATCCCCGGTCGCTTCGCTCCTACCCGCCGAACCGAAAAATTCCACCGCGCGCCGTACCCCGGCGACCAGCCGGTCCACCTCGTCGAGGGTGTTGTACACCGCGAACGACGCCCGCGCCGTCGCGGTGATACCGAACCGGCGGTGCAGCGGTGCGGCACAGTGATGACCGACCCGCACGGCAACTCCCTCGTCGTCGAGCACCTGCCCGACGTCGTGGGCGTGGATCCCGTCCACCACGAAGCTCACCGGCGAACCACGATGCTCGATGCCGGCCGGGCCGATGATCCGCACACCGGGCACCGTGCCCAGGCCGGCCAGCGCGGCGGACACCAACTCGTTCTCGTGCGCCTCGACGACATCCATCCCGATCGCGCCGAGATAGCGTGCGGCCGCGGCCAATCCGACCACCTGCGACGTCATCGGGGTACCGGCCTCGAAACGCTGCGGGGCCGCGGCGTAGGTGGCCTTCTCCATGGTGACGGTCTCGATCATGGAGCCACCGGTCAGGAACGGCGGCAGCGCATTGAGCAGGTCGCGGCGGCCGTAGAGCGCCCCGATGCCGGTGGGACCGAGCATCTTGTGCCCGGAGAACGCCGCGAAATCGACGTCGAGTGCGTGGAAGTTCACCGGCTGGTGCGGCACCGACTGGCAGGCGTCCAGAACGGTCAGTGCGCCGACCGCCTTGGCCCGGCGGACCAACTCCGCGACCGGGGCCACCGCACCGGTGACATTCGAATGATGAGTGAAGGCAACAACCTTCACGGACGCGTCCAGTTCCAGCGAGTCCAGATCGATACGCCCGTCATCGGTCACCGAGTACCACTTCAGGGTGGCACCCGTCCGGGCCGCCAGCTCCTGCCACGGGATCAGATTGGCGTGATGCTCCAGCTCGGTGGTGACGATGACGTCCCCGGGCCCGACCGCGTTCTCGAACCGCCTGTCCCCCAACGCATAGGCCACCAGGTTGATGGCCTCGGTGGCGTTCTTGGTGAACACCAGCTCGTCGTCATCGGCACTCACGAACGCGGCGATATCGGCGCGCCCCTGCTCGTAGGCGTCGGTGGACTCCTCCATCAGCTGGTGTGCACCGCGGTGCACCGCACCGTTGGAGGTGGTCAGGAAGGTGCGCTCGGCGTCGAGCACCTGCAGCGGTTTCTGCGAGGTCGCACCGGAGTCCAGATAGGCGAGCTGACAACCGCCGCGCATCACCCGGTTCAGGATGGGAAAGTCCGCGCGGATGCGGGCGATCCTCTCCAGATCCACGGCGCTGCCGACAATTGTCATGCTCGGGACTCCTATCTCTCCTAGGCGGATGCGGGCTGGGTGAAGCGCACGTAGCCGTTGTTCTCGAGCTCATCGGCGAGCTCGGGGCCACCCGATTCGATGATGCGGCCACCGACGAACACGTGCACGAACTGCGGGTGGATATAGCGCAGGATGCGGGTGTAGTGCGTGATCAGCAGCACGCCACCGTTCTCGGCTTCCTTGTAGCGGTTAACGCCCTCGCTGACCACCCGCAGCGCGTCGACGTCCAGGCCGGAGTCGGTCTCGTCGAGGATGGCGATCTTCGGCTTGAGCAGACCGAGCTGCAGGATCTCGTGGCGCTTCTTCTCGCCACCGGAGAATCCCTCGTTGACACTGCGCTCGCCGAAGGCGGCGTCGATCTCCAGATCGGCCATCGCCCCCTTGACCTCTTTGACCCAGTGCCGCAGCTTCGGCGCCTCACCGCGCACGGCGGTCGCCGCGGTGCGCAGGAAGTTCGACATCGACACCCCGGGCACCTCGATCGGGTACTGCATGGCCAAAAAGAGCCCCGCTCGCGCTCTTTCATCGATGGACATCTCCAGGACGTCCTGCCCGTCCAGGGTGATCGACCCGGAGGTGACGGTGTATTTGGGGTGCCCGGCGATGGCGTAGGACAGCGTGGACTTGCCGGAACCGTTGGGGCCCATGACCGCGTGGGTCTCCCCCGAGTTCACGGTCAGGTTGACGCCCTTGAGGATCGGTACCTCTTCCCCCTCAGGGGTGAAGACCGATGCGTGCAGGTCCTTGATTTCCAGTGTGGTCATCAGACAGTTCTCTCTTCTTTTGAGTCAGACCCAGCGGTGATGGCCAGCTCTTTTTCGATGGCTTCGGTGAGGCGCTCACGCACGGCGGGCACGGCGATCTTCGCGATGATCTCGTTGAAGAAACCGCGCACCACCAGGCGGCGCGCCTGCTCCTCGGGGATACCCCGGGCACGCAGGTAGAACAACTGCTCGTCGTCGAAACGACCGGTCGCACTGGCGTGCCCGGCACCGGCGATCTCGCCGGTCTCGATCTCCAGGTTGGGCACCGAGTCGGCGCGCGCGCCGTCGGTGAGCACCAGGTTGCGGTTGATCTCGAAGGTGTCGGTGCCGGTGGCCGCGGCGCGGATCAGCACATCGCCCACCCACACGGTGTGCGCGTCGGGCTTCTTCGATGCCGGATCACCTTGCAACGCACCCTTGTACAGCACATCGGACTTGCAGTTCGGGTGTGCGTGGTCGACCAGCAGTCGGGACTCGAAGAACTGACCGTCGTCGGCGAAATAGGTTCCCAGCAGCTTGGCGTCGCCGCCGGGGGCGGTGAAGCGGACCGTCGCCGCGGTGCGCACCACATCGCCGCCGAGGGTGACGTTCACATGACCGAGGGTGGCGTCCTTGCCGAGCTTGGCGTGGTGCGCGCTGACATGCACGGTGTCATCGGCCCAATCGGCGATCCAGATGACACCCAGGCCGGCCGAATCGCCGACGATGATGTCGACGTTGTCGGCGTACACACCGCTGCCGCGCAGGTCGACCACGACGATGGCGCGCGACAGTTCCTCGACGCGGATCTGCAGGTGCCCGTAGGCCACCGTGTCCGCACCGGGACCGTCGATGGTGATCTCGATCGGCTCGGTCACCTCGGTATCGCGGGCCACGGTCACGATGGTCGCCTGCGAGAACGCCGAATACGCCTGGGCGGCAACACGATCGGTGGGCACCCCACCCTGGCCGAGCCGCTCGTCGTCGCGGCCGACGGTCTCGACGGTGACGCCGGGACGTTCGGTCACCTCGATCAGCGCCGAACCCGAGGCCACGGCGCTGCCGTCGTGCAGGCCACGCAGCCGACGCAGCGGGGTGAACCGCCACATCTCGTCACGCCCGGCGGGCACCTCGAAGGCATTGACGTCGAACGAGGCGAACTGCTCACCCTTGTTCAGGTTGAGCAGCGAGCCGCTCTTGGCGGCGCCCTCGACCGCCGTTGTCAAATCTCCCACTTAACCGACCGCGCCTTCCATCTGAAGTTCGATCAGCCGGTTGAGCTCCAGGGCGTACTCCATCGGCAGTTCCTTGGCGATCGGCTCGACGAAGCCGCGCACCACCATGGCCATCGCCTCGTCCTCGGTGAGGCCGCGGCTCATCAGGTAGAACAGCTGATCCTCGCTGACCTTGGACACGGTGGCCTCGTGGCCCATCGTCACGTCGTCCTCGCGGATGTCGACATACGGGTAGGTGTCGGACCGGCTGATCGTGTCGACCAGCAGCGCATCACATTTCACGCTGGACTTGGAACCGTGCGCACCCTTGTTGACCTGGACCAGGCCACGGTAGGAGGCGCGGCCACCGCCGCGGGCCACCGACTTGGACACGATGTTGCTCGATGTGTTCGGCGCCAGGTGCAGCATCTTGGCGCCGGTGTCCTGGTGCTGGCCCTCGCCGGCGAACGCCACCGACAGCACCTCGCCCTTGGCGTGCTCACCGGTCATCCAGACCGCCGGGTACTTCATGGTGACCTTGGACCCGATGTTGCCGTCGACCCACTCCATGGTGGCGCCGGCCTCGGCACGGGCCCGCTTGGTGACCAGGTTGTACACGTTGTTCGACCAGTTCTGGATGGTCGTGTACCGCACGCGCGCACCGGGTTTCACGATGATCTCGACCACGGCCGAGTGCAGCGAGTCGCTCTTGTAGATCGGCGCCGTGCAGCCCTCGACGTAGTGCACGTAGGAGCCCTCGTCGGCGATGATCAGGGTGCGCTCGAACTGCCCCATGTTCTCGGTGTTGATCCGGAAGTAGGCCTGCAGCGGGATATCGACGTGCACTCCCGGCGGAACGTAGATGAACGAGCCACCCGACCACACCGCGGTGTTGAGCGCGGAGAACTTGTTGTCCCCGGCCGGGATCACGGTGCCGAAGTACTTCTGGAAGATCTCCGGGTGCTCGCGCAGTCCGGAATCGGTGTCCAGGAAGATGACACCCTGGGCCTCGAGATCCTCACGGATCGAGTGGTAGACGACCTCGGACTCGTACTGTGCGGCGACACCGGAGACCAGACGCTGCTTCTCGGCCTCGGGGATGCCCAGCTTGTCGTAGGTGTTCTTGATGTCGGCGGGCAGGTCGTCCCAGGTGGCGGCCTGCTTCTCGCTGGAGCGCACGAAGTACTTGATGTTGTCGAAGAAGATGCCGTCCAGGTCGGAGCCCCAGTTGGGCATCGGCTTCTTGTCGAAGGTGCGCAGCGCCTTGAGTCGGATGTCGAGCATCCACTCGGGTTCGCTCTTCTTCGCCGAGATGTCGCGGACCACCGCCTCGGACAGACCGCGCTGGGCGCTGGCGCCCGCGACGTCGGAGTCCGACCAGCCGTAACCGTAATTGCCCAGGGACGCGATGGTCTCTTCCTGGGTCAATGGTGTCTCGGGGGTGAGGGTCATCGCGACACTCCTTGTGTGGTGGTGGAATCGGCGCGGGCTGCGGGCCGATCTTGTTGCAGCGGAACGTGGGTGGTGCAGGCGCAGTCGCCGTTGACTATGGTGGCCAGCCGTTGGACGTGGGTGCCCAGAATTTCGGCGAAGGCTTCCTGTTCAGCGTCACAGAGCTCAGGAAATTCCTCGGCGACATGCGATACCGGGCAATGATGCTGACATATCTGCACACCGGGCAGCGGACCGGCCACCGGTGTGGTGGTCGTCGCATAACCGGCGTCGGTGAGCGCCACGGCCATCTCGTCGGCGGTCTGCTCGACGTCGCCGGTGGCTTCCACTCCGTCGACCCCGGCCAGCAGGCTGTCGATCCGGCGTCGGGCGAACGTGCGGACCGCATCGTCGCCGCCGATCTCGCGCAACTGCCGCATGGCGGCGGCCGCGAGGTCGTCATAGGCGTGCGAGAGCTTTCCGCGCCCGGCGGCGGTCAGCCGGTACCGCTTGGCCGGCCGGCCACGACCGTTGTGCTGCCATGCCGCGGCCGCACTGGCCTGTGCGTCACCGGCCTCGATCAGTGCGTCGAGATGCCGACGCACCCCGGCCGCGGAGATACCCAGCCGACTGCCGATATCACCGGCGGTGACGGGCCCCTCCAGCAACATCTGCACGATGGCGCTGCGGGTATGCCCGTCCGGAGACACCACAGAAGGCGCGACAGCAGCGGGTGCGGTCGCGCCTGGAGCCTCCTGGCGGAATTTCACAACACCATTGTGACGGAATTCGTGTAGCAGTTCCAGCAAGGCGACCCTAACCCCGGCGGGCCTCGAAACGGCGGCCGCTACGCTGCTCGAATGACCGCCCTCGGGTCCTTCAGTTCCGCGGTCGCCCGTTGGCATGCCGACGAGCGGTCCGGCTCGCCGCTGAACGACGCCGAGGTCATCTCGATGCGGCGCACCCGGGTGTTCGGTGCGACCGGCACGGTGCTGATGGCCATCGGTGCGCTCGGCGCGGGGGCCCGGCCGGTGGTGCAGGATCCGACCTTCGGGGTCCGGCTACTGAATCTGCCCTCGCGCATCCAGACCGTCTCGCTGACCATGACCACGACCGGCGCGGTGATGATGGCGTTGGCCTGGTTGATGCTCGGCCGCTTCGCGCTCGGGCCGCACAAGATGTCGCGCAGCCAGCTCGACCGGACCCTCCTGCTGTGGTTGTTGCCGCTGCTCATCGCACCGCCGATGTACAGCAAGGACGTCTACTCGTACCTGGCGCAGAGCCAGATCGCGCGGCTCGGCCTGGATCCGTATCAGGTGGGACCGGCACCCGGCCTGGGCCTCGACCATGTCTTCACGTTGTCGGTGCCCAGTCTGTGGCGCGAGACCCCGGCCCCGTACGGGCCGCTGTTCCTGTGGATCGGCGAGGGCATCTCGGTGCTCACCGGCGACAACATCGTCGCCGCCGTGCTGTGCCACCGGCTCGTCGTGCTGGTCGGTGTCGGCCTGATCGTCTGGGCCACCCCGCGGTTAGCGCAACGCTGCGGCGTCGCCGAGGTCAGCGCGCTGTGGCTGGGCCCGTGTAACCCGCTGCTGTTCATGCACCTGGTCGCCGGTATCCACAACGAGGCCCTGATGCTCGGTCTGATGTTGGCCGGTACCGAGTTCGCCCTGCGCGGGGTCGACGGCGTCCGCGAGCACAGCTGGCGGCTGCCGACCGGGGCCGCCGCGATGCTCACCGCAGGCACGGTGCTCATCACGATGGCCTCCCAGGTGAAACTGCCCGCACTGCTCGCGATCGGGTTCGTCGCGATGGCCCTGGCCTGGCGCTGGGGCGGCACCGTCAAGGCATTCCTGGCCGCCGGGTTCTCCCTGGGTGCGATCTCACTGGCGGTGATGGCGATCATCGGGTGGGCCAGTGGCCTGGGGTTCGGTTGGCTGTTCACCCTGGGCACGGCGAACGTGGTGCGGTCCTGGATGTCGCCTCCGACGCTGATCGCGCTGGGCACCGGGCAGGTCGGCATCCTGCTCGGCCTCGGCGACCACACCACCTCGGTCCTGGGCCTGACCCGCGGGATCGGTGTGATCATCATCGCAATCCTGGTGACCTGGCTGTTGTTGGCCGTGCTGCGCGGGCGGCTGCATCCGGTGGGCGGTCTCGGCGTCGCACTCGGCGCCAGCGTGTTGCTGTTCCCGGTGGTGCAGCCCTGGTACCTGCTGTGGGCGATCATCCCGCTGGCGACCTGGGCCACCCGGCCGGGATTCCGCGGGTCGGCCATCGCGATCACACTGGTGGTGGGTATTTTCGGGCCGACCGCCAACGGTGACCGGTTCGCCCTGTTCCAGATCGTGGACGCCACCCTGGCCAGTGCGGTGATCGTGCTGATCCTGATCGCCATCACCTATCGACGGTTGCCGTGGCGCGGACTACCGCAATCGGACCCCGATTCCCGGCCGACCGGCCCACCACCCGGACCGGAGCCACCGACCCACAGACCCGACGCCTACGCTGAATCCCCGTGACCACCGGTTCTGACGCTGTCGTGCGCCTGCGCGAGGTGACCAAACGCTACGGACCGGCTTCTGCCCCCGCGGCGGTGGATCGCCTCGACCTCGAGGTTCACCGCGCCGAGGTGTTTGCGCTGCTCGGTCCCAACGGCGCCGGTAAGACGACGACGGTCGAGATGTGCGAGGGCTTCCTGCGTCCGGACTCCGGCACCATCGAGATCCTCGGCCTCGACCCGGCCGCCGACAACGCCCGGCTGCGCGAGCGCATCGGGGTGATGTTGCAGGGCGGCGGCGGTTACCCGGCGGCCCGGGCCGGCGAGATGCTGAACCTGGTCGCCTCCTACGCCGCCAATCCGTTGGATCCACAGTGGCTGCTGGACACCCTGGGGCTGACCGAGGCCGCGCGCACCACCTACCGGCGGCTCTCCGGTGGTCAGCAGCAGCGCCTGGCCTTGGCGTGCGCGGTCGTCGGCCGTCCCGAGCTGGTGTTCCTCGACGAACCGACCGCCGGGATGGATGCCCATGCCCGCATCGTGGTGTGGGAGCTGATCGACGCGCTGCGCCGCGATGGTGTCACGGTGGTGCTGACCACCCATCAGCTGACCGAGGCCGAGGAACTCGCCGACCGGCTGGTGATCATCGACCACGGTGCCACGGTCGCCGCCGGCACCCCGGCGGAGCTGATGCGCAGCGGCGCCGAGAACCAGCTGCGCTTCACCGCGCCGCCGAAACTGGACCTGTCCCTGCTGATCTCGGCGCTGCCCGAGGAGTATCGGGCGTCCGAGATGACCGCCGGCGAATATCTGGTCGAGGGACATATCGACCCGCAGGTGTTGGCCACCGTGACGGCATGGTGTGCGCGGGTCAATGTGCTGGCCACCGACATGCGCGTGGAGCAGCGCAGCCTGGAGGACGTGTTCCTCGATCTGACCGGCCGGGAGCTGAGATGACCACCAATCGATTCGCCACGGGGACTTTCTCCCCCGATCCGCGTCCGGCCGCCGTCGGTGCGATGCTCGGCGCCCAGTTCAATCTCGAGCTCAAGCTGCTGCTGCGCAACGGCGAACAGTTGCTGCTCACCATGTTCATCCCGATCACCCTGCTGGTGGGGCTCACGCTGCTCCCACTCGGCGAGTTCGGCGCCGACCGGGCGGCCACGTTCACCCCCGCCATCATGGCGCTGGCGGTCATCTCGACGGCCTTCACCGGCCAGGCCATCGCCGTCGCATTCGACCGGCGGTACGGAGCGCTGAAACGTCTGGGCGCGACCGCATTACCGGTGTGGGGTGTGATCGCCGGGAAATCGCTCGCCGTGGTGACCGTCGTGTTCCTGCAGTCGATCCTGTTGGGCGCCATCGGCATAACACTGGGCTGGCGGCCCGAGATCGCCGCCCTCGCGCTCGGCGCCGTGGTGATCGCGATCGGTACCGCCACCTTCGCGGCCCTCGGACTGCTGCTGGGCGGGACCTTGCGCTCGGAAATCGTGCTGGCACTGGCCAACCTGCTGTGGTTCGTCTTCGCCGGCCTCGGCGCGCTGACGCTCGATGGCGGCCCGGTGCCCTCGGCGCTGCGCTGGATCGCCCGACTGACCCCCTCCGGTGCGCTCACCGAGGCGTTGACCCAGGCCATGACGTTGTCGGTGGACTGGTTCGGGATCGCGGTGCTGGCAGCCTGGGGCCTGCTCTCGGCGTTGGCAGCGCTGCGCTGGTTCCGGTTCACCTGAACGCCGTGGGCCGCGTGCTCGGTGTCGACGGCTGCAAGCTCGGCTGGGTCGGGATCGAGCTGTGCGACGGCCGGTTCGCCGCGGCCCATGTGCACACAACGCTGGCCGACCTGGTCGCGGCCGTACCCAATGCCCGGACCATCGGGGTGGACATCCCGCTGGGGCTGATGGATGCCGAGGTGCGCGCCAGCGACCGGGCGGCCAAGCGGCTGCTCGGTACGCGCTCGTCGAGCCTGTTCGTGATGCCGCCCCGGCCGGTGTTCGACGCCCCCGACCACGCCGCGGCCACGGCGACCGCGACGGCGCTCACCGGATCCGGCATCAGCATCCAGACCTGGCAGCTGCGCCGGAAGTTCCTGGAGGCCGAGGAATTGCACGCCCGCGCCGAGCTGCCGCTGTTCGAGGTCCACCCCGAACTCTCGTTCCGCACCATGGGTCTACTGACCGCCGACGGCAAGAAGAAGAGCTGGCGCGGTCAGCGGGCTCGGCTGCGCATCCTGGCCGTGCACGGTATCGACCTGCCCGAGGATCTCGGCGCTGCGGTGGCAGCGGTGCCTGCCGACGATGTGCTCGACGCCGCGGCCGCGGCGTGGAGCGCACAGCGCATCGCCACCGGGTCGGCCTGGTGCCTGCCGGATCCGCCGCAGCTCAACGAACGTGGTCAGCGACTGGCGATCTGGTGCTGAGCTGTGGCAACAGGAACTCCAGCTGGCCGACCTCTTCGATGTTGTGGCGCACCCAGGCACGCACCATGTGCTCCGGAAACCGCCGCTGCAGAACGGCATTGACCGGGGTGAAAAGCCGCGACCGCGCCCCGAGGTCCAGCACGCTGACGTAGTGGGCACCCTCGGCCCCGGGTGACCAGGTGTGCTCCAGGCTGAACACGATCGCCCCGGCGACCCGCTGCACCAATCGGATACCGGTCTCGTCGAGCTTCTCCACCCGGTCGATCACGTCGACCCGGTAGTCGGGTCGGCCGCCGAAGGCCTCCACGATGCGGAACCGGGCACCCTCGGCCGCGTGCTCACCCTGGGCCAGCGCCCATGCGATGTGATCGATCGGATGCCACGCCAGGTAGCGGGGTATCACCGCGTCGCCGTAAAGCATGGTGCCGCCCAGATTCGCGAACCAATCCAGCAGCATCTGCGGTGTCACACCCGGCAGCGGACGGTGCACGATGGTCACCCGGCGGCGCCGGTGCGGCGCGTCGAGATAACGCACACGGGCGGTGTCGACCGTCCGCAGCGGGTACAGCACGGGACGTGCCATCACAGCCTCCAAGATACGTTTCGGTTTCCTATCTGGGATGTTAAAGTCCGAATCATAGATACGCAAGCGTTTCTTAAGAGGAGGGCAGATGCGCCGGCGCGGTGAGGAACTCGAATCGGCGATCCGCGCCGCGGCCATCGATCTACTGGCCGAGAACGGACCGGGCGGCGTCACCATGGACGCGGTGGCCGCCCGCGCCCGCACCAGCAAGCCGGTGCTCTACCGTCGCTGGGCCGACGCCCGCGCACTGCTCCGCGACACCCTGCTGACCACCGCGAAAGCCGCTGTCCCCCATGATGACCGCGGCAGTTATCGCGGCGATATGCTGGCCGTGTTGCGCGGCTGGGCGGCCCTGTTCACCGGGCCGCACGGCACCACCATGCGTGCGGTGATCGCCGCCATGGTCGCCGACGAGGAACTCACCCACACCTTTCGCGCCGATGTCATCGGCTGGCGCAAGGGCGAGATGGCCGATCTGCTCGCCCGCGGGATCGCCCGCGGCGACGTCCGTGCCGATGTCCCGATCCACATCGCCCGCGAACTCGGCCAGAGCGTGCTGTGGCACCGCCTGCTGGTGACCGGCGATCCGATCACCGACGAGTTGGTGATCGAACTGGTCGACGAGGTGCTCGTGCCGTTCGTCGCGCCCCGCTGACCAGCCCTACTACAACTTGTAGTTAACGCTGCTCTACGATCGGCCCGTGGTGCTCGGACGTCTTTTCCTGCGGTTGGTCGACACGCTGCCCGTGCCCAGCCTGCGCACCCAGCGCCTCATCGCGATCTTCGTCATCCTCACTCAGGGCGGGATCTCGGTCACCGGCGCCATCGTCCGGGTGACCGCATCCGGCCTCGGCTGCCCCACCTGGCCGCAGTGCTTCCCTGGCAGCTTCACTCCGATTCCGCACCCCGAGGTGGCCGGCATCCATCAGGCCGTCGAGTTCGGAAACCGGATGCTGACCTTCCTGGTGGTGCTCACCGCGGCCGCCGCCGTCATCGCCGTCACGCGGGCACGTCGACGCCGCGAGGTGCTGGCCTACGCCTGGCTGATGCCGGCCTCGACGGTGGGGCAGGCGGTCATCGGCGGAATCACCGTGCTGACCGGCCTGCTGTGGTGGACGGTCGCGATCCACCTACTGGTGTCGATGGCGATGGTGTGGCTGTCGGTGCTGCTGTACGTCAAGATCGGCGAACCCGACGACGGCGTGTCCCGACTCGCGGTGCCGGCGCCCCTGCGGACGCTCACCGCCCTGAGCGGTGTGGCGCTGGCCGCGGTACTGGTCACCGGGACGATGGTGACCGGCGCGGGCCCGCACGCCGGGGACAAGAGTCTGGAACGTCCGGTGCCGCGACTGCAGGTCGAGATCACCACGTTGGTGCACATGCACTCGTCATTGCTGATCGCCTACCTGACCCTGCTGGTGGCACTGGGGTTCGCTCTGCTGGCGGTCAAGGCGCCGCGCCCGGTGCTGCTGCGGCTGCGGGTGGTGGTGGGCCTGGTCGCCGCCCAGGGCGCACTCGGTGCGGCGCAGTTCTTCACCGGCGTACCCGAGGCGCTGGTGGCCCTGCATGTCGCCGGAGCGGCCGCCTGTACGGCCGCCACCGCGGCGCTGTGGGCCTCGATGCGGGAGCGGACGGCCGTGATGGAGCCCGATCACAGTCCGGTGTGATCGTTGTGATTTATTCACATTGATGGTTAGGCTGACGGCATGACCTCCGGCCTGAGCGCCCACGCCCGGCGGGCCGCGATCGCCGCCCGGATCCACACCGATCGAGAAGTCGACTTCGCCACGCTCGCCGACGAATTCGACGTGTCCGAGATGACGATCCGGCGCGATATCGAGCGCCTCGAGGAACAGGGCGTCGCGCGTCGGGTGCTCGGCGGTGCCATCGCCTACGGCGGAAAGTCCACCGAGCCGTCATTCGCCGCCCGGGCCGCCGAATCCGCCGACGAGAAGTTGCACATCGCCCATGCGGTGGCCGACCTGCTGACCCCGCACGAGACCGTCATCCTGGACAGCGGCAGTACCGTGCTGGCCGTCGCCCGCGCGATCAAGGGCCGCGACCTGGGCCTGACGGTCATCACCCCGAGCCTGTTGGTGGCCGTCGAACTGGCCGATGAACCGGACACCACGATCCTGTTGACCGGCGGCAAGGTCCGCCCCGGCGAGCTCAGTCTGATCGGGGCCGAGGCCGAGGATTTTTTCATGCGCTACAACTGCGACACCTATGTCATGGGCATCGCCGGGGTGGACGGCAAGCGCGGCGCATCGGAGTACCACCGCGAAGAAGGCAACGTGAAACAGGCCGCCATGCGCGCGGCGGACCGGGTGATCGTGACCGCCGACGCGTCGAAACTCGGCCGGGTGCAGTTGATCAACGTCGCCCCGGTGTCCGCGATCTCGATTCTGGTCACCGACGGCCCGGCCGGCCATCCGGCTCTCGACGCGCTGCGCTCGGCCGGCGTATCGGTGGTGTGTGTGAACGCCGAACGGTCAGCGTCGGCGCGCTGACACTCCGTCGATCTCCGAGCGCAAAACCTCCGCACCGGCCTCCTCGGCGATCAGTGCACCCGCCGCCCAATCGTGTACCGCCAGATCGTCTTCGACAAACGCGTCCAGACTGCCCTGGGCGACCAGGCAGAGGTCCAGCGCGGCGGCCCCGAAGCGGCGCATATCGGTGTAGCCGGTCATCACCGCGGCAAGATCACGCAGTTGCCGACGCCGCCGCCCCGGATCGTAGGACAGGCCGGTACCCACCAGTCGCACGGTGGAGTCCATCATCGGCAAGGGCAGTGGGGTCTCCCCCGATCCCGAGTCGACCTGGGCGCCTGCGCCTTTGGCCGCGCTCCAGGTCGAGCCGAGCACCGGCGCACAGACCGCACCGGCCAGCCAGCTGCCGTCGGCCACCGAGCGGGCGGCCACCGAGGTGCCGAAGAACGGCAGCCGACGGATGTAGTTGGTGGTGCCGTCGAGTGGGTCGACGACCCACTGCACCGCCCCGGAGCCGATGTGCTCGGAGAGCTCCTCACCGAGCACACCGTCGTCGGGCCGGGCGGTCAGCAGCACCGACCGGACGGCCACCTCGGCCGCCCGGTCCACCGCGGTCACCACATCGCCGGCCGCGCTCTTGGTCGCGATGTCGACTGCCTCACCCCAGTGCTGCAGGCACACCGCCGCACCGCGGCGGGCCGCCTGCACCGCGAGCAGCCGCAGCTCGGTACTCATAACGATTTACGGAATTCCTTGACCGCGTCCATCAATTCGGTGGCACGCGATGCCACGGCACGGTTCTCGAACACACCGTCCTCCTTGAAGTAGGTACCGACCACGGCCCCGTCGGCGATGGCCAACTGCTCGGCAGCATTGTGGGCACGCACACCGGTGTTGACGAAGACCGGCACCGCGCCGGCGTTGTCCTTGACCACGCGCAGCGCCTGGGTGTCGGTGGACGCTCCGGCGGTCAGGCCGGAAACACAGATGGCATCCGGTTTGGTGGCGAACACCGTGGTGGCGGTGACCGACGCCAGATCGCGGTCGGCCAGGTAGACCGCCGACTCCGGGACGATGTTGAACAGCAGCTTCACCGAGTCGCCACCGATGCGGTGACGATGCCGGGCGACCTCACCGACATTGGTGTCCCACAATCCGAAATCACTGGCGTAGACACCGGTGAAGATCTCACGTACCCACTGCGCACCGGTGGCCACGGCCAGATCGATGGAGGCCCGGCCGTCCCAGAGCACGTTCACCCCGTAGGGAACGCTGAAGTCCCCCAACAGTTCCCCGATGACCCGGGCCATGGTGATGGCGGTGATCGGTTCGGTCTTCGTGAGGTACGGCAGGCTGAACTCGTTGGAGACCATGACGCCGTCGACACCGCCGGACTGCAGCGCGGCCAGTTCCTCCTTGGCCCGGTCGACGACCGCCCGGATGCCGGCGGCCGAGTCGAACCCCGGATCGCCCGGCAGGGCGGCCAGGTGCAGCATGGCGATCACCGGCTTCTGCACCGCGAATACATCGTCGAGCCAACTGGTCATGGGGCGCCTCTCGTCGTCATCGTCACGTCGTGCGTTAAACGTATGTTACTAAATCACAGGTTTCTTGGGCATTTTCGTGAGTATTCGTGACTCTCGCACAACGCTTGTGAGAATATAACAGAGTTAGTAATGTGGTCACACCACGAAAACACTGCGAGAGCCTCGCGGATCGACAGAAGGGAAGGCATGCCGGAATTCACCATCGGCGTCGACATCGGCACCACCGGTACCAAGACGGTGCTCGTCGACATCGACCGGGCCCGCATCGTCGCCCAAGCCACCCACGAGGCCACGCTGCACTCCGATGCACCCGGGTATGCCGAGGCCGATCCCGCTCAGTGGCTGCGCAACGTGCACGCCGGCATCCGTGACGTCCTCACCGAATCCGGTATCGGACCCGAACGCATCGCCGCCCTGTCGACCACGGGTATGGTCCCGGCCGTCATCGCCGTCGACGCAGCGGGCAGCCCGATCCGACGCGCGCTGCTGCAGAACGATGCGCGCGCCACCGCCGAGATCGCCGAACTCAAGACCACCCTCGACGAGGATGCCGTGCTGCGCGCCACCGGTTCGGCGATCACCCAACAGTCCGTCGCGCCGACGGCATTGTGGCTGCAGCGCCACGAACCCGAGAACTGGAGCCGCACAACACACCTCGTCGGTTCCTACGACTGGGTGCTGATGGCCCTGGGCGCGCCCGCCCACGTCGAGCTGAACTGGGCCATCGAGTCCGGCCTGGGCACGGTGGACGGCAGGCCCTTCGAACCGATGTACACCGCGGCCGCACTGTCCACCGAGCTGGTACCTGAGGTGCTCTCCCCCGGCGGTCGGGCCGGCGAGCTCAGCGCCGCCGCCGCCGGGGCCACCGGCCTGCCCGCCGGGCTGCCGCTGATCGTGGGCGGCGCCGATCACGTGCTGTCCGCCTACGCCGCCGGTATCAACGCCCCCGGCGACTGGCTGGTCAAACTCGGTGGTGCGGGCGACATCCTGGCCGCCGCCGCCAACCCGGTCATCGACGCTCGGCTCTACCTCGACGCCCACCCGGTGCCCGGACGGTGGCTGCCCAACGGCTGCATGGCCACCAGCGGAAGCCTGATCCGCTGGTTCCAGACGCTGTCCGGCGGGATCGACCTGGTCGCCCTGGACGACGAGGCAGACACCCGCAAGCCGGCCGAAATCCTCTGCCTGCCATATTTTCTCGGCGAGAAGAGCCCCCTGCACGACCCCGATCTGCGCGGAGCCTTCGTCGGGCTGGACCTTTCGCACAACCGGGCCGACATGTACCGCTCGGTGCTGGAGGCCATCGCCTACGGCTTCAAACACCACACCGAGGTCCTCACCTCGATGGGCATCGGCCTGGACCGCGCATTGGTGACCAACGGCGGCAGTCGATCGGTGTTGTGGAAGCAGATCCTCGCCGATGTGCTCGGTGCCCCGCTCACACCGATCATCGGCCACCCCGGCGCCTCGCTGGGCGCCGCCGTCGTCGCCGCGGTGGGCACCGGGCTGCTCGACGGCTGGGACAGCACCGAGAAGTTCCAGACCGTCGGCGACCCGGTGATACCGAACCCGCGAAATGTCGAGCGGTACGCCGAGTCCTACCTGCAGTGGCGCGATCTCGGCAACGTCCTCACCCCCATCTCCCATCGCATCGCCCGAAAGGCCCGGTCATGACCTCCACCCCCAACGCCGAGAACCAACAGACCGTCGTCGTCACCGGCGCCGGGTCGGGTATCGGGCGGGCCATCGCCACCACCTTGTCGGAGCGTGGTTGGCGGGTCGTCGTCACCGATATCGACGTCACCGCCGCCGAGCAGACCCTGGCCGGGTTGACCGGCACCGGACACGAGGCGTCGCAGCTCGATGTCACCGACGCCGCGGGCACGGCAGCACTGGCCGATGGCGTGGCCGACCGACTCGGCCTGCACGCCTGGGTCAGCAACGCGGGTATCTCGGCGATGGCCCGGTTCATCGACGTCTCCACCGATCAACTCGAACGCAGCCTCGACATCAACCTCAAGGGTGTCTTCCTGTGCGGTCAGGCCGCGGCCCGCGCCATGATCCGCACCGGCGCACGCGGCACCATAGTCAACACCGCGTCGATGGCGGCCAAACAGGGTCGGGTGCCGTTCCTGGCCGACTACGTCGCCTCCAAGTTCGGTGTCCTGGGGTTGACCCAGGCCATGGCCTTCGAGCTCGCCGCCCACGACATCACCGTCAACAGCGTCTGCCCCGGCTTCGTGGCCACCCCCATGCAGAGCCGCGAGCTCGAGTGGGAGGCCGTGTTGAGCGGATCCACGCCCGACGGTGTGCGCAAATCCTGGGTCGACGCCACGCCGCTGGGTCGGCTGCAGACCCCCGACGACGTCGCCCGCGCGGTCGCGTTCCTGGTCTCCGATGATGCCCGGTTCATCACCGGAGAAGCACTGTCGGTCAACGGCGGTGCCTACATGGACTGACCCCATTTCGTTGTGAACACCCGGACAACCCCACCCCGACAAGGGAAAGTTGAGCACCTATGAAAATTCCGACCTCACGCTGGCTGCCCGCGATCATCGCGGTCGCCGGCCTCACACTGGCCGGCTGTGCCGGCAGCGGCGGATCCGGTGAGCAGAGCTCATCGGGCCTGGGCGACATCCCCACCGACACCGACGCCACCGTGCGCGTGCTGATGGAGAACGTGCCCGATACCGATATCGTCAAAGATCTTGTCGGGCAGTTCAATCAGACCTATCCGGACATCAAGGTCGAGGTCGAGACCATGACCTTCGACCAGATGCGTGACCGGCTGGTCTCCTCCTTCCAGTCCGCCGAGCCCGCCTACGACCTGATCGTGGTCGACAACCCGTGGATGGACGATTTTGCCGACGCCGGGTTCCTGGAACCGCTGAACGACCGGATCGCGGCCACCCCCGACTACCAGCCGGACGATTTCTTCGACTCGCTGACCGCGATCACCGATGTCGACGGCACCACCTACGGCGTGCCCTTCTACAACTACGCGCTCGGCTACATCTACAACACCGGTGATCTGACCGGCGCCGGGCTGAATGTGCCCACCGACCTGGACGCGCTGATCTCGACCTCGCAGCGGCTCAAGACGGCCGACCGGGCCGGTATCGCCATGCAACCCCAGCGCGGCTACAAGATCTTCGAGGAATGGGCCAACTGGCTGTTCGCCGCCGGCGGGTCGATCTACGGCGAGGACGGCAAGCCCTCGCTGGATACCCCCGAGGCCGCCCGCGCCCTGGACGCCTACATCGAGACCTACCGCACCGCGGCACCGGCGAACAGCCTGGCGTGGGGCTTCGACGAGGCCTTCCGTTCGGTGTCCAGTGGGATGGCCGCGTCGATGATCGGCTACAACTGGAACCTGCCGGCGCTCAACGATCCCGAGGGCGCCTCGGCCGAGCGTGCCGGCCAGTTCGCGCTGGCACCCATCCCGGGCGGCAAATCCGCACTGGGATCGTGGAGTTGGGCCATCCCGGCGAACTCCGGTGCGGCCGATGCCGCGTGGGCGTTCGCCTCGTGGGTCACCTCACCCGAGGTCGACGCGCAGCGGGTCGCCGACGGTGGCGCGGTCATCCGGCAGAGCTCGCTGACCAATCCGCAGGTCCTCGCCGACGGGTACGGCGCCGACTACTACACGACCGTCGGCGAGATCCTGGCCGACGCCGCACCGCTGACCCAGGGCAAGGGCGGTGAGGAGATGATCCAGGCGGTCGGAACCGAGCTCAACGACGCCGCCGCCGGCAACAAGAGCGTCGCCGATGCACTGCGTGACGCCCAGGCAGCAGCGGAGCGGATCCAGCAGTGACCGAAGGGAATCCGGCGGCCACCCGATACATGCGGCGAGAGGAGTGGCGTCGATGAAGTTCAAGTACGGCATGTTGATGCCGCTGCTCACCCTGTTCGCCGTGGCCGTCGGATTCCCGCTCTGCTACGCCAGCTATCTGTCGATCACCGATTACAAGCTGACCGACCGCAGCCAGCCCGATTTTGTCGGTCTCGCCAATTTCACCAGCGCACTGTCCAATCCGGCGTTCTGGGAGGCCTTCGCCACCACCGCCACCTATGTGGTGATCGCGGTGAGCCTGGAACTTGTCCTCGGGTTTGCCCTGGCCCTGGCGCTGCACCAACAGCGCTGGGCCAAGGACCTGTCCCGGGCCATCGTGCTCGCGCCGATGTTCATCACCCCCATCGCGGTCGGACTGATCTTCCGTTTCCTGCTCAACGATCAGATCGGTGCCGTGCCGGCGTTGTTGCACGCCGTGGGGGCCGATTACGACTTCTTCGGTGCCGGACGGGCCCTGCTCACGCTGGCCTTCATCGATGTCTGGCAGTGGACACCGTTCATGGTCCTGCTCATCCTTGCCGGGCTGGAATCGATGCCCAAACAGCCCATGGAGGCTGCCCGGGTGGACAGCGCAGGCCCGGTCTACCGACTGCGCCGGGTCCTGATCCCGATGCTGGCACCCGTGCTGACGGTGGCGGTGCTGCTACGCGGCCTGGACGCGCTGCGGGTCTTCGAATACGTCTACGCCACCACCCGGGGCGGCCCGGGCACCGAGACCCAAACCCTGCAGTACTTCATGTATCTCGAAGGCATCCAGTTCTTCCGGCTGGCACAGGCCAGCGCCATGGCCTTCATCGTGTTGGTGCTGGTGCTCGCGGTGATCGTCGCGGCGTTCCGCGCCATGGAGCGCACCCGCGCGGCCGAACGGAGTGCCCGATGAAAAACGCCGGCACCATCTCCCGTCGCTTCGCTCGACCAAGTACCAACTCGCGTCGCTTCGCTCGCCCCGGGGGGCTCGAGGTCCTGCGCCTGGCGGTGCTCACCGCGGCCTTCGTCTTCGTCCTGTTCCCCATCGTCTGGGTGGCACTGGCCAGTTTCAAGACACCCGCACAGATGTCGGAACCGTTCCTGATCGCCTTCACCCCCAGCCTGGCCAACTGGCAGGCCGTCTTCGACTCGGGTGTGTTCGCCGCCGCCGGACGCAGCGCGCTGGTCGGTGTCATCACGGTGGCCATCAGCCTGGTGGTCGGCAGCATGGGCGCCTACGTGATCGCCAAATATCGGGCGGGCGGATCGCTGACCCGATTCGGAATGCTTGCTGCACAAGTGGTTCCGCCGGCGGTGATGGTGTTCCCGTTCCTGACCATGGCCCAGGCCCTGCGGATGACCGACACCTTGGCGCCGGTCATCTTCGCGCACCTGTCGTTCGTGTTGCCGCTGGTGACGTGGTTTCTGATCGGCTTCTTCGAGGCGGTGCCCGCATCCCTGGAGGAACAGGCCCGGGTGGACGGATTGACCCGCTGGCAGGCCTTCCGGATGGTCGTGCTGCCACAGGTGTATCCGGGCATCGGCGCCGCCGGCATCTTCGGGTTCACGCTGTCCTGGAACGACCTGTTCTACGGGCTGATCCTGGCGCCGGGCAACTCGGCGATCCTGCCGGTGGCGATCGCGAACTTCAACACCTTCCGCGGTGTGCAGATCGGCACCATGAGCGCGGCGATCATGATCGCGATCGTGCCGGTCGTGGTCGCCAGCTTCTTCATCCAGCGACGCCTGGTCCAGGGGATCAGCGGCGGCGCGGTCAAGTACTAGACAAGCGAGGGTTTTACGGGCATGGCATCGGTGACGTTCACCAAGGTAGGCAAGTCCTACGGTTCGACCAATGTGGTCACGGACCTCGATCTGGAACTGACGGACGGCAGTATGACTGTCCTGGTCGGGCCGTCCGGCTGCGGGAAGACCACATCGCTGCGGATGCTGGCCGGGCTCGAGGAGGTCAGCACCGGCAGCATCCACATCGGCGACCGGGACGTGACCGCGCTGGAGCCCAAGGACCGCGATATCGCGATGGTGTTCCAGAACTATGCGCTCTATCCACACCTGTCGGTGCGCGAGAACATCGCCTTTCCGTTGCGCGCCACGAAGATCAACCGCGGTGAAGCGTTGCGGCGGGCCGACGAGATCGCCGAGTCACTCGGACTGGGTGCCTTGGTGGAACGCAAACCCAAGGATCTGTCCGGCGGCCAGCAGCAGCGGGTCGCGATCGGGCGGGCCATCATCCGCGAGCCCGCGGTGTTCCTGTTCGACGAACCGTTGAGCAACCTGGACGCCAAGCTGCGGGTGGAGACGCGCACCGAACTGTTGCGCCTACAGCGCAAATTGGGCATCACCTCGCTCTATGTCACTCACGACCAGGAGGAGGCGATGACGCTGTCGGACCGGATCGTGGTGATGCGTGAGGGCCGCATCGCCCAGTCCGGCCCACCGGCGGAGGTCTACCGGCGACCGGCCGACACCTTCGTGGCCACCTTCGTCGGCAGCCCGAAGATGAACCTGATCGATGGCGCCGTCACGGCCGGCGAGCTGCGTACCGCCGCCGGGGTGCGCATCGGAGTCGGCGGTGCGGATGCGGCGGCGGTGACCATCGGTGTGCGCGCCGACGACCTGATCCTGTCTCCCGCAGCCGACGGTGCGGCGGTGGTGGAACTCGTCGAACTACTCGGTCCGCGCGCCATCATCACGGTGCGCTGCGCCGACCAGCAGCTCACCAGTGTGGTCGAGGCGGCCGCGCTGACCGAGATCACCACCGGCGCCACGGTGGACCTGTCGGCCCGCGATGTACACCGCTTCGATGTGAGCAGCGGGGTTCGCCTCAGCGACTGAGCGGTCCCAGGCCGAGTCGCTGCAACGCCGATTCGACGCCGAGGGCGTATTCACGTTCGGCGAGTCGCTTGTCGGTCTCGCCGAGCTGCCGGAAACCCAGCGATGGCTCCACCAGCTCGAGCTCCAGCAGCCGCGGATCCTCGGCCCCGCCGATGACGTCGACGCGCGCGTAGAGCAGGTCCCCGGAGGCAATCCCGAACCGGCGCATCACCGACTCGATCGCGGCGTAACCGACCTCCCAGACCGCGCCGGACGGGTCGGCGGCACCGAGTTTCTCGGCGGCGAACGTGCCGGTCTCCTCGAACTCCGGTCCGCGCCCGGCGGGCGGCAGGATCGGCCCCTTCGTGAACGCATGCGAGGGCTTTCCATTCAGGAAGACCAGTGCCGTCTCCCCGACGGCGATACGCGGGTCGTACGGCTGCACCAGTACGGCGCGACCATTGGCCTGCAGGGTGGCGGCGT
The DNA here is from genome assembly GCF_053345865.1 of Mycobacterium sp. C31M. Classification (NCBI taxonomy): domain Bacteria; kingdom Bacillati; phylum Actinomycetota; class Actinomycetes; order Mycobacteriales; family Mycobacteriaceae; genus Mycobacterium; species Mycobacterium sp. C31M. The sequence goes on along the minus strand of NZ_JBKFAX010000005.1, from coordinate 100,580 downwards.
GGGCCGCTGCCTCGGCCGACTCGACGAACCGTTGTGCACCGACCGAACCGGCGCCCACCGCGGGTTTCACCACCACCTCACCGGCACCGATCCGCACCGCATCGTCGACCGCGAAGTATTCGGTGGGCACGATCGGCAGGCCATCGGCGGCCAGATCCAGCAGGTAGTGCTTATCGGTGCTCCAGCGCACCAGATCGGGCGGATTGAGCAGGTTGCGCACCCGGTCCACCCAGTCCAGGAACTCCTCGAGGCGCTCGCTGTAGTCCCACGTCGCGCGCAGCACCACCAGATCGGCGTCCAGGGTGGCGGGATCGTCCCAGGGCAGCCAGCGCACATGCAGGCCGCGGTCACGCAGCGCGCCGACCAGGCCGTCGTCATCGCTGTCGCCCTCGGGAAGTGCGGCGCAACTGGCGAACACGATGCGGGGATGGAACACCTCGGGTCGGGCCAACTTCACATGTGGATGATAGGGGGTATGCATGCCATCGAAGTCGCCCAGACCGGCGGACCTGAGGTCCTGACCTACGTCGAGAAGCCCGAGCCCTCCCCCGGCCCTGGCCAGGTGCTGATCCGGGCCGAGGCGATCGGTGTGAACTTCATCGACACCTACTTCCGGTCGGGTCAGTACCCGCGCGAGTTGCCCTTCATCTCGGGCAGCGAGGTGTGCGGCACGGTCGCCGCCGTCGGCGAGGACGTGGTGGCGCTCAATGTGGGCGACCGGGTGGTGACCGCCAACGCCGTCGGCGCGTATGCCGATTACTGCGTCGCCCCAGCCGATTTCGTGGCCTATGTGCCCGACGGTGTGGCGCCGGACGCGGTGGCCTCGGCCCTGCTCAAGGGTATGACCGCGCACTATCTGCTGAAGTCGGTGTACGCGGTGCAGCCCGGGGACACCATCCTGGTGCATGCCGGGGCCGGCGGAGTGGGACTGATCCTGACCCAGTGGGCGACCAGCCTGGGCACCAAGGTGATCACCACCGCGTCGACACCGGAGAAGGCCGAGTTGTCCCGGCAGGCCGGTGCCGTCGAGGTGCTGGACTATCCGGAGGATGCCGAGGCGTTCGGCGCCGAGGTCAAACGGCTCTCCGGCGGTGGCGTGGCCGCGGTGTACGACGGGGTGGGTGCCTCGACGTTCGAGGCCAGTCTGGCCAGCCTGGCGGTGCGCGGCACGCTCGCGCTGTTCGGCGCCGCCAGCGGCCCGGTGCCGCCGTTCGACCCGCAGCGGCTCAATGCGGCCGGGTCGGTGTTCCTGACCCGCCCCAGCCTGGGCGCGTACACCCGCACCGCCGACGAATTCTTCTGGCGGGCAGGCGAATTGATCAGCGCCATCGCCGACGGTTCCATCACCATCACCGTCAGCGAGCGTTACCCGCTGGCCGAGGCCGCCCGTGCGCACACCGATCTGCAGGGCCGCCGCACCGTCGGGTCGGTCGTGCTGGTGCCCTGAGCGGACTCAGCTCCGACGCTTGGCCAACTTGATCATCCCGACGAGCACGGCGAGCAGTACCAGGGCAGCCCCTGCCCACGGCAGCATCAGCCCGACGAGCAGGAACAGCTGTGTTCCGGTGTCCACCAAGGCATCCCAGCCGCGTTCAACCTGCCCGAAGAAGCCCTGATACTGCTGGGGCGCGGGTCCGCCGGTCAGCGGGGCGATGACGTCGACCGTGAGCGTGCTGTAGGCGATCTGGTCACCGAGAGCCGCCCGCTGGGCGCGCAGGCTGTCCAGGTCGGCCTGGCGCTGTGACAGCGCACTCTCGGCCTCGATCAGTGCCGACGGATCCCGGGCGTCGCGCATGATCGCCAGCAGCCGATCGACCGAGGTCTGCAACGCCTTGATCCGGGCGTCCAGGTCGACGCGCTGGTTGGTGACGTCGTCGGCCTTCATGTCCAGCGAGTCGACGGTGCCCAGTCCCTTGAGGCCGTCGATGACGCCGTCGAGTTTGTCGGCGGGCACCCGCAGGGTGAGCGTCACGCGGGCCCGGTCGAGCGTGGACCCGCCGTACTCGGTGCGACTGTCGATGCGGCCACCGGCATCGGTGGCCAAGGTCGCGGCCTTGTCGGCGACCGCGATCGGGGTGTCCGACTCGGCCACCGTGAGGGTCATGGTGGCCGTCTTGACGATGTCGCGCTGGGCCGTCGGCGGTGCCTTCGGTACCTCTTGAGGCGCATTGTCGGTCGCCGGACCGGTCAGCGGTTCCGGTGCGGACCCACTGCCGGACTTGAACTCCTGGACCGTTCCCGGACCACCCGGCGGAGCGCCGGCCGAGCACGCCGCGAGGGCAAACACCATGAGAAGCCCGGCCAGGCCCCTGATCAGCCAGCGGAAGGTCATAACCGCATCGTAGCCAGCAATCAGTCGGCCTGATCGGCCCTCGCCATCGCGTCGGAGTACTCGTTCATGTCGATCTCCTCGGCGACCACGGTCTTGGTGCCGTTGTAGACGTCCCGGTCGATCTCGTCGTCGGCGTTGGCCACCAGCATCGCGACGAAGGTGTCGCCGTTGACGTTGAGGAATGTCCGGAAGATCCCGGCGAACCAGTCCACGGCGATCAGCAGGCCGACCGCCTCGAACGGCAGGCCCAGGGATGTCGCGAGGAACATCGCGACCACGGGGAACCCACCGGGCACGGTGATGGTGCCCATGTTGAGCAGGATCGCCAGGCCCATGCCGAGCACGATCTGGCCGAAGGACAGTTCGATATCGCCGGCCTGGGCCAGGAACATCACGACGATCATGTAGTTGAGCACCGCGCCGTAGGACCCCATCGTCAGCCCGATCGACAGGGTGAAGTTGGCCACCTTCTGACTGACCCCGACCTTCTCGACGGTGTTCTTCAGGACGGTCGGGAAGGTCACCGCCGAGCTGGTGGTGGTGATGGCGATGGCGGTCTGTTCGGTCAGCTTGCCCGGCAGCAGCCAGGGATTGAGCCGGGTGCGGGCGGTGACCACCGCGACGAAGAGCACGAACAGCACGATGACACCGAGCAGGTTGGCGCCCAGGTACTTCAGCGCGGTGGTCACCACCGCGAAACCGACATCGCCGGCCAGCGCAGCCAGCAGGCAGAACACCCCGATCGGCGCGATGTACATGACCAGCCGGATCATGGTGAGCACGATCTGCTGGATCTGGTCGATGAAGCTGAGCACCTTCGTATCGCCGGTCTTGGTGATCTGGAGGCGCAGGGCGATGCCGAACAGCAGCGAGAAGATGATGATCGGCACCATGGTCGCCGTCGACATCGCGGCGAAGACGTTGGTCGAGACGAAGTTGAGCAGCGTCTCCTGCCAGCCGAGTGCCTCGGACGCCGACTCCTGCAGGTCGGCGTCGACGGGGCCGCTGAACTCGATGCCCGCGCCGGGCCGGATGAGGGCACTCAGACCGTATGCCAACAGCGCGGCGACCAGCGAGAAGGACAGCATCCATTTGAAGGTCCTGGCCGCGATCTTGCCGGTACCCGTGCCCGTCATCGACCCGGTCGCCACGATCACCGAAGCCATCACCAGCGGGACGATCGACATCTGGATCAGCCGGATGAACATGTCACCGACGAACTTGAGATTGGCCGCCCAGTCGCCGACGATCAGGCCGAACAGGATGCCACCGATCGCGGCGATACCGATCTGCAGGGCCGGATGCTTCAGAGCCTTCGTCATGACTCGAGGACGTTAGGCGCGCGGCGTACCCGGCCCGTTTCGCCCGGGTTACCGGGACAAGTCGGACGCTGCGATCAGAACAGTGTCGGTAGCGCCAACGCGGAATCCACCGCCAGCGCGCAGAACACCACGGCCAGGTAGTTGTTGGACTGCAGGAACAGTCGCAGCGGTTTCACCGGTTCCCCGCGCTTCACACCCGAGTACAGCTGGTGTGCCATCACCAGGAACCACACCCCGGCCAGCACCGCCACCGACGCGTACAGCCAGCCGGTGGCCAGCACCAGCGTCAGCGTGGTCAGCACCGTCAGCCAGGTGTAGATCAGGATCTGCTTGGTGACCTGCCGCTCGGTGGCGACCACCGGCAACATCGGCACCCCGGCTGCTTTGTAGTCCTCTTTGTAGCGCATGGCCAGTGCCCAGGTGTGCGGCGGTGTCCAGAAGAAGATGATCAGGAACATCACCAGGGCGGGCCACTGGATGGTGCCCGTCACCGCCGACCAGCCGATCATCACCGGCATGCATCCGGCCGCGCCGCCCCACACCACGTTCTGCGAAGTCCGCCGCTTGAGCAGCAGCGTGTAGACGAACACATAGAACGCGATGGTCACCAGGGCGAGAACCCCGGAGAGCAGGTTGGTGGTCCACCACAGCCAGGCGAACGACCCGACCGTCAGGATCAGACCGAAGATCAGCGCGTTACGGGTCGGCACCGACGCCTTGGCCAGCGGCCGCAGCGCGGTGCGTTTCATCACCTTGTCGATATCCGCGTCGGCCACACAGTTGAGCGTGTTGGCCCCGGCGGCGGCCATCATGCCGCCGATCAGGGTGTTCAGGATCACCAGTGGGTCGACGGTGCCGCGGTCGGCCAGCAACATCGCCGGAATGGTGGTGACCAGCAGCAATTCGATCACGCGCGGCTTCGTCAGCGCCACGTAGGCAAAGACGGTGGTCCGTAGCCGGTTCGGCGCCCCACTGACCGGCCGGCGCTCGCGAAGGCTCACGCAAACAACTCCTCGGGCAGGGGTCATACGGGCTTCTACTACAGACGATGGTAGACCGCACCCGGATCGACCCGACACCGCAGGGTGGGTTCCGCGTTAGTTCGACGTGAACAGGTGCTCAAACCTGCACTAACCGGCCTGCGACGGATAAATCTCCGGCACTAGGCTGTTCGAGGAAGCATGTCCACCGTTTCGCGAAAGTAGGAGTGAAGGTAGTGACCACCGTCGAAGAAATCTCTGCCCTCACACAACCGAACCATCCCGACGACTGGACCGAGCTCGACTCGACCGCCGTGGACACCGTGCGTGTGCTGGCCGCCGACGCCGTGCAGAAGGTCGGCAACGGCCATCCCGGCACCGCCATGAGCCTGGCCCCGCTGGCCTACACGCTGTTCCAGCGCCAGCTGCGCCACGACCCGTCCGATACGCACTGGATCGGTCGCGACCGGTTCGTGCTGTCCTGCGGCCATTCCAGCCTGACCGTCTACCTGCAGCTGTACTTGGGCGGGTTCGGTCTGGAGCTCGAGGACATCGAGTCGCTGCGCACCTGGAAGTCCAAGACCCCCGGTCACCCCGAGTTCCGGCACACCAAGGGTGTGGAGATCACCACCGGCCCGCTGGGCCAGGGCCTGGCCTCGGCGGTCGGCATGGCGATGGCCGCCCGCTACGAGCGCGGCCTGTTCGATCCCGACGCCGCGGCCGGCGAGAGCCCGTTCGACCACTACATCTACGTGATCGCCTCCGACGGTGACATCGAAGAGGGCGTCACCAGTGAGGCCTCCTCGCTGGCCGGTACCCAGCAGCTGGGCAACCTGATCGTGTTCTACGACAAGAACCACATCTCCATCGAACACGACACCGATATCGCGTTGAGCGAGAACGTCGCCGACCGCTACCGCGCCTACGGCTGGCATGTCCAGGAGGTCGAGGGCGGCGAGAACGTCGTCGGCATAGAAGAAGCAGTGGCCGCCGCGAAAAAGGTCACCGACAAGCCGTCGTTCATCTCGCTGCGCACCATCATCGGTTACCCCGCCCCCACCAAGCAGAACACCGGTGGTGTGCACGGCTCGGCACTGGGCGCCGACGAGGTCGCGGCCACCAAGAAGATCCTGGGCTTCGACCCGGAGAAGAACTTCGAGGTGCGCGACGAGGTCATCGCCCACACCCGCAAGCTGGTCGAGCGTGGCGCCGAGGCGCACGCGTCCTGGCAGAAGGATTTCGACGCCTGGGCCCAGCGTGAACCGGAGCGCAAGAAGCTGCTGGACCGCCTGGAGGCGCAGGAGCTGCCCGAGGGCTGGGATGCCGACCTGACCTACTGGGAGCCCGGCTCCAAGGCGGTCGCCACCCGCGCCGCGTTCGGCCAGGTGCTCAACGACGTCGCCCCGAAGCTGCCCGAATTGTGGGGCGGCTCTGCCGATCTCGCGGGCAGCAACAACACCACCATCAAGGGCGTCAAGTCGTTCGGCCCGCCGAGCATCTCCACCGAGGACTTCACCGCCGACCCCTACGGCCGGGTGCTGCACTTCGGTATCCGTGAGCATGCGATGGGCTCGATTCTGTCCGGCATCGTGCTGCACGGCCCCACCCGGGCGTTCGGCGGCACCTTCCTGCAGTTCTCCGATTACATGCGGCCCGCGGTGCGGTTGGCCTCGTTGATGGACATCGACACCATCTACATCTGGACGCATGACTCGATCGGCCTCGGCGAGGACGGCCCGACCCATCAGCCGATCGAACATCTGGCGGCGCTGCGGGCGATCCCGAACCTGTCGGTGGTGCGCCCCGGCGACCCGAACGAGACGGCCTACGCCTGGCGCAGCATCGTCTCGCGTGGTTCCAGCTCCGGCCCGGTCGGTTTCATCCTGACCCGGCAGGGAATCCCGGTACTGGAGGGCACCGATTCCGACGGTGTCGCCAAGGGCGGCTACGTGCTCGGCGGCGACAATGCCGCCGATGCGGAGGTGATCATCATTGCCACCGGGTCGGAGCTGCAGTTGGCCGTGGAGGCCAAGAAGGCGCTCGCAGAGAAGGACATCGTCGCTGCAGTGGTCTCGATGCCCTGCGTCGAATGGTTCGAGAGCCAGCCCAAGGAATACCGCGATTCGGTCCTGCCCCCGGGCGTCTCGGCCCGGGTGGCGGTCGAGGCCGGGATCGCGCAGCCCTGGCACAAGCTCGTCGGCGACACGGGCGAGATCATCTCGATCGAGCACTACGGCGAGTCCGCCGATGACAAGACGTTGTTCCGCGAGTTCGGTTTCACCGCAGAAGCCGTGGTCGCAGCCGCCGAACGAACTTTGGACAACTGACCGCACCGCGGTCGCCGATAACTAAAAGGTAGGCGAAACACCATGTCCCAGAATGCAAATCTCGCAGCACTGTCCGCCGCCGGCGTCTCCGTCTGGCTCGACGATCTGTCCCGGGAGCGGCTCCAGACCGGCAACCTGGCCGATCTGATCGCCACCAAGAGTGTCGTCGGGGTGACCACCAACCCGTCGATCTTCCAGGCCGCACTGTCCAAGGGCGACGCCTACGACGAGCAGGTCAACGAGCTTGCCGCCCAGGGCGCCGACGTCGAGGCGACCATCCGCACCGTCACCACCGATGACGTCCGCAACGCCTGCGACCTGTTCGCCAAGACCTACGAGGCGTCCGACGGTGTCGACGGCCGGGTATCCATCGAGGTGGACCCGCGGCTGGCCAACGACACCGACAAGACGATCCTGCAGGCCATCGAGCTGTGGAAGATCGTCGACCGGCCCAACCTGCTGATCAAGATCCCCGCCACGCTGGCCGGCCTGCCCGCCATCACCGCGGTCATCGCCGAGGGCATCTCGGTCAACGTGACGCTGATCTTCTCCGTCGAACGGCACAAGGCCGTCATGGACGCCTACCTGGCGGGTCTGGAAAAGGCCAAGGAAGCCGGGCACGACCTGTCCAGGATCCATTCCGTCGCATCGTTCTTCGTGTCCCGGGTGGATACCGAGATCGACGCCCGACTGGAGAAGATCGGCACCGACGCGGCGCTGGATTCCCGCGGCAAGGCCGGGCTCGCCAATGCGCGGCTGGCTTATGCGGCCTACCAGGAGGTGTTCGCGGGCGGTGCGCGTTTCGCACCGCTGGCCGCCGACGGTGCCCGGGTGCAGCGCCCGCTGTGGGCCTCGACCGGGGTGAAGAACCCGGACTACTCCGACACGCTGTACGTCACCGAACTGGTCGCGGCCAACACCGTCAACACCATGCCGGAAAAGACGCTGGACGCCGTCGCCGACCACGGCGAGATCACCGGTGACACCGTTTCCGGCACCGCCGAGACGGCGGCCATCGTCTTCGACAAGCTCGCCTCGCTCGGCATCGACCTGCCCGACGTGTTCAAGGTCCTCGAAGACGAGGGCGTGGACAAGTTCGAGAAGTCGTGGGGCGAACTGCTCGAAGCCACCCAGGGACAGCTCGACGCCGCCAAGAAGTGATGGCTGACGGCTGGATGAACCCGCTGCGGGACAAGCGCGACAAGCGCATGCCCCGTATTGCGGGGCCGTGCGCGGTGGTCATCTTCGGTGTCACGGGCGATCTGGCCCGTAAGAAGCTGATGCCGGCGATCTACGACCTGGCCAACCGCGGCCTGCTGCCGCCGAGTTTCGCCCTGGTCGGGTTCGCCCGCCGGGATTGGCGGGACGAGGATTTCGGCCAGGTCGTCTACGATGCGGTCAAGCAGCACGCCCGCACCCCATTCCGCCAGGAGGTGTGGGACCGGCTGGCCGAGGGTTTCCGGTTCGTTCAGGGCGCCTTCGACGACGATGCCGCCTTCGGCCGGTTGGCCGAGACGTTGCACACCCTCGACGTCGAACGCGGCACCGGCGGCAATCACGCGTTCTACCTGTCGATTCCGCCCAAGGCGTTCCCGCAGGTGCTCGAGCAGTTGTCCCGGTCGGGTCTGGCCGCCAAAGACGGTGACAACTGGAGCCGGGTGGTCATCGAGAAGCCGTTCGGTCACGACCTGTCCAGCGCCGAGGAGCTCAACGGGCTGGTCAACAGCGTGTTCCCGGAATCGTCGGTGTTCCGCATCGACCACTATCTGGGCAAGGAGACGGTGCAGAACATCCTGGCGCTGCGGTTCGCCAACGAGATGTTCGAACCGATCTGGAATGCGCACTACGTCGACCATGTGCAGATCACGATGTCCGAGGACATCGGATTGGGCGGTCGCGGCGGCTATTACGACGGTGTCGGCGCCGCCCGTGACGTCATCCAGAACCACCTGATCCAGCTGCTGGCCCTCACCGCGATGGAGGAGCCGGTCAGTTTCTCCCCCGCTGAACTGCAGGCCGAGAAGATCAAGGTGCTGGCCGCCAGCCGGTTGGCCGAGCCGCTGGACCAGACCACCTCACGTGGCCAGTACGCGGCGGGATGGCAAGGTGGTGAGAAGGTCGTCGGGCTGCTCGACGAAGAGGGGTTCTCCAAGACCTCGATCACCGAGACCTTCGCGGCGATCACCGTCGACGTCGACACCAGGCGGTGGGCCGGCGTGCCGTTCTATCTGCGCACCGGAAAACGATTGGGCCGCAGGGTCACCGAGATCGCGCTGGTGTTCAAGCGGGCCCCGCATCTGCCGTTCGACGCCACCATGACCGAGGAATTGGGCAAGAACGCCCTGGTGATCCGGGTGCAGCCGGATGAGGGCATCACGCTGCGGTTCGGCTCGAAGGTCCCCGGCAACGCCATGGAGGTCCGGGATGTCAGCATGGACTTCTCCTACGGGTCGGCGTTCGCCGAGGAATCCCCCGAGGCCTACGAGCGACTGATCCTGGACGTGCTGCTCGGGGAGCCGTCACTGTTCCCGGTCAATGCCGAGGTCGAATTGTCCTGGAAGATCCTCGATCCCGCGCTCGAATACTGGGCCACCCACGGCAAGCCGGACGCCTACGAATCCGGCACCTGGGGGCCGGAATCGGCATTCGAGATGCTGCGCCGGACCGGACGTGAATGGAGGCGGCCGTGATGTTGTCAGGAACAGCACCATGATCATCGACCTGCCCGACACCGATACCGGTGCCATCAACAAGAAGATCGTCGCCCTGCGCGAGGAGGGCGGTGCGATCACCCTCGGTCGCGTGCTGACCCTGGTGATCGCACCGGATACCGAAGCGGTGCTGGAAGATTCGATCGGCGCGGCAAACGCCGCCAGCCGCGAACACCCGTGCCGGGTGATCGTGGTCATTCCCGGTGACCGGTTGGCCACCGAGGCCCGGCTGGACGCCCAGATCCGGGTCGGTAGTGATGCCGGCGCCAACGAGGTGGTGGTGCTGCGACTGTCGGGTCCGCTGGCCAACCACGCCAGCAGTGTCGTCACCCCGTTCCTGCTGCCCGACACCCCGGTGGTGACCTGGTGGCCGGATCTGGCGCCCGCGGTGCCCGCGCAGGATCCACTGGGCCGCTTGGCCATTCGCCGCATCACCGATGCCACCAACGGCGAGGACCCGCTGGCCTGCATCAAGAGCAGGCTGGCCGGTTACACCGCGGGTGACACCGACCTGGCGTGGAGTCGCATCACCTACTGGCGGGCACTGCTGACCGCCGCGGTCGACCAGGCCCCACACGAGCCGATCACCGCGGTCGTGGTGTCCGGACTGAAAGAAGAACCGGCGCTCGACATCCTGGCCGGCTGGCTGGCCGGCCGGTTGGACTGCCCGGTGACCCGTAAGGTGGGCGAACTGAAGGTCGAGCTGACCCGGTCCAGCGAAACCATCACGCTGCGCCGTCCGCAGGAGGGTGTGACCGCGACCCTCACCCGTACCGGCAAACCGGAGGCGCAGATTCCGTTGGCGCGCCGGGAGACCCGCGACTGTCTGGCCGAGGACATGCGTCGGCTGGACTCCGATGACATCTATTACGAAGCACTGCAGGGAATCGACAAGGTGACGTATGTCTGAGCAGGTGGTCGAGACCTATCTCGACGCAACCGAATTGGCCAAGGCCGCAGCGGCACGACTGGTCGGCGTCATCACGTCGGCGATCGTCAACCGGGGCCGCGCCGACGTGGTGCTGACCGGTGGGACGGTGGGGATCGCGTTGCTGCGCCATGTGACCGGTTTCGGCAATGACATCGACTGGACCAAGGTGCACCTGTACTGGGGCGACGACCGTTACGTGCCTCGTGACGATGCCGATCGTAATTACCGACAGGCCTATGAGGCACTGCTGGAGAGCATCGCGATACCCAGCGAGAACGTGCACGCGATGGCCGCCTCCGACGGTGAGTTCGGCGACGACATCGAAAGGGCGGCACGGGCCTATGCCAAGGTGCTGCCGGACGAGTTCGATGTGCATCTGCTCGGTATGGGCGGCGAGGGCCACATCAACTCACTGTTCCCGGACACCCCCGCGGTCAAGGAGACCGAGCGGCTGGTCATCGCCGTCACCGACTCCCCCAAGCCACCGCCGCGGCGCATCACGCTGACGCTGCCTGCGGTGCGGCGCGCCCGGGAGGTGTGGCTGGTGGTGGCCGGCGCCGAGAAGGCCGAAGCCGCCGCTGCCGCGATCAACGGGGCCGCCCCGGTCGACATCCCCGCCGCCGGGGCGACCGGCCGCGACAAGACGGTCTGGCTGCTCGACAAGGCTGCCGCCGGCAAGCTCTGACCCCGGTCTACTCGCGGCCGTCCTCATCGGCCAGCGCCTCACCGTAGCCGGCCAGATAGTCGGCGACGGCGCGGTCGCTGAGGCCGTCCTCGTGTACCCGCCAGCGGAAACTACACACGTTGCTCACACACGGTTAGACGCACGGTCGCCGTGATCGGTTCCCATTCGGTTCATACTGTGAGCCATGGCAGATCCCACCGGCGGTAAGGGCGAGCGCACCCGCCCGGCACCAGGACGGCAGCGCATCAAGACGTTGACGCAGGCCGCACTGAACGCCGATATGACGTTTGGCCAGGTCGAGACGCTGCTGGCGGACCTCGAGGTGACGGTGATCGACCTGAATCAGTCGATCGAGAGCCTGGACACCACCATGGCCCGGTTCAACGCGACGATCACCAGCATCGACCAGCTGGCGCAGCGCCTGTTCGGCGTGGTCGACCGGATGGAGCTGATCGTCGAACGTGTCGACACCCTGGTCGGCGTCGCCGAGACCCTGGTCGCTCCCGTGGCCGCCACCGAGAATGCAGTGCGCAAGGTCGTCGACGTGGTCCGGAAGACCGCCCGGATCTAACCCGAGTTGCGCAGTGCGGTGGCCAACCCGCTCATCGTGAGCAGGATGCCGCGCTGCACCAACTCGTCCTCGTCACCGGAGCGGTACCGCCGCAGCAGTTCGACCTGCAGGTGGTTCAGCGGTTCCAGGTACGGGAACCGGTTGAACACCGAGCGCGCCAGGGCCGGGTTGTCGGCCAGCAGGTCGTCCTGTCCGGTGATCAGGCCGTGCATGCGCACGGTGCGTTCGTGTTCGGCGACGATCTTGTCGAACACCCGGGCGCGCAACTCCTCGTCGTCCACCAGCTCGGAGTACCGCGCGGCCAGTCCCATATCGGATTTGGCCAGCACCTGCGCCATGTTGGACAGCACCGTGCGGAAGAACGGCCAGCGCTTGTAGAGATCGCGCAGGACCTCCAGATTGGCATCGTCGCCGTCGATGAATTCCTCGAAGGCGCTGCCGGTGCCGTACCAACCGGGCAGCATCACCCGCGACTGGCTCCAGGCGAGCACCCACGGGATGGCCCGCAGATCGGAGATGGCGGTGGTCGGTTTGCGTGAGGTCGGCCGGCTGCCGATGTTGAGTGCTCCGATCTCGCTGACCGGGGTCGACGCCTTGAAGTATTCGACGAAACCCGGTGTCTCGTGCACCAGTTCGGCGTACGCGCGTTGGGCGCGGGCCGCCAGATCGTCGAGCACGGTGTAGGCGGCGTCGGCGCTGTCTCCCAGGCCTTCGACGTCGAGCAGCGTCGATTCCAGGGTGGCGGCCAACAGGGTCTCCAGGTTGCGGTGGGCGATACGCGGTTCGGCGTACTTGGCGGCGATCACCTCACCCTGCTCGGTGATGCGCAACGCACCCTTCACCGCACCGGGCGGCTGCGCCAGGATGGCGTCGTAACTGGGTCCACCGCCGCGTCCCACGGTGCCGCCGCGACCGTGGAAGAGCCGCAACCGGATTCCGGTTTTCTGGGCCGACTCCACCAGGTCCAACTCGGCCCGATACAGCGCCCAGTTGGCTGCCAGGTAACCGCCGTCCTTATTGGAATCGGAGTAGCCGAGCATGACCTCCTGCTGACCGCCGCGAGCATCGATCAGCGCCCGGTACACCGAGAGATCCAGCGTCGCTTCCAGGATCGCTGACCCGCGCTGCAGGTCGTCGATGGTCTCGAACAGCGGGACGATGCCGACCGGCGCATACACCGCACCCTCGGTGGCATCGAGCAGGCCGGCCTCCTTGAGCAGGACGGCGGCCTCCAACATGTCCGATACGGACTGGCACATCGAGATGATGTAGTTCGGGATCGCCTGCGGGCCGAAGACTTTCACCGCCCGAGCCGCCGCATGGACGATGCCCAGCTCTTTGGCGGCCAGCTCGGACAGCTCGGCACCGGGTCCGATCAGCGGGCGGCGGGTGCCGATCACGTCGGCCAGCACGCTGACCCGCTCGTCCTCGGACAGCGAGGCGTAGTCGGGGTGCACGCCCGCCCAGGCCAGCAGTTCGGCGATCACCTGCTCGTGCACCTCGGAGTTCTGCCGCATGTCCAGCCCGGACAGGTGGAAACCGAAGACCCGCACCGCCTCCCGCAACCTGGCCAACCGGTCGTCGGCGAGCACGGCGCTGCCGTGCTCGCGCAGCGAGGCGTCCACGATGTCCAGATCGGCCAGCAGCTCGGCGGGATTCTCGTAGGGTGCCATCCCCAGGTCCAGCTCCAGTGCGGGCTGACGGTCCAGGATCCGGCGGGCGGTCGCGGTCAGCCGGGCGTGGATGACCCGCAGCGCCCGACGGTAGGGTTCGTCGGCACGCGCGGGTTCAGCGCAGGCATCGGCCAATTCGGTCAGCGCGGCGCTCACCCGGACCAGCCGCGAGGACAGCGACAGTTCCTCTTCCAGCGCGGTGATCTCGACGAAGTAGTGGTCGAACGCGGTGAACGCGGCACGGCCGGAGGCCAGGCGCACCACCTCGGCGTTGACATTGGGATTGCCGTCCCGGTCGCCGCCGATCCATGATCCGGGCCGCAGGATCGGTTGGGCCAGCACATCGGTTCCGGGGAACCGTTGCTGCAGCGCGGTGCGCACCTGGGCGTTGACGCGCGGGATGACCTCCAGGAAGGCCGCCGGGTAGTAGCGCAACCCGGTTTCGATCTCGTCGGAGATCTTCAGGCGCGACAGTCGTACCAGGGCGGTCTGCCACAGCGTGAGGATGTCGCGGCGCAGCTCGGTCTCGATGTCCCGGCCGGTGTCGGTACGGCTGAATCCGTGCAGCCGCAGCCGCATCAGCTCGGTGATGTGGTGCTGGGTGTCGAACACCGTGCGGCGCCGGGTCTCGGTGGGGTGAGCGGTGATCACCGGCGACACCAGTGCGCCGCTGAGCGCCTCGGCGACGACGGCACCGTCGAGGGCGGCGGCGTCGAGCTTGAGATAGGTGGCGGCCAGGCTGCTGTCCTGCGGGGGCTCACCGGCCTGTTCGTGGACTGCCCGGCGCCGTTCGCGGTGGATGTCCTCGGCCACATTGGCCAGCAGGGCGAAGTGGGTGAACGCCCGGATCACCGGAATGGCCAGGTGCACATCGATATCGCGGAACAGGTCCGCCAGTTCGGTGCGGTCGATCTCGGAGCGGCGCACCCGGAAGGACCCGACCCGCGCCTGCTCGACGAGATCAAAAACCGTATCGCCGTTCTGTTCTCGCACGGTGTCCCCGAGGATCGCGCCGAGCAACCGGATGTCCTGTCGCATCGGCTCGGTGGCCTCCCGGCCCACCTGGGTGCGATGAACAGATCCAACCGGGTCCAGTGCGATATCAGGTCCGTCAGCCATCCGACAATTATCGACGCCGTGCGCCGGACCCGCAGAGCGAGGTCCCCTCTGCCGCGCGATCGGACCGGCCGACAACAAAAAGCCCGGCCCACGAATGGGCCGGGCTCACTCACCCGAGGACGGGTGAGATCAAGCGTTGTACTTTATCCGCAGCGCCATGCCGACGATGGACACCAACCAGATGCCGATGACGAACATGGTCAGCCGGTCCAGGTTCTTCTCGACGACCGTCGAACCGGACAGGCTGGACTGCACGCCGCCACCGAACAGCGTGGAGAGGCCACCACCCTTGGCACGGTGCAGCAGTACCAGCAGCACCACCAACAGACTGGTGATGACCAGCAAGATCTGCAGGGCAAGTTCCATGCCGGTCAGCCTACACGGAGGTGATTTCGGCGCGAAAACGTATGCGCAGCGTACGCGAGCGCGCCGAAATCACAGATCACGGCAGCGGGCCGCCGGCGGCGATGGCCGACAGCGTAGCGAACTGCTCGCCGTCCAGCGAGGCACCGCCGACCAGCGCACCGTCCACGTCGGTCTGCCCGACGATCTCACCGACGTTCTTGGCGTTCACCGAACCGCCGTAGAGCACCCGCACGCCGGCCGCGATCTCGGCCGAGGCCAGGTTGCCCAGTTCGGCACGGATGGCCGCGCAGACTTCCTGTGCGTCGGCGGCACTGGCCACCCGGCCGGTGCCGATCGCCCAGACCGGCTCGTAGGCGATCACCACGTTGGCGATCTGCTCGGCCTTCAGCCCCGCCAGCGAGCCGCGCAGCGATTCCACGTTGAATTCCACGTGGTTACCGGCCTCGCGGATCTCCAGCTGCTCACCGATGCAGACGATCGGCGTCAGGCCGTGCTTGAGCGCGGCCGCGGCCTTGGCGGCCACGATCTCGTCGGTCTCACCGTGGTAGGTGCGACGCTCGGAATGCCCGACGACGGCGAAGGTGACACCGAGCTTGGCCAGGAAGGCGCCGCTGATCTCACCGGTGTAGGCGCCCGAGTCGTGCTTGGACACGTCCTGCGCGCCGTAGGTCAGCCGCAGCTTGTCTCCGTCGACCAGCGTCTGCACGCTGCGCAGGTCGGTGAACGGCGGGATGACGGTGACGTCGACCTTGTCGAAGTACTTGTCCGGCAACGCAAATGCGATCTTCTGCACCAGGGCGATGGCCTCGAAGTGGTTGAGGTTCATCTTCCAGTTGCCGGCGATCAGCGGCTTACGGGCCATGTCTTTTTGCCTCCAGTCCGTCTAATCGAGAATATTGATACCGGGCAGGGTCTTGCCCTCGAGGTATTCCAGCGACGCGCCGCCGCCGGTCGAGATATGGCTGAAACCGTCCTCGGGCAGGCCGAGCAGGCGCACCGCGGCCGCGGAGTCCCCGCCACCAACCACGCTGAACGCGCCCTTGCCGGTCGCCCCGATGATGGCCTCGGCCACACCCTTGGTGCCGGCCGCGAACGCCGGGAACTCGAACACACCCATCGGGCCGTTCCAGAACACCGTCTTGGCGTTGGACAGCAGCGCGGTGAACCGCTTGACCGACTCGGGCCCGATGTCCAGGCCCATCCTGCCCTCAGGGATCTGGTCGGCGGCCACCGTCTCCGGGGTGGCATCGGCGGCGAACTTGTCGGCCACCACGATGTCCACCGGCAGGTGGATGACGTCGCCGTAGGTCTCCAGCAGCTTCTTGCAGGTATCGATCATCTCCTCCTGCAGCAGCGAGGTACCGACCGAAACCCCTTGGGCAGCAAGGAAGGTGAAGCACATGCCGCCGCCGATGACGATGCTGTCGGCCTTGGTCGCCAGGTTCTCGATGACCGCGAGCTTGTCGGACACCTTGGATCCGCCCAGCACCACGGCGTACGGCCGCTCGGTCGAGCTGGTGAGCTGCGCCAACACGTCGACCTCGGTGGCCACCAACGTGCCGGCGTAATGCGGCAACAGGGTCGCGACGTCGTACACCGAGGCCTGCTTGCGGTGCACCACACCGAAACCGTCGGAGACGAACGCGCCGGGAGTGCCGTCGGCGCCCTCGACCAGCCCGGCCAGCGCCTTGGCCAAGGCGAGCCGCTCGGCATCGTCCTTGCTGGTCTCGCGCGGGTCGAAACGGATGTTCTCCAGCAGCAGCACGTCACCGTCGGTCAGGCCTTCGGCGCGGGCCAACGCATCAGTGCCCACCACATCACCGGCGAGCTGGACGTGGCGGCCCAGCTGCTCCCCCAGCGCCGCGGCCACCGGGGCGAGCGAGAACTTCGGATCCGGCTCACCCTTGGGACGCCCCAGATGCGCGGTGACGACCACCTTGGCGCCGGCCTCGGCCAGCGCCTTCAGCGTCGGGACCGAGGCGATGATGCGGCCCGGATCGGTGATCGTCGAGCCGTCGAGGGGGACGTTCAGGTCGGAGCGTACGAGTACGCCCCGACCCTCGACACCCTCTTTCAACAGATCGTCGAGAGTGGCAACCATCGGCTACAGCGACTTACCGACCAGGGCGATCAGGTCGACGAGCCGGTTGGAGTAGCCCCACTCGTTGTCGTACCAGGAGACGACCTTGGCCTGGTTGTCGATGACCTTGGTCAGGCCCGAGTCGAACAGCGAGCTGTGCGGGTCGGTGACGATATCGGACGACACGATCGGGGCGTCGTAGTACTTCAGGATGCCCTTGAGCGGTCCCTCGGCGGCGGCCTTCATGGCGGCGTTGATCTCGTCGACGGTGCCGGGCTTGCGCAGCTCGGCGGTCAGGTCGGTGACCGAGCCGGTGGGGATCGGCACCCGCAGTGCGTAGCCGTCCAGCTTGCCCTTCAGCTCCGGCAGCACCAGGCCGATGGCCTTGGCCGCACCGGTGGAGGTCGGGACGATGTTCAGCGCGGCGGCGCGGGCACGGCGCAGGTCGCTGTGCGGGCCGTCCTGCAGGTTCTGGTCCTGGGTGTAGGCGTGGATGGTGGTCATCAGGCCCTTGACGATGCCGAACTCGTCGTTGAGCACCTTGGCCAGCGGGCCGAGGCAGTTCGTGGTGCACGAGGCGTTGGAGATGATGTTCTGGCTGCCGTCGTACTTGTCGTCGTTGACGCCGAGCACGATGGTGATGTCCTCGTCGGTGGCCGGCGCGGAGATGATGACCTTCTTGGCGCCCGCGTCCAGGTGGCCCTGGGCCTTGTCGCGCTTGGTGAAGATGCCGGTGGATTCGACGACGACGTCCACGCCGAGGTCACCCCAGGGCAGCGCCGCCGGGCCTTCCTTGATGGCCAGCGCCTTGATCTTCTGATCGCCGACGACGATGGTGTCGTCGCCTTCGAGGCTCACGTCATAGGGCAGCCGGCCCAGGATTGAGTCGAACTTCAGCAGATGCGCCAGCGAGGCGTTCGAGGTCAGGTCGTTGACCGCGACGATCTCGATGTCGGTGTTCTTGCCCGCCGCCTTCTGCGCGTCCAGGGCGCGGAAGAAGTTGCGGCCGATGCGCCCGAAGCCGTTAACGCCTACCCGGATGGTCACGGTGTCTCTCCTAGTTGTGGGGAAATCGCGGTGAACTGCTCGCACGTCAGCCTAGTGGTGCCGGTTGGGCCGTGTGCAGGCTGGTCAGATGGCTCGGCACAGGCCTGATTGGAACGCCGCGGCACGTTCGGTCATCGACGCAATTCTTCATACACAGAAGTCTTGGCAATCATTATTCATATGAATTCGCTTTGAGCTGGCTATGCGAATACTGTGACTATTATTATTCGCCTCGAAATTCTTGCCAGAATCCTTTCCCGCAGACACATTCTATGGCTGCAATCCGCAGGTTTCACTTCTGAAATGCAGGTTTGCCCCAGTGCTTCGACACCTCAACAAATCGCCTAATATTTGCCATAGTGCACAGTTCGGGGGCAGTTCTCATAAAAGCAGTCCTTCATTACTCAATTACTTGACGTTAGCTGGAAAATGGCTTTAGATCGGCGCACAGTTACGCCTCCGAGATTGGTGATTCCGATGAAAGAACTTTTCGTCCGCATCGTCCGTAACGTGCAGATGTTGTGGATTCCCATTCTCGCCGTCGCACTCGTTGCCGCGGGTATCGAGCTGCCCCACAAAAAAGACGTGCAACTGACTGCACGGTCGCAGCCGATGGTCCTGATCGCCACCATCGACACGTCCTCGTCGACGGTCGGTATCGCCGATTCCGGTCTGTACTTCATGACCGCCGAGCAGCTGACGGTCGCGATGGAGCAGCTGCAGAGCCTGGGAATCACCCAGATTCGGGTGTTTCTGCCGTGGCGAGCCATCGAGACGGCGGACAACACCTATGACTGGATGCAGGCGGACCTGGTACTCGATACCGCCGCGGCCTACGGCCTCGCGGTCGTCGCCGGCGTGACGAGTACACCGACCTGGGCGTCGGATTACGGCGGCCTGGTTGCGAACGGCGAACCGAGCACCAGCTCCGCCTATGCCGATTTTGTGGGTGCCCTTGCCGAGCGTTACGGCACTGCGGCCAACGATGGTGAGGCGAAGATCTCCGCCTACGAGGTCTGGAACGAGCCCAACGGCTTCACTGGGTGGTACCCGGAGCCTGATGCCGCGCAGTACACCGAACTACTGAAGGCCGCCTACACCGCGATCAAAGCCGTCGACCTCGACGCCACGGTGGTCGCCGGCGCGCTGGGCACCGGTATCTCCATCGGCACGCTGACCATCAATCCTGTGGACTTCCTGGCCCAGATGTACGAGGCCGGTGCCGCCGGTTATTTCGACGCCCTGTCCTTCCATCCGTACAACTACACCAGCATGTTCTCCGAAGGCACCACGTTCGCGAACTCGGCGATCAAGCAGCTTGCCGAGTTGCGCGAGATCATGGACGCCAACGGCGACAGCGATCTGTTGATCTGGGTCACCGAATATGGTCAGCCGTCCAGTCAGGTGAGCGAAGCCAACCAGGCCGCCTACATCGCCGACTTCCTGTCCACCTGGTCCGAGTTGACCGGGGTCGGACCGGCTTTCCTGTACTCGCTTGTCGACTCTGCGACAGGATCGTCGATCGTCGAAGACAACCTCGGCCTGTTCACCGACGGCTGGACGGCCAAGGCGGTCGTCGAGGTCGTCAAGGCCTGGATCACCGGCCAACCGGTCACCGTCGACCCCGGTGAGTCCACTTCCGGCGGCACCATCCCCGACATGCTGGCCGCGTTGGTCAAAGCCGCCCAGAGCTTCGTCACCAGCATCGCGTCGATGGTCACGGCGTCGTTCAGCGGTTTCACCCAGTTGGTCCAGGGGATTGTCGACGCCGTGGTCGGGTTGATCAGCTCGATCACCGGCGGGGCTACCGCGGCGGCACAGACCGCGCTGACGGCCACGGCCGTCGGCGATGCGGTCGACGGCGTCCGCACCGCCGATGCGGATACAGCCACGGCACGACAGACCACGGCACGACAGACGGAGTCCGGAGAATCAGACACGCCGATCGTCGACACAGCAGATCCCGATGCCGCGGCAGTCGCAGTCCAGGACGTGCTCGAGACCGAAAGCGTCCCACCAGCCGGCGACACCGACACCGTCGGATCGGCCGCCGAGCCCGCCACCGAGATCGACGCCACGGTTGCCACCGTCGAAGAACCGCAGGCCGACCAGGAGGTCATCGTGGAGACGATGACGGCAGACCTGGTGGAGACGATGACGGCAGACCTACCGATCGCCGATCGCCCGTGGGATCGGGCACCCGGTCCGCGGCGGACGAACGCTTCCGAGGACGTCGGGCCGCAGCGGCCGAGCGATCGATTCAGCCGTCCCTCCGCAGGGCAGGACGCACGTCCGGGTCACGAACGCCCGGCCACCCGGGAAACGATCAGGCGTCCTCGAGCAGATCAGGAGTGACGGCCGACTCGGTATCGGGGATACCGTCCTGCTTGGCCTTGCGGTCGGCCATCGACAGCAGTCGCCGGATACGGCCGGCCACTGCGTCTTTGGTCATCGGGGGTTCGGCGAGGCGGCCCAGCTCCTCCAGGGAGGCCTGGCGGTGCTCGACGCGCAGCCGGCCGGCCTGGGCCAGATGGTCGGGCACGGTGTCGCCCAGGATGTCCAGGGCACGTTCCACCCGCGCGGCGGCGGCCACCGCGGCCCGCGCCGAGCGCCGCAGGTTGGCATCGTCGAAGTTGGCCAGCCGGTTGGCGGTGGCCCGCACCTCGCGCCGCATCCGGCGTTCCTCCCAGGTCAGCCGGGTGTCCTGGGCGCCCATCCGGGTCAGCAGTGCGCCGATGGCCTCACCGTCGCGCACCACCACGCGGTCACTGCCGCGCACCTCGCGGGCTTTGGCGCTGATCCCGAGCCGGCGGGCGGCGCCGACGAGCGCGAGCGCGGCCTCCGGGCCGGGGCAGCTGACTTCCAGCGCCGAGGACCGGCCGGGCTCGGTCAGTGAGCCGTGCGCCAGAAAGGCGCCGCGCCAGGCGGCTTCCGCATCGTTGACGCTGCCGCCGACGACCTGGGCGGGCAGCCCGCGCACCGGGCGGCCGCGCAGATCCAGCAGGCCCGTCTGTCGCGCCAGGGCTTCGCCGTCCTTGGCCACCCGCACGACGTAGCGGGTGCTCTTGCGGATACCGCTGGCCGACAGCACATGGACGACGGCGTTGTAGCCGTACAGGTCGTAGATGTCCTTGCGCAGCCGGCGCGCGATGATGCCGAGGTCGACCTCGGCCTCGACCACCACCCGACCGGCAACGATGTGCAGGCCGCCGGCAAATCGCAGCAGGGCCGACACCTCGGCGCGCCGGGCGCTGACCGAATTCACGACCAGGCGGCTCAGCTCGTCCTTGACCTCGGCCGTCATCGCCACGAGTCGTCCCCCCTCGGTCCGTTCATTGATCGCTGCCCGTGTTCACCGTGTTGCAAGCCGAGCGGCCGCGCCGGGGAGGGGGCCGTCGGTAGGTCGCCGGTGACCGCACGCCCCGGGCCACGCACCCGCACACCCTCCAGCGCAGCGGCCAGCATCGACGGGTCATGTAACTGTGTACCAGGTCTTGAAACGTCAGCAAACTCGACTTGAGCACCGAGAATGCTGGCAGTGCGTGCCAGTTGTTCGCGTTCCCGATCACTGGGCACCCGCGACGCGTCGATGATGATCTCGTCCACCTTGAACCCGGGTGCGTGGGCGGCCAGCACGTGGATGTGTCGCTCGGCGGAGAACCCGGCGGTCTCCCCCGGTTCGGCGGCCAGATTCAGCACCAGCGCCCGGCGGGCGGTGGTGGCGTTGAGAGCGGCCGCCAGGCCGGGCACGAGCACGTGCGGGATGACACTGGTGAACCACGAGCCCGGGCCCAGCACCACCAGGTCGGCCGCCATGATCGCGTCGACGGCCTGCCGGGTGGCCGGCGGGTCACCGGGCAGCAGCCGCACCCGGCGCACCTGCCCGACGGTGGTGGCCACCGCCACCTGACCACGGATCACCCGGAACATCCGCGGGTCGGCTTCCAACCCGGCCACGTCGGCCTCGATCTGCAGGGCCAGCGGGCACATCGGTAGCACCCGGCCCTTGAGATCCAGGATGCGGGCCAACTCGTCGAGTGCGGCGACCGGATCGGCGAGCACCTCGCTGATGCCGGCCAGCAGCAGGTTGCCGATCGGGTGGCCGGCCAGGGCGCCGCTCCCACCGAACCGGTGCTGGATGATGGTCGCCCACAACCGGCCGTGCGGACTGTCAGAGGCCAATGCCGCCAACGCCATTCGCAGATCACCTGGCGGGATCACGTCGAGTTCGCTGCGCAGCCGGCCCGAGGAACCACCGTCGTCGGCGACGGTCACGACGGCCGTCACGTGGGGGGTGAGCCGGCGGGCCGCCGACAGCGTTGCGTAGAGGCCGTGGCCGCCGCCGAGGGCGACGACGCGTGGTGCAGAAGCTGTCGTCATGACTCGACTCCCGCTCGCTCCGGTCCTCGCTCGTCCCTCGCTGCGATCCTCACTCGCGCTCGCCTTCGTGAGGTCATTCGCGACCCAGGTCCCGGTGCAGCGCCCGCACCGTCAACGTCTCGTCACCTTCGAGCAGGCCGGCCAACGCCTCGGCGATCGCCACGCTGCGGTGCTTGCCGCCGGTGCAACCGATGGCCACCGTCATGTACCGCTTTCCTTCCCGGCGGTATCCATCGATCACCACCCCCAGCAGCCGATGATAGGTATCGAGGAACTCGGTCGCGCCCTGCTGACCCAGCACGAAGTCCCGGACTGCCGGATGTTGACCGGTGTGCGGCCGCAGTTCGTCCACCCAATGCGGGTTGGGTAGGAACCGGACGTCCATCACGGTGTCGGCATCCATCGGCAGGCCGTATTTGTAGCCGAAGGATTCCACCGTGACATTGGTCTCGGCGATGGCCTCGCCGCCGAAGGCCCGCTCGATGCTCTCGCGCAGCGCGGGCACGGCCAGCTTCGAGGTGTCGATCACCAGATCGGCGGTCGCCCGCACCGGCGCCAGCATCGCCCGCTCGGCGGCGATCCCCTCGGCCAGAGTCTGGTTGCCCTGCAACGGATGGCTGCGCCGGTTCTGTTCGTAACGACGCACCAGGATGTCGTCGGCGGCCTCCATGAACAGCACCCGGGGCGTGATCCCGCGGGTGGCCAGTTCGTTGCGCACCGAATCCAGATCACCGGTGAACCCGCGTGATCGCACATCCATCACCAACGCCAGTTGGGTGATTCGGGACCCGGCGGCCAGACCCAGATCGACCATCCGGGCGATCAGCTCCGGCGGCAGGTTGTCGGCCACGTACCAGCCGAGATCTTCGAGCACCTTTGCGGCGGTGCCCCGGCCGGCACCTGACAATCCGGTGACCAGGACGACGTCGATTCCTGATTCCTCGCTCATGCCCTGGTCTGTCACCCCGTTGGTTGTTCTGACGGTTTGTCCTGCGTCTGGTCACGATCATTGTTCAAAACTGGAGCCGGTGTACCGGTTTCCGCCGGTGGGTCGGCGACGCCGTTGAGCGCGTCGAGCACCGCGCGGGCGGTGGCCGCCCCGATTCCGGGCACTGCAGTGATTTCATCGACGCTGGCGGCCTGCAGTCGGGCGACCGAACCGAAATGTGTCACCAGCGCCTTACGGCGATGCTCGCCGAGCCCGCGCACCGAGTCCAGGGCCGAGGCGGTCATCCGTTTCGACCGCTTACTGCGGTGGAAGGTGATGGCGAACCGGTGCGCCTCGTCACGGATGCGCTGCAGCATGTACAGCCCCTCGCTGGTGCGGGGAAAGATGATCGGATCGACCACTGTGCCGTCCTGGGAAGGCACCCAGACCTCTTCGAGGCGTTTGGCCAACCCGATGACCGCGACATCGTTGATGCCGAGATCGTCGAGCACGGTAGCCGCCGCGTTGACCTGCGGGGCGCCACCGTCGACGACATACAGATTGGGCGGGTAGGCGAAACGCCGCGATTTGCCCTCGGCGACCAAGGGTTGCTCGGCATCGGCGATGTGCCGGGCGAACCGGCGCCGGGTCACCTCCGCGATGGAGGCGACGTCATCGGAACGGCCGTCACCGGCTGCCTCGCGGATGGCGTAGTGCCGATAATCGGATTTGCGGGGCAACCCGTCCTCGAACACCACCAGCGAGGCCACCACGTCGGTGCCCTGCACGTGACTGATGTCGACACATTCGATACGCAACGGGGCATCGGCGAGGTCGAGGAACTCCTGAATACTCTGCAGGGCAGCCGATCTCGCGTTGAAATCACCGGCACGCTTGAGTTTGTGCTGTGCGAGCGCCTCCTGGGCGTTGCGGTGCACGGTCTCGGCGAGCGCCTTCTTGTCGCCACGCACGGGCACCCGCAGCCGCACCCGGGAACCGCGCAGTTCGGTCAGCCAGGTGGTCAGCTCGTCGGCGTTGTCGGGCAGCACCGGCACCAGCACCTCGCGCGGCACCGGGGTGGTGGCCTCATCGGTTGCCCCGCCCAACTCGGCCTGATCACCGTAGAACTGGGTGACGAACTGCTCCACCAGGTAGGCCTGGCCATCCGCCTCCGGCTCCGAAGATTTCTCGACCACCCAGCCGCGCTGGCCGCGCACCCGGCCGCCGCGCACGTGGAACACCTGCACGGCCGCCTCCAGTTCGTCGTCGGCGAAGGCCACCACGTCGGCGTCGGTGCCGTCACCGAACACGACGGTCTGCTTCTCCAACGCCCTGCGCAATGCGCCGATATCGTCGCGCAACCGGGCGGCCCGCTCGAAGTCGAGCTCCTCGGCCGCGGCATTCATCTGCTTCTCCAGGTCGCGGACCAGGCGGTCGGTCTTGCCGGCCAGGAAGTCGCAGAAGTCCTCGACGATCTTGCGATGCTGTTCGGCGGTGACCTTTCCCACGCACGGCGCCGAACACTTGTCGATGTAGCCGAGCAGGCAGGGTCGGTCAATCTGCCTGTGCCGCTTGAACACCCCGCCCGAGCAGGTGCGGGCCGGGAAGACCCGGGTGAGCAGGTCCAGGGTCTCGCGGATGGCCCAGGCATGCGAGTAAGGGCCGAAGTAGCGCACACCTTTGCGGCGCGGACCTCGATAGACGAACAGGCGCGGATACTCCTCGTTGAGGGTGACCGCCAGAACCGGGTAGGACTTGTCGTCGCGGTAGCGGATGTTGAACCGCGGATCGAACTCCTTGATCCAGTTGTATTCCAGCTGGAGCGCTTCGACCTCGGTGGTCACCACGGTCCACTCGACGCTGCCCGCGGTGGTGACCATCTGTCGGGTCCGCGGCGCCAAGGCCGACAGATCGGCGAAGTAGGAGTTCAGCCGGCTGCGCAGACTCTTGGCCTTGCCGACGTAGATCGCCCGGCCGTGCGGATCGCGGAACCGGTAGACGCCGGGTTCGATGGGAATCGAACCCGGTGCCGGGCGGTAGGTCGCGGGATCGGGCACGAGTCCAGGTTAGAGCGTGTCGATGACAGCGCAGAAAGCCGCGCCCTTGGCTTCGTAGTTGCGGTACAGGTCATAGCTGGCCGCCCCTGGTGAGAGCAGCACGACATCCACACCGGGCAAGGCCGCGGCCACCCGCACGGCCTCGTCGAGATCAGCGACCCGGTGGGTGCGGTCCGGATGGGTACGGGCGAACTCGACCCCGATCAGGGCGCCGTTGGTGGGCGCCTGAATCAAGTAGACCCGGCGCGCGCCGCTGCACAGATATTCGTCGACCTGCCGGTAGTCCAGGGAGCGGTCCATGCCGCCGACGATCAACGCGATCTCGTCATCGTGGGTCATCGCCGACAGCGCGGCCACCACGCTCTCGCCGGTGGTTCCCAGGGTGTCGTCGATCCAGCGGATGCCCCGGGTTCGGCGCACCGTCTGCAGCCGGTGCGGCAGGCCGGCGAATGTGGCTGCAGCGGAATCTATTTCGTCGTCACGCACCGGCCGCCCCAGCACCTCCGCGGCGGCCGCAGCCGCCAGCGCGGCGTTGACCGCATTGTGCGGATACGACAGCACGGAGTCACCGGACGGCCTGCTGACCGTCGCCGGGTCGATCTCGTGCACCGTCGGGAAGACGGTGATGCCGATCCTGCGCAGCGCGTCGCAGACCCCGGTCGTGGTGACAAGCGTGCGCGCACCGTGGGTGAACACGGCGGCCTTGGCGGCGTAGTAGGAGTCGACATCGCCGTGCCAGTCCAGGTGGTCCTGATACAGATTGGTGATCACCGCCACTGCGGGTGAGGTGCTCAGCAAGGCCAGCTGCTGGCTGGACAGCTCGGCCACCACCCACTGATCCTGCGCCGGGGACAGGTCCGACAGCGGGGTGCCGATATTGCCGGCCGCCGCCGCAGGCACACCCAGGCTCTGCAACAGATGCGCCAGGAACGAGGCTGTCGTGCTCTTGCCCTTGGTGCCGGTGACCCCGATGGTGTGCGCCCCGTGCTGTGTCATGAACCAGTCGGCGGCACTGGATACCGGCGGCCCGTCCCGGCGGAGCTGCTCGAACACCGCGTTATGCCAGGGCACACCGGGGCTGACAAACACGATATCGGTGTCGCGCAACAGGTTCGGGGCGTCGGGGCCGTAATGCGCGGTCAGGCCCGGGATCTGCGGACTGCTGCCACCGGCGGCCCCGTCGTCGACCGCGACGATGCGTGCGGCACCGCACTGCGCCGCGGTCCGGGCCATCGACAGGCCCTCCTTGCCCAGGCCCCAGATCCCGACGTTACGGCCGGCCAGCTCAGTCATCGAGCAGTTTCAGGTAGCGTTCGGGTACATGGTGTTCGGCCTGGTCGGTGTGGTGATCGACCGCGACCGCCTCGAGTTCGGTACGTTGCCGCGCGAACTCGTCGACCAACGGCAGACCCTGCCACTGCAGGTCGTCGATCACCGCGAGCATCGCCTCGGCGGCCTCGTAGTACTCCCCCACACATTCGAAGGGCTTGTGCACACCGAGGCCGAGGATATCGGCGAAGCCATCCCGATTGCCGCTGTCGGCAAACAGGTTCCGTGCGAAGATCTGCTCCAGCGTCGCCCTGCCGAGTCGCGGCGCCAGCAGCACGAACACGAACTGGCATTTCGGGCAGATCCCGCACCACGAGGTCGCGCGGCGGCTGGGGTCCAGAGCGAACAGTCGGTTGCAGCTGGTGAACACCGGGAAGTACTCGGTGCAGTGCGCGAAGCGGTCGGCGATCTGCGACTCGGAGAGCCCGCGTAGCAGTGAGAAGTACCGGTCGGGGTTGAAACCGTAGGCCCCCAGCGTGTTCCGCAGCAGCTTCTCATACGCCAGGCTCTTGGACCATTGATGGTTGATATCGCGGCTCAGCCACTTGATATTGCCGATGTTGGAGGACCGTTCGTTGGACAGCACCACCGGCCCCAACTCGTTGGCGTCGGCGACGATCAGCCCGATCACGCTGTTGATCGCGGTGACCGGCACGTGGCCGTTGTGGGCGCCGGCGGCATTCGCCTCGATGAGTGCACGGTCGATGCTGCGCCGGACGTGCACGCTGCCCAGGCCGCTGACCTGGATACAGCGGTCGATGGGGTCATAGCGGTTGACGCTGAACAGCATCGGTGTGATGTCACCGCGGCGCAGGGCCTCGATGCTGACCACCGAATCCTTACCGCCGCCGACCGGCACCAACGGTGCGGCCGTCGGGTCCCAGTCATCGGACGGTTGTGCCGCGGTGGCCGCGTCGGGGCCGGTGACGGTGGGCGTCAACGCGCCGGGCAGATCATTGCGGTAGGCGAACTCACCGAGACCGCCCTCGATCAGGGTACGCAGGTAGTGCTTTTCGAAATCCGCGGTCGGAAAGGCGATCTCGATGCTCGGCGGGGCCGCGGCCTTGTAGTAGCTCAGCGCACAGGTCAACGTGAGCAGCCGGCTCAACGTGGGATCCGGCGCTGCTCCGCCCAGGCTGTCGCCGAAATCGATGGTCTCGGTGAAGTGTACGGATTGCCTGCCGCGCAGGGTGTAGTGCATCGCCAGCCGGCCGTCGGCGTGGTCGTTGCCCTCGATGACGAACGTGTCGAAGGATGCTGGGTCGAAGCTCATGGCGCGACCTCGAATCGACGGGTTCCGATGGCGGCGACGGGGTGCCGCTCGAAGGTCGGCGAGATCCACCACGCGGTGGTCGCGCCGGCGAGGTCGACCGGTTCGTCGCTCACCGCGAACGTGTCCAGCAGACCGGCGGCCTGCATGAGTTGCAGCTTGTCGGCACCGGTACCGATCGTGGCAGTGGCGGCCTCGAAGATCAGCGCGCCGAACCGCGGGCGCCCGATGCGGTCACCGTCGACGTCGGCGATATCGGCATGGCCGGCGGCGGCCAGTTCCCGGGCGGTCAGGTCGGCATCGGCGCGGCCTGCGGTGCGCGCAGCCAGCTGCCGCCACCGCGGCACTGCGTCGAACGGTCGGGTTGCCAGGGTCACCGATTGCGCGCGGACCGGCTCGATCACCGAGCCGGAGACGACGAACTGCGCCTGTCCCCCGACGCTGGTCACGAGTACGTCGACGGCCAGCACCCCGGATGTGGGCGCCGCAGCCAGGAATCCGTTCAGCGCGACGGTCAGCGCGGCCACATCAGGGATCGGGGTGTCGAAGAATACGGCGGTATCGGCCAGACGCTGCCAGATCGGCAGCACCGCACGTACGCGCCCACCGACCAGTGGCACCGTGACGACGGGCTGGCTGCCCAGCCCCGCGATGATGGTGGGTGCTGTGACGAGTGGCACATCGGCACCGACGATGCCGTCAGCCGAGGTTGACACGAACTCCAAGGTACTCATCGACTTGTCGATCCTACCGGAGCCATCTGCGGTGATACTGGACCCATGACGCAGGCGCGCGTGGCCCGGCTCACCGAGACCGATTGGCGCGCATTCGCCGGCGTGCGGTTGCGGGCGCTCACCGATTCGTTGGGCGAACAGGACCCGCACTACCGGCAGGAGAGCACCTTCACCGCGGCGCAGTGGCGCCGGCGGTTGCGGGCGCATACGCAGTTCGCCCTCGTCGTCGATAATCGCGCCGTCGGACTGATCGGCGCCCAACGCCAGGGCACCGAATCGGTGTACCTGTATTCGCTATGGCTCGATCCGGTGGCCCGCGGATACGGCCTGGGACGCTCTCTGGTGGCCGAGGCGGTGGACTGGGCACGCAGCCAGCGGGTGCAGCGGGTGACACTGCGGGTCAATCGCGACAACGCCCGCGCCCTCGCCGTCTACAACAGCCTGGGATTCACCGTCAGCGCAACCGACACCGCGGCGCCCGAAGTCACGATGACGCTGAACGTGAGTTGACGTCGTACTTGTAGCGCTGCATCAGTTCGCGCACCTGATCCATGGCGACGACGGCACGCTCCTTGTCGACGGCCTGGATGGCCATGGCCGCCGTGTACTCGTCGTCGGCGAGATCGACCCGGGCCCACCGCGCTCCGGCGGGAAACGACACGTCGACCACCTCCGACCACGGGATCAGTTTGTACGCCAGCGCGTTTCGCACGGCGATACCCGCGGGCCCGACCCGCAACCGGGGCCGGGCCAACAACAACACGCAAGACGCGATGACAACACCGACCAGCGCGATCCCGACCTGGTCGGCGGTGCGGAACACCACGCCGCTGGAGCCGACCTTGAGCAGGAAACCGACGCCGATGTGCGCGGCGGCGATCAGGAATGCGGCCCCGTAGACGAAGTACGGCGTCAGATGCGGCCGGACCTCCAGATCCCAGGTCTGCTGATCGGTCATGACGCCAGGTCGCGCAGTACCAGTGCGGTCGACAGTGCCGCGGCGGCGGCCTGGGCGCCCTTGTCCTCGCTGGACTGCGGCAGCCCGGCGCGGGCGATGGCCTGCTGCTCGGTGTTGGTGGTCAGCACACCGTTGGCCACCGGGGTGGACTGGTCCAGCGACACCCGGGTCAGCCCCTGGGTGACGGCATCACAGACGTAGTCGAAATGTGGAGTCTCGCCGCGGATCACCACACCGAGCGCGACGACAGCGTCGTATTTCGCGGCCAGCGCCTGCGCGACGACCGGGATCTCGATGGCACCGTGCACCCGGACGATGGCCGGATCGGTCACGCCGAGCTGTTTGGCGGCGCGCAGCGCACCGTCGAGCAGGGCGTCACAGATGGTGGCATGCCAGGTGCTGACCACGATGCCCAGCGACACCGAGGAGGCGTCGATATCGGGCAGATCCGGAATGGCTCCCGCGTGGCCGCTCACAGGGTGCCGCCCGGGTGCGCCTCGTCGTAATCCTCCAGGCCCACCAGGTCGTGTCCCATCCGGTCGCGTTTGGTCATCAGGTAGCGGATGTTCTCGGCGTTGGCACGCACCGGCAGCGGCACCCGCTCGGTGACGTGCAGGCCATAACCGTCCAGGCCGACGCGTTTGGCCGGGTTGTTGGTGAGCAGCCGCATGGACTGCACGCCCAGGTCGACCAGGATCTGCGCGCCGATACCGTAGTCACGCGAGTCGGCGGGCAGGCCCAGCGCCAGATTGGCGTCGACGGTGTCGGCGCCGGCGTCCTGAAGCTGGTACGCCTGCAGCTTGTGCAGCAGGCCGATGCCGCGGCCC
The DNA here is from genome assembly GCF_053345865.1 of Mycobacterium sp. C31M. NCBI lineage: Bacteria > Bacillati > Actinomycetota > Actinomycetes > Mycobacteriales > Mycobacteriaceae > Mycobacterium > Mycobacterium sp. C31M. The sequence goes on along the minus strand of NZ_JBKFAX010000005.1, from coordinate 69,953 downwards.
TCGTGGCCGCGCATGTAGAGCACGATGCCGCGGCCTTCGCTGGCGACCATGGCCATCGCCGCATCCAGCTGGGGGCCGCAGTCGCAGCGGCGCGAGCCGAAGACGTCACCGGTCAGGCATTCGGAGTGCACCCGGACCAGTACATCGTGACCGTCGAACTCTGGCCCGGAGATATCGCCGCGGACCAGCGCGACATGCTCGACGTCCTCGTAGATCGAGGTGTAGCCGACGGCGCGGAATTCGCCGTGCCGGGTCGGGATGCGGGCCTCCGCGACTCGTTCGATGTGCTTTTCGTGCTTGCGACGCCATTCGATCAGGTCGGCGATCGAGATGAGGGCCAGATCGTGGTCGTCGGCGAAGACCCGCAGTTCCTCGGTCTGCGCCATCGAGCCTTCGTCCTTCTGGCTGACGATCTCGCAGATGGCACCGGCCGGCTGCAGGCCGGCGAGGCGGGCCAGGTCGACGGCGGCCTCGGTATGGCCGGGGCGACGCAGCACGCCGCCATCCTTGGCGCGTAGCGGGACGACGTGGCCGGGCTTGGTGAAATCATCGGCGACGGCGGCCGGGTCGGCCAATACGCGAATCGTGGTGGCGCGGTCGGATGCCGAGATCCCGGTGCCGACGTCCTTCTTGGCATCGACGGTGACCGTGTAGGCGGTGCCGTGCTTGTCCTGGTTGACCGCGTACATCGGAAGCAGGCCCAATCGGTCGCAGACCTCGCCGTCCAGCGGCACGCACAGGTAGCCGGAGGTGTAGCGGACCATGAATGCAACCAGCTCGGGAGTGGCCTTTTCGGCCGCGAAGATCAGATCGCCCTCGTTCTCGCGGTCCTCATCATCGATGACCACGACAGCCTTACCCGCCGCGATGTCGGCTACCGCCCGTTCGACGGAATCCAGCCTCGTCATCGCCGCCTCGTCTCGGGGCTAGTCATTCCTGTGCCACCTTCATCAGTTCGTGTGCGTCCCGACCCGCGCAGGTGGGCGGGGTCGAGCGGTTACACCAGTATGAACCACGGCCCATCAACAGTTATTGCCCGCCGTCCCCTGGGGGTTCGACGGGCAACAACTTCCTGGCGGATCAGATCAGAATGTGTAGGTCGCGCTCACATACGCCGGGGTGCCGTCGGCCCTGACGTGGCCGTCGTAGAACCGGATGGTGAAGGTCTCCGACGGGAGATAGCAGCCGACGCGCACCGAGGTCGAGGTGTAATTGACCAGGTAGGCCCCGTCCCGGGTGTGGCGCACCGAGACCGTGCCCTTCGGCCGGTCCTGCACGACCGCGAAGGTGAAGTCGTCCCCGTCGACATCGACGATGGTGGTGGTCCACGATCCCGTCTTGAGCAGCGACAGCCGGCCGCTGGCACCGACGGTGGCCTGGGTCGGGGCGTTGTTGTGCGGCAACAGCGCGACCGGCACCACGACCCGGGTGCCGTCGGTCGCGGTGACGGTGAAGTGGTCGATCTTGTCCGCCGCGAGCGCGGTGACCGCCGCGGCGGCGTGCCCGACGGCGGTGTTCAGGGCGCTGGAGTAGGTGAAGGTGCCGTCGTGATTCAGCGTCACCGTGCTGCCCTTGGCCGACAGCACGGTGTTGCCCGGCAGTCCCCCACCGTCGAAGCGCAACCCTCCGGCGGCGATCCGGCCGCGGGTGGTCTGCACACCGGCGGCGTTGACGGCGGACTCGGTGATGTGGGCGGTGCCGGGCACCGGTGCGGTATCGGCGAGCGGTGGGCACACCTGCACGGTGGCAACGGTGATGGAACGACCGAAGTCATCGGTGCCGATGATGGTGAAGCTGTCCTCGGCGGTGATGCCGTGCCCGAGGCCCGGTGTGCGGGTGTAGAGGTAGCGACCGATTGGGTCGACCCGGGCGGTGCCCTTCCTCGGTGGGCGGCCGACGGAGAACTGCAGCGGACCACGTTGGGCCGTTGTCCCCGCCAGCTTTCCGTACTGCACCTCGGGCCCGCCGCCGAGCGCGACGGCTTTTACGTTCAGGTGCGCCAGCGATTTGACCAAGATGTCGGCTGTACCACCCTGCGCATCGACAGCGGTGACCATGAAAGTGTCCGTGTCCTGCCCGGGAAAGACCGCCTCCGACACCCTCGGGATGAACACGAACCGACCGGTATCAGGGTCGAGTTGAACCAGGCCGCCCTTCTGCGAATATGCCGATTCGCCGGTCGAGTCGCCCGGATTGAACGAATTCAGCAACGTGAAGGTAAGACGCGCACCATCGAAAGCCGCCCCCTCAATATGACCGAAAACCACACCAGCCTCATCCGGCATCCGGACCCTCGCCGCACCGGTAGGTGGCACGTTCGAGCCAAATAGGTTCACTGTGACCGGTACATCGGTGCGGCGACCATACAAATCGGTGACCGAGATGATGAAGATATCGACCTTGTTTGCCGGTTCTGTGCTGCACCTGGCCAACTGCCGCGCCTGGACGGATGGCGTATAGGTGAAATGGCCTGTGGATGCACCTACTGAGACGAGTCCGCCCTTCGCCGTGGTGAACAGCGTCGGGCCGTACTTGATCGCGCCGCTGCCTTGGTCGACCGCAGTTACCGATCCGAAGATCGCACCTGTCTTCGGATGTGGATTGCCTACTTCGACGGTAGCTGTCGGAGCCTCGTTGGCATGCAGAACAATTGGCGTTGACATAGCTTGGACGACCGCGCCGGTAGTGGGCACCGCAGTGATACCGGTTCCGGATGCGGGCCCGATGTGCGTGCCCTTCGACGCGTCATAGACACGGGGCAGATCATCGATGGTGATGGTGCGAACCTCCTAGCTGAAAGTCGTGCCGAATTCCTAAACGGTGAACGTCCGACTGGTGCTGGCCAAAGTGCCCACCTGGGCGACACCGTTGACCACCTTCCAGTAACCGGTCTCGGTGACAGTCAAGATGATCGTGTTGCCACTCGATGCGCCGTTGTGGCTCAGGATTCCGGCGCCCGAGTTGTACGAGGCCGAGCCGTTTTGAGGCTGCTTGGTGATCGAAGTGGTGATCGAGTCGCCATTTGATCCGGACGCGAAAACTGAAGTCCACGAGTTGAACAGCCGCACCCCGCCGGTAATGCTGGGGTCATCGTTCTCCGCGTAGATCGGCACGTTGACGACGTAACTGGTACTTCCGCCAAAGGCATCGCTGATTGTCACCGAGAACGAATCGGCGACGGCGCTGCCCGAGGCCCCTACCTTGGCCGCATCGTGGTAGTAGTCCGTCAGGAACGACTTGTCGATGGTGTAGCTGAACGTGCCGTTTGCGTTTACCGTGACCGACCCGCCGTTACTGGTCGAGAAGGTACCGGCAGAGAATGTCACGGCGTCCCCGTCAGAGTCCGAGGCCGCGATACTGCCGGCCGTCTGCTGGCGCTTTGTGGTGCCCACATTGACGGAGTTCAGCGACGAACTGGTGATCGTCACCGCACCGCCGATGGGCGCCGCGTTCGGAATCGTCGGTGCCACATTGACGGTCGCGATCGTCACCGACTTGCCCGAGGCATCGGTGCCGATGATCGTGAACGAATCGTTCGGCGTGGTCGAGTGCCCCAGACCGGCGTTTCGCGTGTAGGTGTACGTGCCGTCGGCGTTGCGGACGACGGTGCCCTTCGTGCCCTGCATGCCGACGCTGAATGTCAGTAGGGCTGCGTCATTGGCCGGCGCGTTCAGGGTGATGTTCTGAACATTGTTGGCGGGGTTGGTGATCGTCACCGGCGACGGTGTTGCCTGGGACACCGAGATCGTCGCCGTGGTGGTTCCACCGTGTCCGTCCGAAACCGTCACCTGGAAGGTATCCGTGGTGGCCCCGGACTTCGTCGGGATGTAGGTGAACGTGTTCCCGGACAGCGTGACGATGCCGCCGTTGGCCGTGTAAGCCGATCCCCCGGTGACGCCGATGAGGCTGTAGCTCAACGTGTCATCGTCATCGTCGGACCCGTTCAGCGTGCCACGCACCACACCGAGAGGGTCCGAACTGGCGTTGGTCGAGACATTCGACGACGGGCCGGCGTTCAGCTTCTCGATCGGGACCGACACCACGATGGTGGAGCTCGCGCCGAGCGAGTCCGTCACGGTGATGCTGAACGTGTCGTTGGCGATCAGGCCGGACGCGCCGTTGGCGGCCGCGGCGTGGAAGTAACTGTTCGTCTTGGTGATCGAATAGGTGAACGTACCGTCCGAGTAGAACGACACCGTTCCACCGTTGGCCGAGCCGAACATCGACGGGATGATCGACCCGCCCGGATAGGTGATGGCGTCGCCGTCGGCATCGAAGGCGGTGACCTTACCCTTGCTGCTCTGCGTCCGCAGTCCCAGAATGCTGATACCGAGTGACGATTCGGTGATCGTGGTAGTTCCGGCGGTAGGTGCCGCGTTACTCAGCGTCGGAGTGACCGTGACGGTCGCGACGACGATGCTGACATTGCCGGCGGTGCCCATGATCTGGAAGGTGTCGGTCGGGCCACCGGTATGGCCGGATGCCGTCCTGGTGTAGGTGTAGGTGCCGTCGGCATTCACCGTCACCGTGCCCTTGGTGGGGCCGTTGCCCAGGCTGTAGGTCAGCACGCCCTGCTCGCTGGGCTCCAGTTGGACGCCACCGCTGGTGATCCCGTGCCCACCGTTGGTTGTGGTGATCGTCAGGTCCAGGTCGTGGGTGGTGACGGTGACCAAAGTGCTTGTCTGTCCGCCCTTCCCGTCGCTGACGTAGACGGTGAAGGTGGAGCCGACGATGGCGCCGAGCACACCGCTGTTCTGTCCCGGAACGTAGGACCATTTGCCGTTGGCATCGACGGTGACTATCGAGCCGTTGCCCAACAGTCTGCTGGACCCGCCGCCGTAGCCGACAACGCTGTAATGCAGCGTGTCATTGTCGTCGTCATCGGCATCGACGTTGCCCGTCGCGATACCCGAACCGCCGACGATCACGGCACCATCGAGGCCCTTGGAGGTCGGCGCCGCATTCACCTTAGGCACAAGGGAAACCGTGGCGACCGTCATCGACTGACCATTGATGGTGCCGACGATGGTGAAGGTGTCGGTCTCGTTCCAGCCCGCGGTGGTCGCGGTGTAGGTGTAGGTGCCGTCGGCATTCACCGTGACGGTGCCCTTGCTGGGGCCGGCGCCCAGGCTGTAGGTCATCAGCCCCTGCTCGTTGGCGTTCAGCGTCAGGCCACCGGTGACAGTGCCGTTACTGCCCACCTTGGTGACCGGAATGCTCAGGTCGTGGGTGGTGACGACGATCGGGGTGCTGGCTTCGCCGCCCTTGCCGTCGCTCACGTACACGGTGAACGACGAGGCCAGGATGACGCCCAGGACACCACTGTTGGGTCCGGGGATGTAGGACCATTTGCCGTCGGAATCGACCGAGACGATCGCGCCGTTGGACAGCACCTTGGTGGCGGCACCGCCGTAGCCGGTGACGCTGTAGTGCAGGGTGTCACCGTTGGCATCGTTGGCACCGACATTGCCGGTCGCGATCCCCGAACCTCCCACGACGGTCACCAGGTCGATCGGGTCGACTGTAGGCGCGGCGTTGGACTTCGGCACCACCGAGATCTCGGCGACGGCGATCGTCTGCCCGCCAACGGTTCCCATGATGGTGAAGGTGTCGGTCTCGTTCCAGCCCGCGGCGGTCGCGGTGTAGGTGTAGGTGCCGTCGGCATTCACCGTGACGGTGCCCTTGCTGGGGCCGGCGCCCAGGCTGTAGGTCATCAGCCCCTGCTCGCCGGCGGTCAGGCCCAGCCCACCGGTCACGGTGCCGTTGTTGACGACCTTGGTGACCGGGATGTCGAGCTCGTGGGTGTTGACGGTGATCAGCGTGCTGGTCTGCCCGCCCTTGCCGTCGGAGACATAGATGGTGAAGGTCGAGAAGGCAATCGAGGGCACTGCACCGCCCAGGTCACCGCTGTTGAGGCCGGGGATGTAGTGCCACTTGCCATTCGAATCCACGGTCACGATGGCGCCGTTGGACAGCACCCGGGTCGACGCACCACCGTAGCTGCTGACGCTGTAGTGCAGCGTGTCACCGTCGGCGTCACTGGCACCGACATTTCCCGAGGCGATCCCCGATCCGCCGATCACGGTGTCCCCGCCGATCAGCGGTGCGGTCGGCGCGCTGTTCGTCTTCGGCACCACCGACACGACGGCGACCGCGATCGTCTCTCCCCCAACGGTTCCCATGATGGTGAAACTGTCTGACTCGTTCCAGCCCGCGGTGGTCGCGGTGTAGGTGTAGGTGCCGTCGGCATTCACCGTGACGGTGCCCTTGCTGGGGCCGGCGCCCAGGCTGTAGGTCATCAGCCCCTGCTCGCCGGCGGTCAAGCCCAGCCCACCGGTCACGGTGCCGTTGTTACCGGTCTTGGTGACCGGCAGCGCGAGGTCGTGGGTGCTGACGGTGACCAGGGTGCTGGTCTGCCCGCCCTTGCCGTCGGAGATGTACACGGTGAACGACGACCCGACGATGACGCCCAGCACGCCGCTGTCCAGACCCGGGATGTAGTGCCACTTCCCGTTCTGGTCGACCGTGACGATGGCGCCGTTGGACAGCACCCGGGTCGATGCGCCGCCGTAGCCATCGACGCTGTAGTGCAGGGTGTCGCCGTTCTCGTCGGAGGCGTCGATGGTGCCGCTGGCGATACCCGATCCGCCGACGACGACGGCGCCGTCGATCAGGGGCGCCGTCGGTGCGACGTTGGGCTTGGGCACGACGGTGACGGTGGCAACCGTGATCGACTTACCGTCAACGGTTCCGACGATGGTGAAGGTATCGGAGTCGTTCCAGCCCGCGGTGGTCGCGGTGTAGGTGTAGGTGCCGTCGGCGTTGACCGTGACGTTGCCTTTGGTCGGCCCGGTGCCGAGCCCGTAGGTCAGCAGACCGTTGTTGCCGCCGGCGTCGATGTCCAGGCCACCGTTGATGACACCGTCGACGTTGGACGTGACCACCGGGTCGATCTTGAGGTTGGCGAACAGCGTCACCGTAGTCGTGGCGGTGCCGCCGCGACCGTCGGAGATGTTCACCTCGAACGAGTCCAGTGTCAGGTCACCGAGGATGCCGCCCGGCTTCGGGATGAAGGTGAAGGTGCCGTTGGAGTTCAGCAGCACGATGCCGCCGCTGGAGCTGTAGCCCGAGGATGCCCCGCCGGCCAGCGTGAAGGTCAGATCATCACCGTCGAAGTCGGTGGCCGCTACGGTGCCACGAACCACGCCGTCGGCATCCCTTGTGCCGGTGGTTATTCCGCCGATCGGGTTGCTGTTGATCCGGTTGATCGTGACGGTGACCGAGACCTCGACGACACCGCCGTGCGCGTCGTTGAGGGTGACGGTGAAGGTGTCCGTGCCGCCCTGCGACCGGGCCAGCAGCGTCGGGGTGTAGGCGTAGCCCAGCGGGGTCACCACGACGAGGCCACCGCGTGGGGTGATCACGTCGCCGGTGACGATGACGAGGTCACCGTCGGCGTCCTCGACATCGAACGAGCCGCTGATGATGCCGGTGATCGGTTCGGTGGTGGCGGTGCCAACGGTGATGGTGGGCGCGGTGTTGGCGCTGATGATGTCGACGGTCACCATGGTCGGCAGCAGGGTGATCCCGCCGCGGCCGTCGTTGGCCCAGATGCTGACGAGGTCGGTCTTGGCGCCCAGCAGCGAGGCCGCCGCGTGCCGCGCAAAATCGGTCGGGGTGTAGGTGAAGGTGCCATCCTCGTTGCGAACGACGTTGCCCCACAACGAGGTTGCGGTGTAGGTCAGCGGATCGCCGTCGGCATCGGTGGCCTGGGCGGTGATGGTGACCTTGCCGGTGACCGGGTCGTATCCGGCGACCTGGGCCTGGCCGCCGGCGTTGAACACCGGGAGGTTGTTGATACCCAGGCCCGGGTAGCGGAAGGTCACCGTGTAGAACGCGTCGTTGCCGTCGGGGGTGAGCGGGTGCTCCAGGAAGCCCAGGCTGTCGTTGACGCGGACGGTGAAGGTGACATCGGCGCCGTTGTTCAGGTCGTCCAGCGAGTTCGGCACGAAGCTGAAGGTGCCGTCCGGGCTCATGGTGACCAGACCGTTGCTGGGCTGACCGGACAGGTCCACCGAGTAGATCAGCGGGTCACCGTTCGGATCGATGCTCTTGAGCTTCCAGGTCAGCGGCAGCGGACCCGCGGACACGGTGGGCGCCCCGGGCAGCTGGTTGGTAGCCAGTCGCTCATAACGGTTGTAGGCGGCGGTCATCAGGACCAGAGCGCCGAAGGTGAACGGGGTCGGCTGACCGTTCCAGTAAGTGCCCTGCAGTCCGGCCCACAGCGACATCACCCAGCCGGCGGCGACCTGGGTCGGGTTGAGGATCGGGTCGGACTCGTACGGCGGGAAGATCTGGTCGACCCAGTTGGCCAACGCGTTGATGATGCCCATGAACGGCGCGAAGCCCGGGATGACCGGCGGCTCCGGAACCAGGTCGATATCCAACAGCGCCGACGCCAACGCGGGCGGGGTCGGGACCGGATCGGACCCGGTCAACGAGGACAGCTCCGCGGACTTCTGGATCTCCAGCACCTCGATCGGGATGATGATCGGGACCGGGCCGGTGTCGGCGGGGGTTTCCGGGAGCTCGGCGGCCGGTGGCGCGACGACCTCCGGCTCGGCCACCGGTCGCTCGACGACTTCCGGCTCGGTGGTTACCTCGTCGGTACCGGTCGCACCGGTGCCATCTCCGGTCTCAGCTCCGTCGCCGTCATCGCCCGCGTCGGTGTCCTCGCCGTCATCGGCATCGTCGGCATCCTCGTCGCCGGCATCGACATCGCCGGTCTCGGCGTCGACGTCATCCGCATCATCGTCATCGTCATCGGCGGCAGTGGTGCTGTCATCCGCGTCGTCATCATCGTCATCGTTCAGCGAGGACGAGGACGATGGGCCGGTGGTGCCACCGCCCGACGAGCTCGGCCCGGTCGAGGTGCCCTGCGAGTCCGACGCCTTGCTGTCGGAGTCGGCGGACGGCCCATTGGAGGCGCCATCGGAAGTGTCGGCAGCGGCAACGGCCGGGGCGGCGGTGACCGCCAGACCGAGGAATGCGGCCACAGCGAATTCGCCGGCACGCATCCGCTTCTTTGACGAATTCTTCCGATGGGTTGCCATATCGCTCCTCGACATTCGACCGCGCTGACCACTCCGGCTGTCACGAAGAACACACCGAAAGGTATTGACTGCGGCGTAAGTTAACACGCTCGTCAATAACTGAAAAGCACATTCCGAGGAAGTTCCCAGGGCGGATTTCAGCCCGTGTCCACCATTCAGCGGACACCGCGGTTAGACGCCGTCGGCAAAATTACCGATCGAAAGCGTACGACTTTCAACGCCAGCAATCAGGCCCTTCAGCAACAGACAAGGCAGTTTGGAATCACGGCGTACCAACGCTGCCGAGCTTTCCGCGACGCACTGTTGCGAAAGTTGTCGAGGAAATGGTTCTCAGCTGTAATAACTGTCACGTTGCGCATCATCCACCGATGCCGTTCCACGGCATCACACCCCGCAGCGGAGAGTGAATTCACCTTTACATAACGGATATCGGCAACCAGGTGTCAGCCACCGTCAGATTTATCCCGCCCAGCACGATCGGGCCGCAGAATTTTTTCGTTTTCGGGCCGGCCGGACACCCACCGCAGCGCACTCGACGCGTCGCCGCGATGTGTTGCTGTCGCCGCCGGGAGCAAAGCCCGGCCTCAGCGGTCGCGGTCCCCGAGCAACCGTTCGACGTACTTCGCGATCACATCCACCTCAAGATTCACCGGCGTCCCAACCACCGCCGAACCCAAGGTGGTCAGCGCCAGGGTGGTCGGGATCAGCGACACCTCGAACCAGTCCGGCCCGAGCCCGGACACCGTCAGCGAGATGCCGTCGACCGTGATCGACCCCTTCTCCACGACGTAACGGGCCAGGGCGGCAGGCAGTGAGACGCGGACAACTTCCCAGTTCTCCGACGGCGTCCGCGAGACCACCTCACCCGTGCCGTCCACGTGCCCCTGCACGATGTGGCCGCCGAGGCGGCTGTTGATGGCCGCGGCACGCTCCAGGTTGACCTTGCCGCCCACCTCCACCGCCCGCAGGCTCGAACGGTTCAGGGTCTCGGCCATCACGTCGGCGGTAAATGCGCCGTCGGGTCGCACCTCGACCACCGTCAGGCAGACACCGTTGACCGCAATGGAATCGCCGTGACCGGCGTCGGAGGTGACCACCGGTCCGCGGATGACGAAACGCGCGGCGTCGGCCAGGTCCTCCTTGCCGACGACTTCGCCGAGCTCTTCCACGATTCCGGTGAACATGCACACCAGGCTAGTGCGGTCCATGTAGCGCGGGTCCATCCAGGGCGACCCACTACGATGCAGAACATGCAGACGCGCCCCCGTGCAGTCCGAGTCCTTCTTCCCGTCCTGGCCGCGATCATGGCCCTCGCGTTCGTCGGTTGCTCCTCGAAGAGCGATGACGCCCCGCTCCCCGACGCCGCCACGCTGCTGACCGAGTCGGCCGCGACAACCCGCAGCCAGCAGAGCGTGCACCTTGAGCTCGCCGTCGGCGGTGAGATCAAGGAACTGCCGATCGCCACGCTCAGCGGTGATCTGACCAATGCACCCGCAGTCGCCGCCCAGGGCAGCGCCGACCTGATCTTCCTGGGCCAGAAGCTGACCGACGTCGGCTTCGTCGTGGTCGACGGCGATCTGTACGGCGCCATCACCAAGGGCGGCAACATGCAGAACTTCGGGCCTGCCGCCGATATCTACGACATCTCGGCGATCCTGAACCCCGACAACGGTCTGGCCAATGTGCTCGCCGGCATCACCGACCCCAAGGCCGACGGACGCGAACCCATCGGCGGCGCGGATGCCGTCAAGATCACCGGCACGGTCAGCGCCGACGCCATCAACAAGATCGCCCCTCAGCTCAACGCCACCGCTCCGGCGCCGGCCACTGCGTGGATCCGTGAAGACGGCGATCATCAACTGGCTCAGGTGATGATCGAACCGTCGGCCGGCAACACGATCACGATGACGCTGACGGACTGGGGTAAGGAAGTCACCGTCACGAAGCCCGCCACCTGATGTCGGCGGCCACCAGCCACCGGGCAGGCAGCTCGGCGGGGAGCAACCGCCGCCTGGCCATCAGCGCGAGTGGCCTCGCCGTCACCCTGGGTGCACTCGACACCTATGTGGTGATCACCATCATCACCGACATCATGCGCGACGTCGGTATCCCGATAAACCAGATCCAGCAGGTCACGCCGATCGTGACGAGTTACCTGCTGGGCTATATCGCCGCCATGCCGCTGCTGGGCAAGGCATCCGACCGGTTCGGCCGCAAGCTCATCCTGCAGGCAGGACTGCTCGGGTTCATGATCGGATCAGTGGTCACCGCCCTGGCCGGCGACCTGACCACCATGGTCATCGGCCGCACCATCCTGGGCGTGGCCAGCGGCGCCCTGCTGCCCGTCACCCTGGCACTGGCGGCCGACCTGTGGTCCGAACGCGGCCGCGCCACCGTGCTCGGCGGTATCGGGGCGGCACAGGAACTCGGCAGTGTGCTGGGTCCGCTGTACGGCATCGCCGTGATCTGGGCACTGAACACCTGGCGCGACATCTTCTGGATCAACATCCCGATGGCCGCCGCCGCGATGGTCATGATCCATTTCAGCGTGGCGCCCCGCGACAAGAGCCAACCGCAGCAGAAGGTGGACGTCGTCGGCGGTGTGCTGCTGGCCATCGCGCTCGGTGCCGCCGTGGTCGGGTTGTACAACCCGTCGCCAGACGGGCAGAACCTGCTGCCCAGCTACGGCATCCCACTGCTGATCGTCGCGGTGCTGACGATGATCGGTTTCTTCGCCTGGGAGAAACGGGCCACCACGCGACTGCTGGAACCCGCCGGTGTGCGATTCCGACCATTCCTCGCCGCCTTGGCCGCATCGCTGTGCGCCGGAGCCGCGCTCATGGTGACGCTGGTGAACATCGAGTTGTTCGGGCAGGGCGTGCTCGGCATGGACAAGAACGAAGCGGTCGTGCTGCTGCTGCGCTTCCTGATCGCGCTGCCGATCGGCGCACTGCTCGGCGGCTTCCTGGCCACCCGGCTCGGTGATCGGCCGATCGCCGTCGTCGGCCTCCTGATCGCCGCCTCCGGCTACTGGCTGATCTCGCACTGGGGTGTGGATGTGCTGTCGGCCCGGCACGACTTCGGGCTGTTCACCCTGCCGGTCTTCGACACCGATCTGGCGCTGGCCGGCTTCGGCCTGGGACTGGTCATCGGCCCCCTGACATCGGCGGCGCTGCGGGTGGTCCCGTCCGCCGAGCACGGAATCGCCTCGGCCGCAGTGGTCGTCGCCCGGATGATCGGCATGCTGATCGGCATGGCTGCGCTGTCAGCCTGGGGCCTGTACCGCTTCAACCAGATTCTTGCGACGCTGCCGGTCGTCAACACTACCAACATGATGGAAGCGGCCAATCAACTGTTGGAGAACACCCGGACCGCATACACCATGCAGTACGGTGAGATCTTCGCCATAACCGCAGTGGTGTGTGTGGTCGGCGCGTTGGCGGCACTGTTGATCAGCAACCGTGACGACCGTGACAGCCCGGACGCCACAGCCGTCAAAAGTGATGAGGATGCCACCTTTCCGACCGCACCGCAGTAACGACTCGACTCCGATCGTCGGGCGGGTGCCGGGGCCCAAAAGGTAGCCCCATTATTTGCGTTCGACATTGCTAGAGTCGCACCGTCATGTCATTTATTGTTGCCGACGGGTGTGCTGGGGAGACCGCGCGCGTGCCTGTGGCGACCCTGGACACGGCACACAGCAGGCGACGGTCCGCCGTGGTGGTCGGCCCACTGCGACTTCCGGAGCCCGAGGTGCTCTGCGCCCGCCTCGACACCATGACCTCCGCCGGCCCGGTCGCTCGACTCTGCCTGGACCCATCGCCGGCGAGCACCGAGTGGGGCCATGTCGCGCCGGCGGCAGCGCCGCGTCTGCATTCGGTTGTTCCGCTGCCCGATTCGATGACACCCACCGATCTGCTGCACACCGTCCGCGGCCTCGACGACCGCGCCGTCACAGTGGCCGCGGCCGGCGAGTGGCTGGCGATCGACTTCAGCCACGGCCTCGGCGAGATCCCGCTGATCCACACGCTGCTCGATGTGCTGTTCGGCCTGACCGACGCCGGCGACCCGGCCACCTGGCAGCGCTACGCGCGTTCACACTCAGCCCTGCGTCGGGCGGCCTTGCGAACCTTCGGCGTCAATCCGGTCCGGCTTGCGCAACTGCTGGCCGGCCAGGGAATTCGACGCAAACCGGCGCCGGTGCCCGAGGTCGGCCCGGTGACGGGTTTCGTCCCCGGGCCGACCACCCGCAGCATCGGTCTGTCCGCCGGCCAGTTGGCCGAGCTACGCGCCCGACGTGATGCCGCACTGCCGGGCGTGAGCATGGTGGCGCTGTTCACCTGCGCGCTGCACGTGGCATTCGAGCGTGTCGGACTCACGGTGTCCGACACCGTCAAGATCCCGTTCGACGTTCGCCGATATCTCCCCCGCGGTACCGACACGTTGGCATCCTTCTCGGCCGGCCTGGATTTCACACTGGACCGCACCGGCGGCCCGACCGCACTGCAGAAGGAGATGACCCGAGCCACCCGAACGGGTCGCCCGGTCGCTAATCTGCTGGTGGGCACCGCAAAAGCGCGTCGCAGGCAGTCGACGCCGGAACCGTCCCCGACCGTTGCGACGTCAGCGCGCCTGCAGCTGCTGCACTCGAATCTCGGGTGGGCGCAGTGGAACGGGCCATGGCCGTTCCTCGACCGACGCCGGGCCTGCATGCTGGTCGCCAGCGACCCGGCCGAACCGGCAGGTGTGACGGTCACCTCAGTCGGCGTCACCGAAAACCTCTGGTTCACTGCCGAATTCCACCGTACGGTGCACGCGCCCGAGACAGTGGAAGCGGCGCTGGAATTGCTGCCCCAGACGGTAGCCGACCTGACCGCCGCCGAATGATGTAGGCTAGCCTAGCCTTACTTGTATCTGGTACTCCCAGACCCGTCCCCCCACGCGCTGCGTCGCGTACCTGCCTGGAGTCGATGCCGTGCCGCCCGTCTCAGCGCGAGACCACCACCGCGACAGTCCCATTGCCGCATCGGCCGACCTGTCCGTCGTGATCTGCTGCTACACCGCCGCGCGCCGCGCCCAGGTGCTGCGCGTGGTGGACTCCGCACTGGCCCAGATCGCCGGCGATGACGAGATCATTGTCGTCGTCGACCACAATGACGCGCTCCTACAGGATCTGACCAGCACCCTCGATCCGCGGATCGAACTGGTGTCCAACCGCTTTCAGCGGGGATTGTCGGGTGCCCGCAACACCGGAGTCGAGCGGTCGGCGAAGGATGTGGTGGTCTTCGTCGACGATGACGCGGTGCTGACGGACGGTTCGCTGGCGGGCGCCCGGTCCGCCTTCACCGATCCGTCAGTGGTCGCCATCGGTGGTGCGGTGGACGCGGATTGGGAATCCGGCACCGCACCGCACTGGTTCCCCGAGGAATTCGGTTGGGTGGTCGGCTGCGACTATCGCGGCCTGCCGCCCTGCGGTGCACAGATCCGCAACCCCATCGGAGCGGCGATGGCCGCCCGGCGCACCGCACTGGTCGAGATCGACGGATTCTCCACCGAACTCGGCCGGGTCGGCGATCTACCGGCCGGCTGCGAGGAGACCCTGATGGGCGTCCAACTGCGCGCCGAATACCCGGATCAGCAGATCATCCGGCATACCGCATTCCGGGTCGAACACCATGTGCCATCCGAGCGGGCCACCCTGCGGTACTTCACCCGTCGGTGTTACCAGGAGGGCCGGTCCAAGGCGTCGTTGACGCGGATCTCCGGTCAGCAGGCGGCACTGGCCAGCGAGCGCAGCTACACCACCCGGATTCTGCCCTCCGGTGCCTGGCGGGCACGTTCGAACCCACGCCGCGTCCTCGCCATCATCGTCGGTTTCTGTTACACCGCAATCGGATACGCCGTCGGGCTGGTCCGCACCTCGCGTCGGGAAGCAGGTCGATGAACACCATCGTGGACCACCATCGGTTCAGCGGATTCGCCACCCTGGGCATCTTGACCTATTTCCTCGCCGAGTGGCTGCTGCCGTCGGCGATGCCCGCCGCCGTGATCATCACCGGACTCGCGGTCGGGCTCATCGGGTTGGCACCGGCCGTCCGTCGGCGGATCCCGACCGCACCGGCGGCGCTGCTGTCCGCTGCTGGTCCGGCCCTGGCGCTGTCCGGTGTTCTCACCGGCCGCTCGCTGCCGACCGCGATGTTGACGATGTTCGTCGTCCTCGGCGCCGCCGGCACCCTGCTGCTCGGCACTGATACAAAACTCCCTGTACCGCAACGTGTTCTGTTCGGTGCCGCGGGAGTTCTCGCATTGGTCGGATACCTCGGCCAGATCGGCGGGCACCTCGCTCTCGATCAACTGGCGATCTATCCCATCCTGATCGCGGCCATGGTGCTGGGCCTTGACTCCGCACGGTCGACCAGCCGCGCCGAGGCGCCCGTATGAAGGCAGCTCGGCTGTCCGCACTGTGGCGGGGCGGCGCCCTTCTCGCCGTCAGCACCGTGGTCGGCGCCTGCGCCCTGCTCGGCACCGCCAACACCGCAGCGGGCCAGCCCACTGTGCTGCTGAACTCCGAATTCGACGGTCCTGCAGGCGCTCCCCCGGATGGCATCTGGCAGATCGCCACCGGCGGTGGCGGCTGGGGTAACAACGAGTCGCAGACCTACACCGACCATCCCGACAATGTCGGCCTCGACGGCAACGGACACCTGGCCATCACCGCACGCCGCGACGCTGCCGGACAGATCACCTCGGCGCGCCTGAACACCAACGGCAGCTTCGCCTTCACCTTCGGCCGGGCCGAGGCGCGTATCGCGCTGCCGGCCGGGGCGGGGCTGCATCCGGCCTTCTGGCTGCTGGGCGCGAACATCGACGAGGTCGGTTGGCCGGCAGCCGGTGAGATCGATGTGATCGAGACACTCAATCACGCGACCGAATGGCACTCGACGGTACACGCGCCACAGGCCGGATCCGCACGTGGACAGCAGATGTCGGCCACCGGGCCGGTGCCGTTCCCGCTCGCCGGCGTTTTCCGCACCTATTGGGTCGAACGCACACCCGGCCGGATCGTGACCGGGGTCGACGATATGACGCTGCTCACCGTCACACCGCTGAACCTGGCCGACGGTGCCACCTGGGTCTTCGACGCGCCCTTCCAACTGCTGTTGAACCTGGCCGTCGGGGGCGACTGGCCCGGCCCGGCCGATGACACCACACCATTTCCCGCCACCATGCTTGTCGACTGGGTAAGGGTCACCGAATTATGAGCACTGCATTGACAATCGAACCCGTGATGACGCCGGGCGGGCACCCCGACGGTAACCACGCCCGCTGGATCGGATGCCTGGACATCGACTCGGTGGGCGATCACGACGGCCAGGTCACCGTGGCCCTCACTCGTCCCGACGGGTACCGACGGGCCCGAATCCTGTTGCGCGACGGCTCCGAACCCATCGACTTCGTCGAAGCAGACATCGTGGACAGCGCCGTCACGCTGACCCTTCCCCAGCCGACCCGCACGCTGAACCCGCCGATCGCGAACCCGCTGCCGCCGATCTCGGTTGTGCTGTGCACGCGGGAGCGACCCGATGACCTGACCGGCGCGCTCGCCTCGCTGGCCACCATCGACTACCCGGACTTCGAGATCGTGGTCGTCGACAACGCACCGCTCACCGACGCCACCGAGCGAGTCGTCGCGGCCGCCGGCGAGAGCCGCATCCGACGGGTCGTGGAACCCGTCGCTGGACTGTCGAATGCCCGCAACGCCGGGTTGCGGGCAGCCCGCCACGACATCGTCGCCTTCACCGACGACGATGTGGTGGTCGACCCATACTGGTTGCAGGGGCTGGCGCGCGGATTCGACCGGTCCGATCAGGTCGCTTGCGTATGTGGCATGGTGCCCAGCGGTGAATTGCGCACCGCGGCACAGGCCTATTTCGACCAGCGGGTGTCCTGGGCGGCGACGCTGGCTCCGCGCACCTACTCGCTGGCCGAACCACCGGCAGATCTTCCGCTGTTCCCGTTCCAGGTCGGGATCTACGGCACCGGAGCGAACTTCGCCATCAAACGCAGTGCCGCGACGGCGATGGGCGGGTTCGACGAAGCACTCGGCGCCGGCACCTCGACTAAGGGCGGCGAAGATATCGACATGTTCTTCCGCCTGGTGGCCGCCGGTCACACACTCGTCAACGAGCCGGCCGCCATCGTATGGCACCGGCACCGCAGCGACGGCGCGGCACTGTTGATCCAGGCCCGCGGCTACGGCCTCGGCCTGGGCGCCTGGCTGACCAAGGTCTTCACCAATCGAGTCCACCGCCGGCTCGCGCTCACGGTGGCCCGCAAGCAGTTTCGCTCCTCGATGCGCGCCGGCGCCGATTACGGTGCGATCATGGTCGCGCCCGCCGATCTGGGTGACAGCATCCCCAAGTCGGTCGGTCGCACCGAGGTGCTCTCCGTGCTGGGTGGCCCCTGGGCACTCTGGCAGGGCCGTCGGCAGGGACGGCGATCCGCACCGATGCGCCGAGCGAGCTGAGCCGCACCGCGGCTCAGCTCCGCTCAGCTCAGTCGCCGGGGCGAGACTCGGATGCCTTGTCCTGGTTGATACTCCGGAACACCAGCGTGGCACCGTCCTCGTAGAACAACGTCCAGTTCGGTGATTCGCGCAGTGCGT
This sequence comes from Mycobacterium sp. C31M, assembly GCF_053345865.1. Classification (NCBI taxonomy): domain Bacteria; kingdom Bacillati; phylum Actinomycetota; class Actinomycetes; order Mycobacteriales; family Mycobacteriaceae; genus Mycobacterium; species Mycobacterium sp. C31M. The sequence goes on along the minus strand of NZ_JBKFAX010000005.1, from coordinate 52,175 downwards.
CCTGCAGCAGCTCGATGGCCTCGGGCCGGTAGTCGCCGTAGTAGCGCAACGCCTTGTTCGACTGCTCACTGAACATCAGGTAAGCCATATAGGCCTCGCGGGTGGCGTTGTCGTTGAGCGTCTTGATGTCATCGTCAGCCGGGAAGTTCGCCTTCAGCTCCGGCAGTCGCGGATCCCGCCCGTCCCACAGGTCGTAGGCGATCGTTTCATCGAAATATGGGTTGAACAGCGTCAATTCGGCGTAGTCGGCATTGAGCCGGGTGGGCAGTCCGCTGGGACGCATCATCACCAGCCGGGTGCGCGGGTCCGCGTCCTCGGTGATCGAATTCATCAGGTCCAGCTGCGCACGGGTTTCCACCACCATCGGCCACAGCGCGACGTATCCGTGCAGTCCGGCCAGGGAAAGCCCACCGAGGCCCAGCACCGCGACGACCCGCGTCACCGCCGCGCGCGCGCCCACTCGCGACCGGTCCACCGCGCCGACCACGGCCGGGGCGATCAGGATGCCGCAACCCAGCAGTGCGTACAAGTAGACGCGGAAAATCGCCTCACCGCCGTAGCTCTGTCCGAGCAGCAGTCCGAACGACGAGAACGCGACGATCGCCAGCCCGATCATCGGACGCTTGCGGCGCCACAACCACAGTGCACAGCAGAAAGCGGTCAACACCACGATCACCGACAACGACCGCACCACCAACGAGGTGAAATCCTTTGCCGGCATGCCCGAGGTCACCACATTGCTGGTGGCGTTGCTGACCACGCTGCTACCGGAGAAGATGCCGTAGGGCAGCACCGCTTCCAGATTGAGCATCAGATAACTGCCGACGATGCCGACCATGACCGCGGCGATCCACCAGGGCCGGGCACGCCGGAAGAGGCACAGTCCGCAGGCCACCGCAACAGCCCAGAAGGGCGTCAGCTGGTGCGTCGGGACCGTCGCGGTGAACACCACGATCGCCAGCACGCCGCTGGCGCGGCTGCAGGGAGATGCCAGCAGCAGCACGATCATGCCGAAGGCCAGTGCCAGCGACCATGCCTGTGGTGAGAAGTAGTCCTGCCCCACCCAGTTGAAGACCTCGACCAGGAAGGCCGCGGTGATCGCGGTGCGCCGGGACCGGCCGAGGACACGCGCCGCGCAGTACACGGCCAGCGCGATGAGCACGTGGATGATCGGCGCGAAGACGTGGGCGATGGTGATCGGGGCGATGCCGGTGACCTCGCTGAACCAGGCGAACATCACGAAGAAGGCCGACCACTGGGCGTAGATGTCGGTGCCGTCGGGCGCGATACGGCCGTGGACCAGGATGTAATCCACCACCGCCAGGTGCTTGTAGGTCCAGTCGTAGAGCGGGACCTCGGTCGCCACGAACGTCGTCACCCGCGAGACGACAATCGCCGCACCGACGGCGACGGCCGCCGGAACCAGGCGTCGATCGCGGACCGCGACCAGCAGCGCAAACGTGCACAGCACGATGCCGACACCCAGCAGTGGACCGGTACCGGAGAACAGCAGGCCGTAGTAGCTCGCATCCACCCCGGGCAGACCCGGGATCGCCACCATCCACAGGACCAGCGCGGCGATACTCAGAAGTAGCGAAAGGTGCTCGCGGACAACGGATTGTCCGGAAACCACGGTGGACGCGGCCCGTCGCCACCGGAGCCGTGGCTCGAGGGCGGCATTGCGGGTGCGGTAGTACCAGTAGGCGCTGCTGGCAACCACCGCGACGACCTGCACCCACAGGATGTCGGCGGGACTCCACCGATAGGACCACATCGCGGCGATGCCGACCAGTGTGGTGATCGCGGCGCCCAGCACGGGAACCGTCGACAACACCGCCCGACGTGGGATGTCCACCCAGGTGAGCACGGCGGCACCCGGGCCGATCGCGATGAACAGCATCAGCGCGATGCCACACACGGTGTCGGGCAGGCCGGTCAGGGCCAGCGCTCCGAATATTGCGCCTGCCGCCGCCAGGTCGGCCGGCCGCATCCGCAGCACCGGCAACCGGCGCGTCACCGGCATCCCGTCAGCGGCGGGATCCGTCTCCCCCACACTGGTCTCCAGCGTCGCGGTCATCGGCTGATCCAACATGTCATCATCGTGATTCCTCGACGAGCTCGCGGGTGTCGACTTCGGGTTCGGTGTCCTGCGGGCCGGCGAAACCCGCGGTGCCGACCACGGTGACCACGACCAGGATCCCGTAGATGCACAACCGCTGCGCGGCGCCGGGCCCGACGATGTCGAGGCTGCCCACATACGTGAAGAACCCGAACAGGCTGACACACCCGGCACCCACGGCGATGATCCGCCGTTCGACCGTCATCCGTGCCCTCGCCCCCACCGCCACCAACAGTGCCGCCACCGAACCGCAAGTCATGAACACCATCGTGGCGGTGACATTCCAGGCGTAGCTGGTGTTCTGCGTGATCACGCCGCTGACGGCCAGGCCGATTCCCGCGACCGACAACAACAGGGCGCTTCCGCGGTCGGCCACCCGCTGCACCAGCAGGCACACCGCCACCACACTGATCGCCAGACCCGATACCCCCAGCGCGACATTCATCGCGCGGTACAGCTCGCTGCACGGCCAGTTTCCGACCGGTCCGCAGAATGCGATTCCCAACGGTCCGACCAGGTCATTGCGATACCCGTAGAGTCCGCGCCACGAAGCTGCCACCACCCATTCCGCGGCGAAGTAGATCAGTGGGATCAGGGCGACCCACCCGGTGAACCGGGCCGGTGACAACCTGATTGGGGCTGGACGCACGGGAACCTCACCATCCTCCGCCACGGAGGCATCGATTACATACGAGACTGTCGCCGACGCCGAAAGCAATGCACGCGCAACCGAGTTCGACTCAACCGCCCGAGATTAGCAACATCGCACGACAATCGGGCGGCTACCTCTACCAGTATGATCCGAATCACTACTTTGGGTAGGCTAACCAATTCTCACCGTACTGAGTATTCTCCTTCTGGCGGGTTCACCGCCTCAATCGACCTCCCGCTAGGAACAACCACCCATGCCCACGACTGGCCGACCCGACACCTTGGGCACGCAGCAAACATCCCCTCCGGCAGTCGATCTGGAGGTGCCGGTCACCACCGTAACCGCCGCGGACCCGCTGTCGGCCGCTCCGGTGACCGCGGTGGCCAACCGGCGCGGCGGACTGGGCATCGATATCGCCGCGGTGATGACATCCAGCGCAGCCACCGGCATTCTGGGCTTCGTCTTCTGGACCGTCGCAGCACGTGGTTACGACACCGCGGAGGTCGGTCGGGCCTCGGCCATCATCACCTCGGCCACGCTGATCGCGATCCTGGCGAACTTCAGCCTCGGAAGTCTCTACGAACGCTTCCTGCCCTTGGCGGGATCGCAGACCCGCGGGATCGTGCGTTCCGGTATGGGTTTCGTGGCGTGCACCGCACTGCTGTTCGGTGTGTTGTTCATCCTGGCCGGGCCGCGGGAACAGCTGTTCCCCGACCGGTTCGAGATGCTGTTCTTCCCGGTGTTCGTCGCGATCCTGGCCATCTACACCCTGCAGGACCAGATCCTGATCGGACTCGGGCGGGCTCGCGTCATCGCCGGCAAGAACATCAGCCAGTCCACCGTCAAACTCATCCTCGTCGCGGCCATGATCCCGCTGGCCACCGGTGCCGCCATCGTCTGGTCCTGGGTTCTGCCCGCGGCCGCGATCACCGCTGTCATCGCCATCGTCATCATCCGCCGCGAGACCGCCGGTCGTCTCGACGCACCGGATCTGCCCGAGCGTCGCGAACTCGTCAACTTCTTCGCCAGTTCCTATGCGATCACCGCGATCAACGTCGTGGTGCCGTTGCTGGTCCCGCTCATCATCGTGGCTCAGCTCGGCAACGAGATGAACGCCTACTTCTCGATGTGCTGGCTGGTGGTCAACACCCTGGGCGCACTCATCGTGGCCACTGCCGCACCGTTCATCGCCACCGCGTCCACGCCGGGCGCCGATGTATGGGCCTGCACAAAGCGATTCGTGCTGCTGTGTGGCGGTTCGGCCATCGCGGGCTGCCTGACCCTGCTGGTGACCGCTCCGTTCATCCTCGGCATCCTGGGCCCGCATTACGCGGAGAACGGGACGACGCTGATCAGGACCATGGCGCTGGTGCTCCCCGCGGTCGCGTTGACAACGATCTATACCGCGCTGGCCCGGTTGCAGCGCAAACTTCGGCTGGCGGTCATCTCCCAGGTGCTGCTCGGGCTTCTGGTCGTCGTCGGTGTCATCGTCACGACACCCACATGGGGTATCGATGCCGTCGGCTACACGTATGTCACCGGCGAACTCCTGATCACCCTCGTGCTGCTCGCGCCCACGGTGGCACTCCTGCGCAAGGTCGCGTCGACCCCGCGGGGTCAGGCCCTCGATGGTCCCGCCCGGGTAGCGGTGCGCCCGGACCTGACCGAGGTCGCTCCGATCGAGTTCGACTCGGTGAACGAACGATTCGAACAAGTCGCCATCACCAAGCCGACCGCTGTGGCACTGCGCACCGAGTACGGCTCCATCACCTATGGCGAACTGAAAGCGGCCGCCGACGCCTGGACCGCCGCACTGCGTGGGCGCGACGACCCCGACGCGGCGGTGGCCATGGTTGGCGATCTGAAGCCACAGATCGCCGCGGTGGTCCTCGGCAGTTTCGCAGCGGGCGCCCCACTGGTGCCGCTGGATCCCGGTCTGCCACCGGACCGGATGACCCATATCTTCGACGCCCTACATGAGCAGGGCCGCCACCTCGACACCATCGTCGTCGAGGAGCCCGAACATGCACCGACCACCGGACTGGAGGTCTGGAATGCCACGTGCCCACCGCATCCGACGGCGCAGGCACCCGTTGCCGACGCACCCGGTCGGCAGACCGTCACCAGCATCCAGTTCACCTCGGGTTCCTCAGGCGAACCGAAGGCCGTGCTTCATGTGCACGGAACCTGGTTGAGCGACTGGATTCTGCACCGCGACCGCTTCGGCATCGTGGAGGACAGCAAGGTCGCGCTGTGCATGCCGGTCAGTTTCGCGGCCGGGCTCAATGTGCTTGTCGGCGCGCTGCTCTCCGGCGCCGAGGTCATCGCGATCGACCCGCGCAACTGCACACCCGAAGCCGCGATCGACCGCCTCGCGGGCACCGATATCATCATGTGTACACCGTCATTCCTGCAGTCGCTGACCGAGGTCTCCGGCGATTGCACACTCTCGGGCGTCCAACGCATCGTCACCACCGGGGAACCGGTGTACAGCAACGTCATCCGGCGTGCTCGTGATCTGGCTCCGCACGCCGTGCTCACCAACTGGGCGGGCTCGTCGGAAACCCTGGGTATCGCGCACTACGACATCTGGCCCGAGGACGAGATCCCGGCCGGGGTCATTCCCGCAGGCGTTGCGGTGCCGCACAAGAAGCTCGACATCGATGAGCAGGGCAGGTTGACGGTCACCTCACCCTATGTCGCCGCCGGGTACCTCAAGCCCGATGCCGCCTCCACGACGTTCACCGAGAACCCCGACGGCAGCCGGACCTTCGTCACCAATGACCGCGCACGGATCACCGACGACGGCACGCTGGTGGTACTCGGCCGGATGGATGCCGCGGTGAAAATCCGCGGTTATCTCGTCGAGCCCGCCGAGGTGGAGGCCGCACTGCTGGACTGCTCCGGCGTGCGCGAGGCGTTGGTCATCGCCGATCAGGCTGCCGAAACCCCTTCGTTGACCGGCTATGTGACACCCGAACCGGGGATCCGCAGCCCGGCGGTGGCCGATATCCGCGCCCAGCTGCACACCCGGCTGCCTGCCTGGATGGTGCCCACCCATGTCGTGATGCTGGAGGCCTTGCCCCGCAACGAGCGCGGCAAGGTAGACCGGCGGGCACTTCCGGCGCCGTCGCGGGGCCCGATCATCGCGGCCGAAGCCGGGTTGGAGTCCGAGATCGCCGAGGCCTGGGCCGGGGTCCTGCGTCTCGGCGAGGTCGGACGCGACGAGAACTTCTATGCCCTCGGCGGTGATTCACTCAACGTCCAGCAGATGATCGGGCTGGTGGGCACGCAGCACAGCATCCGGCTGACGGCGTCCGACCTCGCCGCCGCACCGACGGTCGCGCAGTTCACCGGGGTGGTGCAATCCCGGATCAGTGGCGATGCGGCATTGTCCGACAAACAGATCGCCCCGACCACGGTGATCCTGCGACCGCCGTCCGAAGACACCGGCAGCACATTGTTCTGCGTCGCCGGCGCCGGTGCATCCGCGCTGTCGTTCGTACCGCTGGCCGACCGACTCGGCGCCGATACCGCCGTCGTCGCCTTCCAGGCCCAGGGTCTGGAGAACCGGGCGTTCCCCGACTGGACGATCGGCCGCGCGGCGCGCCGGTATCTGCGTGATCTGCTCGCGATCCAGCCACACGGTCCGTACACGCTCGCCGGTCATTCGTTGGGTGCGTTCATTGCGATCGACATCGCCAACCGGCTCACCGCGTTGGGCCATGAGGTCGAGCTGGTGACCCTGCTGGACCCATTCCTGCCGCCCCGGACGGTGCGGGCGGCACGCCGCGAACTACCCGGTGTCGCGTCCACATTGCTGGAGCAGGATCCCGCGGCACCGGCAGTGCTGTGGAAGCAGCGCCTCTGGTTGCCGCTGGCCGGCATTCTCGACGGCACCCCCGACGAGAAGGTGGCGGCCCTGCGCGAGGTGGGTGTGCGGGTCGGACGGCTGCACCGGCCGCGGCCCTATGCCGGTCGAACTCTGCTGGTGCTCAGCACTTACAACCGTGATGACGAACGGGTCTGGCCGAGGGTGCTCACCGGTGAGCTGTCGGTGCAGCGGGTCAACTGCGATCACGACTCGGTGGTGCGCGAGCCGCATGTCGCACGGGTGGCCGAGATGATCGCTACCGACCAGCACCCCCGCTGACGCCCCGAAGTTCCTGTCCCCATACAAGTACGGCCCCCTCCGAGGAGGGGGCCGTACCTGTTTCCGGAGAACCGGAGGTGTTACTCGCTGCTGGAGCTGCCGCCCGAGCTGCTGGAGCCCGAGCTGCTCGACTTGGCGTCCGACTTGTCGGACTTGTCGGCCTTGCTGTCAGACTTGGCATCGGCCTTGTCCGCCTTGGCGTCAGCCTTGTCGGCCTTGTCGGCCTTGTCGTCCTTGGCGTCAGCCTTGTCAGCCTTGTCGGCCTTGTCGGCCTTGGCGTCAGCCTTGTCAGCCTTGGCGTCATCCTTATCGGACTTGGCGTCAGCCTTGCTGTCGGCCTTCTCGTCGGAGGTGGTGTCACCCTTGGCGTCCGACTCGGTGCCCGACTGCTCGGTGTCACCGGCGGTGGCGCTTTCGTCGGTGGTCTCCTCGGAAACCGGAGCCGTCTCCTCGGTGGTCTCCTCGGAAACCGGAGCCGTCTCCTCGGTGGTCTCCTCAGAAACCGGAGCCGTCTCCTCGGTCGCATCCTCGGCCGGCGCCTCTTCCTCGGTGGCGTCGGTGGACGAGGACACCGTCTCGACCGGAGTCGCGGAACCGCCACCGGTCTCGACATCGAGGGTGATGGTGTCATCCTCGGAGGCGACCGCGGACGACGACACCTTACTCAGTGCCTCGACGCTGTTGGTGGTCGCCGTCTGACCGCTGAGTGCCTTCAGCGCATTCGCGATCATGGTGGGGTACTGGACAAAGAACGTGTCGATCGGCCCGCCCGGGGTCAGGAGGCCCGGGAAGACGTTCCAGTCCTCGGCGATGCTCGGGCTGTAGCCGTTCAGGAACGCACCGAGCACCTTGGCCGGCAGGTTGATCGTGTGACTGATCGCGGTCACCACGTCGCCGGCCTGCGCCGCGATGCGGATCTCATCGAGGCTGTCGGTGAAGCGGAACATCGCGCTCACGAACGGAACCATGATGGCGTGCGGGATACCGACGAGCGAGGTGTCGCTGGCCAGGATAGAGTCCAGAATGGCAGCGATTGCCGGGGCGCCGACGTCCCGGGCGACCTGACCCGGAACCGCGAAGCTCGGGTACAGCGGCCAGCCCGCGGCACCCAGACCGAAGATGAACCAGTCGTTCACATGCGCGAAGGCCTCGGTGAAGTGGCCTGCGGCCAATTCGGCGTTGGCCCGCTCCAGCACACCGGGCAGCAACTCGTTGTGCGCGGCCCAACCGGCCTGCGACTGCTCCCAGCCCAGACGCAGGGTCTCCTGATGCTCGGCGAGGCGGTCCTGCAGCTGCTGGGCCACGGTCTCCGGACGGAACAGGATCACCGAGAGTTCACGCTGGAGCTCCGGGTTACCGAGGATGGCCGACAGGTTGGGCACCAGGGTGGCCGACATCTCGCCACCGCGGTTGCTGATGTTCTGGAACGCCTTCCCGAACGTGCTGCCCAGCACCGCGAATGGGTTCTCGAACGCGACCAGCTCGACCGCGCGCTGCTGTACGGCAGCTTCGATGGCCGGCAGATTCTGTGCGACGGGGGTGACGGCGATGACCGATGCGCCAGTCACCGCCACCGAGGCGATGAGCAACCTCTTCTTCAGAGGCGCGGATGCCGAAGGTGCAGACCAGAAGTCGCGCCCCGAGTCCGCGTGTACAGCGAGTGACACGGTTCTCCTAATGTGGATTGATCGTTGATTAGCCAAAGACGGCTATCGTGAATGTTATTGCAGGACAAGACCAGTGACAATAGCTACCTCAACGCGGACGTCAGTTTTGCTGAAAGTTCTATCAGGAAGCACTATCACATTCATCACACGCACAGATCAACCGGTCCATGTCGAAGCATGCGGAACCGACGAAGCTGCCCATATGGATGCAGAAACACCGCGCAACAAGGACATTCGGCAAACGTCAAGCGAGCGTTGCGCTCGGTATCAGCGGGTGATGGTGGCCTCGGAGAACTTCTCCAGAACGGCACAATCGAAGAGCATCAAGGTCTCGTCCCGGATCAGCGTGTCCAACTTCTTGCCTGCCACCGCCTCGTACAGCGGAGCCAGGCCGCCGGACCCCGGCAACATCCAGTCGTGCGGCTCGATCATGATGCAGGGGAACGCCGAGACGGCCTGCGGTGAGGCGCGGCAGACCTCGGACTCCGCACCCTCGATATCGAGCTTGAGGATGAACGGCGCCGCGTCGGGGATCTCGGCGATCAGCTGCTCCAATGTCACCGAAGGTGTCGTCCCGGTACCGGAAACCCGGTTGGCCCAGGATCCTTCCTGATCATCAGTGCTGAGATTCACCCCGTCGCCATGACTCCAGAGCGCGGCGTGGATGGGCTTGATCCGCGGTTCGTTCGCACAGTTGCGCTCGATCATGTCGACGCACTGGCGATCCGGTTCGATCGCCAGGATCACCGCGTCGGGAAAGTGCTCGGCGAGATAGAGCGCCGAATAGCCGACGTTGGCGCCGGCATCGACGATCAGCGGGACCTGACCGGTCTGCCGGATTCCAGCCGCCACCGTATTCAACCGGGCCATCCAGAACGGATGGGCGTCGTATTCGCGTTCGGTGAAGATCTGCGCCAACACGAAAGGGTCACTGTCGGTCGGCCGCACCACCAGATGGTGGGCACCACAGCGCACCGTGACCGGCGTCCGCATGCCAAACGCCCGCCTGCCGACCAGGTTCAGCGCATTCGCCAGGCCGATGCTGTGCGTCAACGACAAGGTGTGGCCGAGCTTCTCACGCAACTTGCTCACGACGATGCCTCAGCGCGAGGCAGTCGACGCACGCGTCGCCGCAGTCGTGGCGCGATGCAACCGCCGCTCCCGGCCGATGGTCCGCAGTACCCGCAGGCCGTCGGTGACGGCATTGAGGTTGCTGCGTCCATAGATTCGCTTGCCCTCGAAGCTGCTGACCTCGGTGATCTTCAGGCCATTACGTGCAACGCGGACATTGATGACGGTCTCGATCTCGAAGCCGTCGCCCCACTGTGCCGCGTCGACACGCGTCGGCGGGAGGTCCAATACCGCAAGGTGATGACGCCAGAAAGCGTTGTACCCGTAACACAGATCCGTGAAACTGGTGTCGAACAGCTGGTTCACCAGCCAGTTGAGTCCCTTGTTCCCGAACCGACGCAGGCGGGTGATGTCATCACTGCCGCCGGCACTGGTGAAGCGACTCCCCTTGGCGAAGTCGGCACCGGACACCAGCGCTGCCACGAAATCGGGGATCTCTGCCGGATCGGTGGACCCGTCGGCGTCGATCATCACAACGATGTCGCAGGTGCTTTCCTCGAACCCACAGGCGAGCGCGTTACCCTTCCCGCGTCGAGTCTGGTTGACAATGACCGCTTCCGGCCACAGCTGACGCGCCACCTCGACGGTGTTGTCCACCGAGTCACCATCGACGACGACGATCTGATCGACCGCGGGCATCCGCTTTGCGACGTAGGGCAGGTTGCGCGCTTCGTTTCGTGTCGGGATCACCACCGTTACTGTGGGCCGACCTGCGCCGTCACCGTGGTCACCGGTATCCGTTTCGCGCAGACAACCGCAGTTATCGCGATGCTCGATGCGTTTGCTGGAAAGCGTCTCCACGTCGATATCGATCGCCTTCGACATGCGCTCCACGCCCGTGCCCTCCACCGTATCTGTCAAGGGACTCATTACCTTTCAGGTTCATTCAGGCACCGGGAAGCGGGTACAGACACCTGGTCTGCGCGCGCCAGCCACTGGGAAAGTTGATTGCGAAAATTAGACTAGCGAGCCTAAGGGCCGAATTGTCAGCTACGTCGACCAATATGACGCAGCCCACACAGTCAATACTCAGGATCGGTGGGTAATCTGCGCCGCCACACCAAATCAACTGTGCGACAACCCATCAGATGAATTCAAACTAGGGTTTTGAATTCATTTCCGGCAGAGCGAGATCACCGATGACGCCGAGATGATCGGAACCCGGCAGATCGAAACGGTCAAAGGACAACGGTTCGAACCCGCGCGCCAGGATGCGATCGATGGCCAGCACCGGTGGCACTAACCGCCCGGCCGGGAAGGTCGGGACCACACCGGCACCCACATGCTCGGCGGCATCGATCAATCGCGGCGCATCCGGCCTCGCCGAATTGGCCAGCAGTTCCCGGTATTGGCGGTGATCATAGGTCGAGTTGAAATCGGCGCCCACCAGCATCGGGTACGGTTCGGCCGCAAAGATGGGACGTAGCCGCTTCAGCTCATAGACCCACTTGAACGCCGGTTCCGGATAGGGAGGCAACGGGTGCAGTGCGTACACCGCCGCCGGCGCCGCATCCGGAAGGTCGACGACCGCACGCAGGTTGTTGAGAACGAAGTCCGGCAGCTGTTCACAATCCCGCAGCGGATGACGGGAGTAGATGCCGGCCCCACCCCCACCCTCACGAGGCCGCTCACACGCGTACGGCAGGACATCCCGCAGACCTGCCGCGGTCAGTCCGGTAACCGCAGACCCGGTCAACTCGATGACGGTCAGCAGGTCGGCGTCGTGGCTGCGCACCGACTCGACCAGCGACACCGGATCAGCGCTGCCGAGGCGGATATTGGCCTGCATCAACGTGACCGATTGCCGGTGCGGCTCCGCGCGGTCGACACCGCGGTACAGCGGTGCCTGCGTGGCAACACCGACAAGCAGCACGGCGAGCGCCAGGACGGCCGTTCGACGGAACCCGCCTGCCAACACCAGCAGCAGCGCGGGAAACGCTGCCAGGACCGCGATCGGGGTGAACGAGGCAATCCAGGCCACCGCCGTGCTGGTCACCCCGATGAAATGCGCACCGATGCCGATCGCCGCACCCAACAGCAGCAGGCAGCCGATGACCCCGGCCGAGAAACGAAAACGGTGCACTGTCAGAAAGGCTACAGCCGATCGCTCATGCGGTGCGGAACAGCGGCGACCACTCGGAGCCATCGACCGCGTCGAGCACCGTACGCGCGGCCCGCGCCGCGGCGGTGGCCCGCACCAAGGCCGGTGCGTCACCCTGCAGCGGAGCCTCGACACTGATCGGAATTCCGGCGGGTAGCGCACGCAGCATCGAGATCAGGTCGATCCCGCCCGCACCGGGTAGCAGACGGGCCGAACGTCCCTGATACATCAGCTCGGCCATGGTGTCCGGCCGTTGCGCCGGGGCATCGCAGATCTGCGCGTAGCGGATCCATTCCGCCGGTAGTGCTTCCAGATCCGCCGGCGTGCTCAGGGCACGGTCATAGTGGATGGCGTCGATGAGCAGCCCCGCCGCGGTGGGACACTGCGCGATGAGCTCGGCCGCCACGTGCAGATTTCGCACCTCCGTCCACGGCATCGGCTCAAGGTTCAGCGTCATCCCGAATTGAGCTGCCAGCAAAGACAACTCGGACAGGTTGTCGGCTGTCCGCCGCAGATCGGGGTCATAGCCGGTGACCAGGACATCGGTGGCGCCCAGGAATGCCCCGGTCTCGAGAAATTCCTCGTAGTCACCGCGGACATCGGTCTCCGGGACCAGTCGCACCACTTCCACATCGAGCAGCCGCAGGCCCGAATCATCAAGGCGGCGTTTGGTTTCCCGGATCAATGCGGTCATACCGATGGTCGGCCGGACCGGTTCGGCCGGCGTCGCGCGGATGAGCCGGAATCCCACCGCGTCGTAACCCGCCTGGACGGCACAGCTGACGAGTTCGGCCGGATCCAATTCGAGCACGGTCAGCGGTGCCAGCGAAAGAAGACGGCCTCCGCCGTGCCCTCGGGGCTGCACAGGCGTACTCATCGATTCTCCTTGCCGACACGCGCGATTCTCGCAGGAAATACCGCGATACCAACCATCATCGCCGATCGACGCTCGGATGTGTGGGCTACCTTTACGCGGTGGCCAATTCCACAGACGGCGGTTTGTCACCGAGTCGGAAGTTTCAGCAAATCAGCAGCGCTCGACGCCGGGTGCCATGATCTTCGGTGCGCGGCGGTATTGCACCGGCTGCGCCGAAACCCGGAGCAGATCGAAAACCAGTGACTTGACGGTGTGCGGGTTCATCGGGCCGGTGTTGAGCCAGTCCTGCAGAGCAGTCATGCTCACGTCCTTCGGTAGTGCTCATCACGCGCGAATCGTCGGTGAAGGCGCTGTCAGCAGAAATTCTACCGGCGCACAAGGACAACCGAGTGCGCACGACACCCGGCGATCCCGGCTGTGACCTGCGCAATCGGTAATGTCACAGCGGCGACCGCGGTGTGATCACCCTCACCGGCGATCGTTGGAGTTCGGTACCAGGCTCAGTCGAACGTCGGGGCCGATGGGTTCGATGCCGTCGAAGCGCCAGCGTTGCGCGCCAGTGATGCTGAGCACGCCGACATCGTCCACCGCTGTGATCGGGCCACCGAGCAGGATGGGCGCGACATAGGCCAGGATCCGGTCGATCACCCCGGCGCGCAGGAATGCGCCCGCCAGGGTGGGCCCACCTTCCAACAGCACGGCCGTCCGATCGGACAGCGCCTTGATCACCTCGTGCGGGTCGCGGGTGCGGATCACCATGGTCCGCGAATCGTCGTTGAGAATGTTTGCTTCCGAGGAGATCTCACGCTCCCCGACCACCACCCGCAGTGGTTGACGGTCCGCCAGGCTGCCATCGGGACGTCTGGCGGTCAACGTCGGATCGTCGAAGAACACGGTGCCGGTACCCACCACGATCGCCTCCACCACGCCGCGGTGCCGGTGCACGTCGGCGCGGGCCGCGTCACTGGTGATCCACTGGCTGCTGCCGTCGGCGGCGGCGCTGCGCCCGTCGACGCTGGTCGCGAACTTCCAGGTCACGTGCGGCAACCCGGTGCGCTGCTTGTGCAGCCATTCCCGCAGCGGACCGCCGGCCACCTCGGCACCGAGCATCCCCGCGACCACCTCGACACCGGAACTCTGCAACCGCGCCGCTCCGCCGGCCGCAACCGGGTTGGGATCGCCCGCCGCGAAGATGACGCGTGCGACACCGGCCGCGAGCAGACCGTCCACGCACGGCGGCGTGCGCCCATGGTGATTGCACGGTTCCAGCGTGACCACCGCGGTACCGCCGCGAGCCAGCTCGCCGGCCCGCCGCAGCGCGACGACCTCGGCATGCGCGCCGCCGGCCGGTTGGGTGGCACCGACACCGACCACTTCGCCGGCCGCGTCCAGGATGACCGCCCCGACCGGCGGGTTGGGGTAGGTGGCGCCCTTGACCCGCTCGGATTGCTCGACGGCCAGCCGCATCGCGGCTTCTGGTGTCACAGGGTCAGGTGCGGCGAGGCGGCACCGGCCTGTTGGCGCAGCCGCTGCACCGCCTCGGCCGGATCGGCGGCGCTGTACACGGCCGACCCGGCGACAAAGCAGTCCACCCCGGCCTCGGCGGCCGCCTCGATGGTGTCGGCATTGATACCGCCGTCGATCTCGACGACGATCGTCAGCTCGCCGGCGTCGACCAGGCGTCGCGCCGTCTCGACCTTGGCGAGCACCTCCGGGATGAATTTCTGCCCACCGAATCCGGGCTCCACCGACATCACCAGCAGGGTGTCGAACTCACGCAGGATCTCCAGGTAGGGCTCCAGCGGCGTACCGGGTTTCACCGACAGCCCCGCCTTGGCCCCGGCGGCCCGGATATCGCGGGCCACCCCGATCGGATTGTCGGTCGCCTCGGCGTGGAAGGTGACGTTGTAGGCACCCGCCTCGGCATACGGCGGCGCCCACCGTTCGGGCTGCTCGATCATCAGGTGGCAGTCCATCGGGATGTCGGTGGCCTTCAGCAGGCTCTCCACCACCGGCAGTCCCAGCGTCAGGTTCGGGACGAAATGGTTGTCCATGACGTCCACGTGCAGCCAGTCCGCCCCGGCCACCGCGGCGACCTCATCGGAGAGCCGGGCGAAGTCCGCGGACAGGATGGACGGTGCGATCATCGGCGTCCGGGCGAGCGGAGCGACGGGAGAGTGACCAGCCATGGCGGTCAGCGTATCGGTCAGGCCGCTCCGACCCGTAATGCGGCGGCGAACATCGCGTCGGTGCCGTGCCGGTGCGGCCACAGCTGCACATACGGTCCGTCCCCGAGTTGGTCGACGCCGGGGAAGAACTCGCGGGTGTCCAGGGCGGTCACCGGATGCCTGCGCAGCGCATCGGCGATGACGCCGACGGTCTCGGCCAGATGCGGCGAGCACGTCGCGTACAGCACCACACCACCCGGGCGGGTCAATCCGATCGCCGAACCCAGCAGCTCGCGCTGCAGCCGGCCGAGTGCCGGGACATCGCCGGGCTGGCGCCGCCACCGTGCCTCCGGCCGGCGGCGCAGCGCCCCCAGACCGGTACAGGGCGCATCCACCAGCACCCGGTCGAAGCTGCCCGGCTCCAGACCGGTCTCGCGACCGTCGACCCGCAACACCTCCACGGGTAGACCGGCGGTGTTCGTCTCCACAAAATCGGCCCGGTGCGGGGCCGGCTCGACCGCGGTGACCCGGCCGCTCGAAGGCACCAGCGCGGCGATGAGTGCCGTCTTGCCGCCCGGACCGGAGCACAGGTCCAACCACCGGCCGTCGTCGGGCCCCTCGACGGTGGCCAGCGTCAGGGCGCGGGCCACCAACTGTGAACCCTCGTCCTGGACCAGCGCGGCACCGTCGCGCACGGCGGCGATGTCACCGGGATCACCGCCGGGCAGATACACCGCATACGGCGAGTAGCGTCCCACCGTGCCGTCGGCCTGTTCGGCCAGTTCGGCGGCGGTCAGCACCCCGGGCCGGGCCACCAGATGGACCACCGGACGTTCGTCGTCGCTCTGCAGCAGGGCGCCCAGCTCACCGGCAGCCGCTCCGAGCGCGTCCACGAACGCCTGCGCCACCCAGCGCGGATGCGCGTGCACGAAGGCGGCATGTCCCACCGGGTCGCTGCCGGCCGGCGGTGCCAGCTCGGCCACCCAGGCCGCCTCGTCCTGACCGGCGATCTTGCGCAGCACGCCGTTCACGAAACCGGCTCGGACCGAATCGAACTCGATACCCGCCTGCTCGACGGTGGTGTCCACGGCGGCGTGGGCGTCCACCCGGGTGCGCAGCAGCTGATAGGCGCCCAGGCGCAGCAGATCCAGCAGCACCGGGTCGATCCGGTCGATCGGCCGACCGGACGCGGAACTGATGACCGCGTCGAGCAGACCCCTCACCCGACAGGTCCCGTAGGCCAATTCGGTCGCGAAAGCCGCGTCTCGGCCGCTGATCCCGCGCTCCCGCAGCAACGCAGGCAAGGTCAGGTTGGCGTACGCGTCGCGTTCGGTCACCGCGCGCAGGGTGTCGAACGCTGCGCGGCGCGCGGGATCCAGCGGTGTGCGCTGGGGTCCCTTGCGCTGCGGACCGCGGTTGCCCTGGCGCTGCGGCGGACGGGATCCCCGACCCTGGCCCGGGCGGTTCACAGCGCCCGCACCGATGCGTCCGGCCGTGCCCCGCGCGCCCAGTCGGCGGCGTTCATCGGCTTCTTACCCGGTGGCTGAATCCAGCTGAGCAGCACCGCATCCGATCCGGTTCCGATCCACACATCACGCTTACCCACTTCGATCTCGCCGACGGAAAGTTGCTTCGATTCGTCGGGCCGCACCGGCCCGACCTTGACACGCTGCTCCCCGACCATCGTCCAGGCTCCCGGATTCGGGGTGACCGCCCGGATCCGGCGGTCGACGGCATGCGCGGGCAGGTCCCAGCGCACCCGCGCCTCTTCGACGGTGATCTTGGGTGCCACGGTGATGCCGTCGGTCGGCTGACGCACCGGGTTCAGCGACCCGTCGGCGATCCCGTCCATCGTGGCCTCCAGCAGCCCCGCCCCCGAATCCGCCAGCCGCGCAAGCAGATCACCCGCGGTGTCGGTCGGTCGCACGGTCTCGGTGACAACCCCGAAGATGGGTCCGGAATCCAGCTCACGTTCGATCAGGAAGGTGGTGGCCCCGGTGACCGCGTCACCCGCGGCGATGGCCGCCTGCACCGGTGCCGCACCCCGCCAGGCCGGCAGCAGCGAGAAGTGCAGGTTCACCCAGCCATGGGCGGGCACCGCCAGCAGCTCGTCACGCAGCAGCGCCCCGTAGGCCACGACGGCGCAGGCATCGGGAGCCAGCGCGGCGAGTTCGGCGACGAACTCGGCGCTGTTGGGCCGGTCGGGCTTCAGCACCGGGATGCCATGGTCGGCGGCCAGCTGGGCCACCGGTGACGGGGCCGGCTTGCCGCGCCGTCCGGCCGCCGCATCGGGGCGGGTCAGGACCGCGATGACGTCATGTTTGTCAGACTCCACCAGTCTGCGCAGCGCGGGCAACGCGGGTTCCGGGGTACCGGCAAAGATGAGTCGCACCGCGCCAGTCTAGAGAGCCCGCAACCCGCCTCCTCAGCGCGGCATCCGATAGAACTCACGCTCGGTGACGCCGGCGATCGGGGCGACGAACATCCACGGCATGGTGGTGATCAAGCGGTTCACCCCGGCCACCGCGTCGTTGTAGTACTGGCGCGCAAAGGCCAGCTTGTTCTCGGTGTCGGCGAGATTGCGCTGCAGGTCCAGGAAATTGTTCGACGAGGCCAGCTGCGGGTAGCTCTGTCCCACCGCCAGCACCTGGCCCACCGCGGTGTCCAGTTCGATCTCGGCCGCGCTGCGTCGGGCCACCGAGTCGCCACCGGTTGCCGCGTCGAGCGCGGCACGGGCCTGGCTGACGTGGTTGAGCACCACCTGTTCGTGGGCGGCATAGGTGGACACGGTGTGCACCAGGCCGGGGATCAACGCGGCGCGCCGGGTCAGTTCGACGTCGATTCCCGACAACGCCTCCGATACCCGCAGGTCGGCCGACTTGAGTTTGTTGTAGCCGGCCACGATGACGACCAACACCGCCACCGCGATCAGCAGCACCAGCAACAGCAGCGCTCTCACCATGATCCACCTCCCCCGCCACCACCGCCCCCGCCGCCACCACCGCTGCTGCTACTACTTCCCCCGCTACTGCCCGAGGAGGTCTGCGATGCGGTGTAGGCGCCGATCGAGGACGACAGGGCCGATTCGAAACTGTCGAAACCCGGTCCGCCCGAGCTGAAATTCGCACCCGTGCTCGCCGATGACGAGTTGTACCAATCCGGTTGGGGTGCAACGACTCCGGTGCTGGCCTGATACTTCTGCGCCCACAGCGCGGCGGTGCCGGCCGCCACCGCGAACGGAATGTAGGCGGCGTAGAGGTCCTTGCGTGCGGCGAAGTCGAACCGACTCTCGGCCGAGTCGGTCGACAACAACCGATGAAACCCGCCGGCCTGCGCCCATAATTCACGGCCGGCCGGTGTGCGCCGGGTGCCGATACCGTCGTTCCAGGAGGCCGCGGAGAACAGGAAGAACATCGCGAACGGCAACGCCCACAGGGTGATCGGGAAACCCCACCGGAAGAACCCGCAGATCATCAGGACGCCGGCCACCGCGTTGAGGGTGCGCAGCCAGAGTTCCTTGCGGCGGTTGACCAGCAACCCGCCGTCGATGGCCCACTTCTTGACCGAGTCGGCCATATCGGTCTTGGCCTTGGAGAGCTTCTCCCCCGACGTCGCCGACTTCCTGGCGCTGAACTGCGCGCCCGGTCCGATCACCTTGAGCGCCGAACCCACCGCGACGCTCACCGGGTCGACATCGGCCCAGGCGCCGGGCGCGGCGCTGCCGGTGACGTCCCACTGCTCGTCGCTGACCTGGCGCAGTTCCACCAGTCGTCGTTCGGCCAGATAGAACAGGGTGGCGGGAAGACCGTCCTTGGGCACCGATTCGGTACGGATGTACTCCAGCTGCACCGGGCCCAGACCGGGCGGCGGCGCGTACTGGAGCGGGAAACCCGGCGCCGATTCGGCGGTGGTTCGGTACCAGAGCAGGGCGGCCGCGCCGGCCAGGACCGACAGCCCTAGCAGCGCCAGCGCCGGGGTCAGCGACTGCCCGAGCACCCGGTCCCAATGGTGACTCCACGGCAGTTCGGCACGCGGCGGAGTTGCCATGTCGAGTCCGGCCCGCAGGGTCAGCGGGGTGCGCGGCGGCAGGTCCTGCGCCGACAGGGTGACCGTCCGCCCGTCGACCGCCAATGTCGCGCACGCGCCACCGCGGCCGTACCCGACCGAACACTGGGCCCCGGTGATCCGTGCGGGCAGCGACACCGTGATATCGGCATTGTCGATACGGTTGCTCCAACCGGGGGCGACGACATTCCAGAAGAACACCGTCTCGGCATCACCTCGACCGGTGGCGGAGCCGAAATCCTTGCCCGCGCCGGTGCTTCCGGGGTCGAGCACGCCTGGTATCGAGTACCGGATCTCGAAGACATGCGGGCCCGGGTCCAGCGTCCAGTCCGGATCGCCGATCTTGGCCACCCGGAACCGTTCCCGGCCCTCCCACAGCATCTGGTAGCTCTCCGGATCACCGTCGAGCAGCACCGATTCGACCTCCGGCACCTGCCGCACCCGGGGGCTGTTCTGATTGGTGATGTCCCAGTACCGGAAGATCCCGTGCCGTCCGCTGGGAAAGTCACCGGTGATGGTCTCGACCGCCTGCAGTGTGCCGTCGGCGGCGACGGTGTAGTGCGCGCGGTACTCGCTGATGACCACCGGGTCCGCGGTGTCGTCGCCGCCGCCGTTGCCGAACGCCGAGCTGAACACCACCGGCCAGAGCAGGCCAAAACAGATGAGCACCAACGGGATCAGCATCTTGAACAGCCGCCCCATCGCCACCTCCGCCCGTTGTGCTGCCTACCCTATGTGCAACGGGTCCATTTGCACACGTACCGGCTGTTGGTCGTGGCGTGAGCTCTGTGAATTCACGGCCCGACGCAGCACTGCCGCGAGTTCCAGCCCGCCCGAGCGCGGCACCCGTACCAACATCCGGTTGACGGGGCTGTCCACCGCGATACCCGGCGGCCGCCGAGCTCCGGGCGGTAGATCGACCGGACCCAGCGGCTCGGCCTGTGCCGGCAACTCGGCCGCGTCGAGCAGGGCCGATACCGCCGCGGGCACCCCGTCCAGCACGGCCAGATGAACCGCGGGCGGCAACGCGACCTCATCGCGCGCCTCAAGCTCGGATTCGGCATGGCCCACCGGATCCCACCGGATCAGCGACTGCACGGTCGGGATGGCCGATTCGGCGATGACGGCCACGGTGCCGCCGTCGGCCCGGCTGCGCACCAGTGCCGACGCCGCCATCCACCGCCGCAGGGTGTCCTCCACCGCCCGCAGATCCTGCCGACCGAGCAGCGCCCAGCCGTCGAGCAGCAGGGCCGCGCCGTAACCGCCGTCGGCGACCGGCTCGGCCCCGGGGGTGGCCACCACCACCGCGGGTTTGCCCGGCACCGTGGACAACACCGACTCACCACCGGAGGTGATGACCGTCGCCCCGGGCAGCGCGCGCCCCAGTTCCTCGGCGGTGCGCCGGGCGCCGACCACCACCGCGCGTACCGCATCGGACCCGCAACTGGCGCACCGCAGCATCAGGTCGGTGCGGGCACACCAACGGCACACCGCACCGTGCGCGTCGCGGTCGGTCAGTTGCAGCGGACCGGTGCAGTGCCGGCACCGCGCCACGGTCCGGCACTTGGCGCAGGCCAGCGCGGGGATATAACCGCGCCGCGGCACCTGCACCAGCACCGGGTGCCCGGACTCCAGCGCGACCCGCGCCGTCCGCAGCGCCATCGACGGCAGCCGCGCGGTGTGCGCGGCCGGGTCACGCTCGTGTTCGAAGGCGTTGTCGTCGAGTGCCACCACCCGTGGTGCGTGATGGCGCACCACGGCGCGGGTGGCCACCAGGTCCAGTGCCCACCGGCTACGCACCAGGGCGTGCGCCTCCGCAGTCCGGGCGAACCCGCCGATGATTGCGGCACAACGTAACTGATGCGCGCGCAACATCGCGACCTCACGGGCGTGCGGGTAGGGGGCCCGCGGTTCGGACAACGAATCGTCCCCGTCGTCCCAGATGGCGACCAAGCCGAGATCGCAGACCGGCGCGAACACCGCACTGCGGGTGCCGATGACCAGCCGGGCCTGGCCCCGCAGCACCGACAGCCAGCGCCGGTACCGTTGCGCCGGCCCCAGCCCGGCCGACAGTGCCGCCACCCGTGATTCGTCCACGCAACCGATCGCGGCGGCGTGGACGGCGTCCACATCGCGCTGGTCGGGTACCACGATGAGCGCGCCGCGACCGGCGTTGACCGCCACCGCGGCGGCCTGCGCCAGTCGCAGGGGCCACTGTTCACCGGGTAGGGACTGCCATACCGCCCGCGCCGCCCGGCCCTCGCGCACCGCGGTCAGGAACTGGGCGCCGCGGGCGTAGCGCGCCCATCCGGTCTCGTCGACGGGCCGGTGCGCCAGCGGAGGCAGGTCCGGTGGCGCCTGCTTCTCGACATTGGCGTGCCGGGGCGGCACCGCCAGCCGCAGCACATCCGGGCGGGTACCGACATAACGGGCCGCCACCGCGTCGGTCAGCCTGCGGACGTCCGGTGTCAGCACGGGCTCGGCCGACACCACCCGATCCAGCCAGCCCAACTTGCCCACGTGGTCGGTATCCGACCGTCGCTCCAGGATGAACGCGTCGACCAGGCGGCCGTGGAACCGCACCCGCACCCTGACCCCGGGCTGAGCGTCATCGGACTGGTCGGCGGCGACCAGATAGTCGAAATCGCGGTCCAGGTGCGGTACCGACAGCATCGGGAGCACGCGCGCGATCGGCTCGTGCTCGGCGGGATGGCGGGTGGGTGTCACCGGGCCCTTCCGAAGAAGAACCCCGCGGTGATCAGGAACAGCGAGGCGGCATAGGCCCACCAGATGGGGACCGCCAGCGCCTCGGACCCGAGCACGAACTTGCTGATCCCGATCATGGAATCCGATACCGCGAAACACACCGCGCCCAGGGCCGTCCACGGTGTCGGGAGCGCGGCCAGCAATGCCGCACACACCATCGCTCCGAGCACCGCGATGTACACCGTGACCGGCAGCGCCATGCCCTGCTCGAGCAGGGCGGGCCAGAACCACACCAGCAGCGCCACACAGGCCACCACGACCACCGCAGCGGCGACCAGCCGCGAGGTCTGCCTGCGCACCAGCGGGACGAGTGCGGCCAGGAAGCACAGATGGGCGATCAGGAAGGAGGCCAGTCCCAGTACGAAGGACGGTTCCCACCACGGCATCGCCAGCAGATAGTCACCGGCGGACGACCCGATGAGCGCCGCCACCAGCCAGCGCCGTTCCCGGGCGATCGGGTGGCGTAACGCCGCGGCCGCCAACAGGGCCGCCGCGGCGGCCTTGACCGCCGGTTGCAGGGCGAACTGGCCGGTGAGTTCGGCACCGGAGGGCACCCGCAGCGCCACGGTGATCAGAAAGATGCCGTAACCCGCGCCGATCAGTACCGCCAGTGCCCACAGTCGCCGGGTCCAGGGCGCTGCGTACGGTGAAGCCATGCCTGAATCCGGTACCGACAGACCCGCCTTGGACGCCATCCTGGAAAAGGTACTGGAAGCGGTCCCGTTCCAATTGACCATGGACGGTGGCCCCGAGGCGGCGCGCGAGCGCTTCCGCGCCCTGCCCCGCCGCGAGGTGCACCCCGAACTGCACACCGAGGACCGCGAGATCGCCGGTGTGCCGGTGCGCATCTACCGGCCCGACGGCGACGGCCCGAAGCCGGAATCAATCCCCGGGTCGCTACGCTCCCGGCCGCCGGTCGTGCTGTTCTTCCACGGTGGCGGCTGGGTGGTCGGCGATCTGGACAGCTATGACGGCACCGCCCGCGAGCACGCGGTCGGTACGGGTGCGGTGGTCGTTTCCGTCGACTACCGGCTGGCTCCCGAGCATCCCTATCCGGCGGCGGTCGACGATGTCTGGGCGGTGACCCGCTGGGTGGCCGAACACGCCGACGAGTTGGGTGTCGACGGCACCCGCATCGCGGTGGCCGGCGACTCGGCGGGCGGGAACCTGGCCGCGGTGGTGGCGTTGCTGGCCCGCGACGCCGGGCTGGGCCTGCGGATGCAACTGCTCTGGTACCCGGCCACCACCTGGGACACCTCGTTGCCGTCGTTCACCGAGAACGCCGACGCCCCCATCCTGGGCCGCCGAGCGGTCGGCGGCTTCTCGCTGCTGTACGCCGGTGACGCCGATCTGAAGAACCCGCCGGCCACCCTGGTCCCGGCTCGCGGGAAACTCGCCGGTGTCGCCCCGGCGTACATCGCCGTCGCCGGGCACGATCCGCTGCGCGATGACGGCGCGCGTTACGCCGAGCTGTTGACCGCGGCCGGGGTGTCCGCGCAGGTACACAACGCCGAGACGCTGGTACACGGCTATCTCGGGTATCACGGTGTCGTGCCGGCGGCCACCGAGGCGACCGAACGTGGCCTCGCAGCATTGCGTGCCGCGTTAGCCTGACGATCATGACCTCAACGACCCGTCCGGACGTCGATCCCGACCTGAAGGCACTCCTGGATGCGGTACCGCTGGAGTTCACCATCGACGACGGTGTCGAGGTGGCCCGCGAGAAGTTCCGCGCGATGAAACCGCCGCCGGACATGTTGCCGCAGCTGCGCATCGAGGAGCACACCGTCTCCTACGGCGAGCTGACCGATATTCCGGTGCGGATCTACTGGCCGCCGGTGGCCCAGCACGACAACCTGCCGGTCGTCGTCTACTACCACGGTGGCGGCTGGGCGATCGGCGACCTGGACACCCACGACCACGTGGCGCGGGCGCATTCGATCGGCGCCGAAGCGATCGTCGTGTCGGTGGACTACCGGCTGGCCCCGGAACACCCGTATCCGGCAGGTGTGGAAGACGCCTGGGCCGCACTGCGTTGGGTGGGCGACAATGCCGTCGAGTTGGGTGGTGACCCGAAACGTATTGCGGTGGCCGGTGACTCGGCCGGGGGCAATCTGTCGGCGGTGATGGCGCTGCGGGCCCGTGATGCCGGCGGGCCGCCGCTGGTGTTCCAGCTGT
Organism: Mycobacterium sp. C31M; assembly: GCF_053345865.1. NCBI lineage: Bacteria > Bacillati > Actinomycetota > Actinomycetes > Mycobacteriales > Mycobacteriaceae > Mycobacterium > Mycobacterium sp. C31M. Next base: position 28,298 of record NZ_JBKFAX010000005.1, on the reverse strand, counting down.
TGTGGTATCCGGTGGCCGTCGGCGACCAGACGGCGCCATCGTTCATCGAGAATGCCGATGCCTACATCCTCACCGCCGATGTCACGCACGCCTTTCTCACCTGGTATCTGCCCGGGACCGATCTGGACAACCCGGCCGCGTTGCCGACCGACGTCGCACCCGCCAACGCCGACTCGCTGGCCGGGCTGCCGCCGGCGTATATCGGTACCGCCGAACATGATCCACTGCGTGATGACGGCGGCAAGTACGCCGAACTGCTGACCGCGGCCGGTGTTGCGGTGCAGCACAGCAACGAGCCGACCATGGTGCACGGGTACGTGAGCCTGGCGTTGGCCTCCCCCGCCGCGACCGAGGCGACCGACCGCGGGATCGCCGCGCTGCGGGCCGCCCTGCATCCCTGAGCGCCATGACACCGCAATTCCAGACGCTGATCATCGGGGCAGGCTTCTCCGGGATCGGCGCGGCCATCAAACTCGATCAGACCGGCCTGGGTGACTACCTGATCGTGGAGGCCGGCTCCGAAGCCGGTGGCACCTGGTTCTGGAATACCTATCCCGGTGTCGCCGTGGACATTCCGTCGTTCTCCTACCAGTTCTCCTTCGAGCAGAGTCCGGACTGGTCACGGACGTACGCTCCGGGCCGGGAGCTCAAGGCCTACGCCGACCACTGCGTGGACAAATACGGCCTGGCTCCGCGGATCAGGTTCGACACCCTGGTCACCGGTGCCGAGTTCGACGCCGACGAGGACCTGTGGCGGGTGCAGACCAGCGGCGGCGAGATCACCGCGCGGCACCTGATCAATGCCGCCGGTGTGCTCAATGTCCCCAAGCCGCCCGATATCGACGGGGTGGACAGCTTCGCCCGGACAACACTGCACACCGCGCGCTGGGACCATGGCGTCGACCTGACCGGCAAGCAGGTCGCGGTGATCGGCACCGGTGCCTCGGCGGTGCAACTGATCCCGGAAATCGCGCCGATCGTCGCGCAGCTCAACGTGTTCCAGCGCACCCCGATCTGGTGCTTCCCGAAATTCGATCTGCCGCTGCCGGCACCGGCACGCTGGGCTATGCGGTTGCCGTTTGGCAGCACCGTCGGCCGGGCTCTGAGCCAGAGCTACGTCGAAGTCACCTTCCCGTTGACAGCGCAGTACCACAACGTGTTTCCGTTCAGCGGGGCCGCCCACCGGCTCGGGCTGAACTATCTGCGCCACGAGGTTAAGGATCCGGCGTTACGTGACAAGCTGACCCCGGGATACGCCGTCGGATGTAAGCGGCCGGCCTTCCACAACAGCTACCTGAGCACGTTCAACCGGGACAACGTGGCACTGGTCACCGAGCCGATCGATCGCATCGTGCCGACCGGTGTGGTCACGACCGACGGGGTCACCCACGAGGTCGATGTGCTGGTGCTGGCGACCGGTTTCAAGGTGATGGACGTGGACTCGGGGACTTTCCCGCTGGTCGGTCTCGACGGGCTGACGCTCGCCGAATTCTGGTCGCAACACCGGATGCAGGCCTACGAAGGGGTCAGCGTCCCCGGTTTCCCCAACTTCTACAACGTGTGCGGGCCCTACGGGTACGTCGGCTCCTCGTATTTTGCGTTGATCGAGGCGCAGACCCGCCATATCGTGCGGTGTCTGGAGCAGGCGCGCGACGACGGTGCCACCCGGGTGCAGGTGCGTGCCGAGGCAAACGATCGGTACTTCGCCGAGATGATGCGCAAGCGGCACCGGCAGATCTTCTGGCAGGACAGCTGCAGCACCGCCAACAGTTACTACTTCGACCGCAACGGCGATGTGCCGCTGCGGCCGGCCAGTACACCCGAGGCGTACTGGCGCAGCCGAAGCTTCCCGATGACCGATTACGAGTTCACCTCAGAAGGCCGGTGAGACGTCCCCGCCGGGCCAGCGTTCCTCGATGAAGGCGCGGGTCGCGTCACTGTGCAACAGCTCGTCGAGCTTGACCACATCGGGGTCCTCCGCGTTGTCCTCGCGGCTGGCAAGGAAGTTCGCGTAGGGATTGTCCTCTAGTGATTCGACGATCAAGGCATCCTTGAGCGTATAGCCGGCGTCCAGGAAGTAGTTGCCGTTCAGGATCGCCAGGTCGACGTCCGGGATCGCCTTGGCCTGCAGATCCGGTGCCGCCTCGATGAACTGGAGGTTTTTCGGGTTGCCGACGGTGTAGACGTTGACGTCACCGTCCGCGGGCAGGGTCACCAGGTTCTTGCTGGCCAGCAACGCCAGCGCACGGGCCTGGTTGGAACCATCGTCGGTGATGCTGATCCGGGCACCGTCCGGCAGTTGCTCGGCGCTCGTGAACTTCTGTGAGAACGCGGCGTAGGGCTCGATGTGCACGCCCGGGAATTCGTGCAACTGATAACCGAAGTCGGCGACCTGCTCCTCGAAATAGGGCTTGTGCTGGAAGTAGTTTGCGTCGATATCACCTTCGGACAACCACCGGTTGCCCAGCGAGTAGTCGTCGAACACCCGGATGTCGAAGTCCAGCCCGGCATCCTTGGCCGGTCCGTTCTTGATGAACTCAAGGATCTCGGCGTGCGGCACCTGGGTGGCGGCCACGGTGATGCGCTGCTTGTCCTGCCCGCGCAGCAGGAAGTAGCCGGCGACGGCGGCGACCAGGACGATCACCACGGCGATCGCCGCGTAGATCGGGGTCTTGGATTTCGGTGGGCCCTCAGGCACGCTGGTCATTCTTTGATCTCCCTTTCGGTCGTGGACGTGTTGCGGTGGTCGGTGCGGCGAGTGAGGTAGTCCCCCACCACCTGGAAGATCTGGGCCAGCACGATCAGCAGCAGCACGGTGGCCCAGAGCACCGGACCGTCGTAGGAGCGCGCACCGTATCGGATGGCCAGATCGCCGAGTCCACCACCGCCGATCACACCGGCCAGCGCCGAAAAACCGAGTAGCGCAACGATGGTGATGGTGAGCCCGGAAATGATGCCGCTGATGGCCTCGGGGAGCAGCGTCTTGGTGATGATCTGCCACCGGGTGGCGCCGACGACGCGGGCGGCGTCGATCTTGCCACCGTCGACCTCACGCAACGAGGACTCGACCAACCGGGCCAGGAACGGGACGGTGCCGATGGTGAGCGGCACCATGGCCGCGACCGTGCCCAGACTCGAACCAACCAGCAGACGACCTAATGGCCAGAGGGCGATGACGAGCACCAGGAACGGCAGCGACCGGGTGACGTTGACGATCGCGCCCAGGGTGCTGTTGAGCCAGCGCACCGGGGCCAGCCCGCCCGGCGCGGTGATGTAGAGCACGACACCCAGCGGGATGCCGAAGACGATGACGAAGAGGAACGGCACGAAGACCAGCTGAAGGGTCTGGATAAGAGCGGTCGGCACCGCGTCGGTGCTCAGCAGGATCGAATCGTGGAGCCATTCGGTCATGCCTCCACCACCGCCAGGCCGTGCCTGCGCAACCATTGCGTGTACTCCTCGGCCCGCTCGGGCGCCGAATGATCCAGCCCGGTCAGTCCCAGCTGGAACTGCGAAACCGACTGTCCGCCAAGCTGGAGCACCTCACCGTCGATGATGCGTACATCGGTGTTCAGCTCGCGGGACAGCTTGCTGATGAACGACGCCGTGGCATCCACACCGGCATGCACATTGACGATCAGCTCGCCGTCGACCGCCACACTCGGAGACTGCAGGTTCGGGAGCAGGCCGGCCTCGGGGACGCCTGCGACTTCCGCCAGCGTTCCCTGGGTGACGACGCGGCCGTCGCGCAGCACCGTCACCCGGTCGGCAATCTGTCGCACGATGGACAGGTCGTGCGTGATCAGCAGAACCGTCACGTCGAGTTCGGCGCGTAGCCCGGTCAGCAGCCCGAGGATCTCCTGGGTGGTCACCGGGTCCAGCGCGCTGGTCGGCTCATCGGCCAGGATCACACTGGGCTGGGCCGCCAGGGCACGGGCGATGCCGACGCGCTGCTTCTGTCCGCCGGAGAGCTGCGCGGGATAGTCCTCACCGCGGCCTGTCAGACCTACCAGCTCGAGCAGTTCCTGGGCCCGGTACCAACGCTTCTTGCGGTCCCAGCCCGCGATCTCCAGCGGATACTCGATGTTGGCGCGGGCGGTCCGGTTGTCGAGCAGATTCGCGGATTGGAAGACGTTGCCGAGGCGTCGACGGGCGGCCCGCAGCTCACGCTCCGGTAGGGCCGTCAGGTCCTGGCCGTCGAGCACCACCCGGCCCCTGGTGGGCCGTTCCAGCAGCGCGATCGTACGCACCAGCGTGCTCTTGCCCGAGCCGCTGGCACCGACGACACCGAGAATCTCGCCCTGCTCGACCGATATGGACACCCCGTCCAAGGCGTGGGTGCTCCCATAGATCTTGGTGAGGCCTTCGGTGTAGATGGACACGGTCGACCATTAACTCCGATTGCGCCGCACGGCACCAGTGTTGCATTCAGTGCGGTCGAAAGTCCGCCCTGCGCAACGCAAAACCCCCAACTCCACGAAGAGTTGGGGGCTTGTGTCGTCGCGCGCAGGATGGTTACACGGACGCCTTGAGGTCGTCGACCTTGTTCAGCTGCTCCCACGGCAGATCTATATCGGTGCGGCCGAAGTGCCCGTAGGCCGCGGTCGCCGCGTAGATCGGTTGCAGCAGGTTCAGGTCGCGCACGATCGCACCCGGGCGCAGATCGAACACCGCGGTGATGGCCTTCTCGATACGGGCCGGGTCGACGGTCTCGGATCCGAAAGTCTCGACGAACAGCCCGACCGGGGCCGCCTTGCCGATGGCGTAGGCGACCTGGACCTCGACCCGCTCGGCCAGGCCAGCGGCCACGACGTTCTTGGCGACCCAGCGCATCGCGTAGGCGGCGGAGCGGTCGACCTTTGACGGGTCCTTGCCGGAGAAGGCGCCGCCGCCGTGGCGGGCCCAGCCGCCGTAGGTGTCGACGATGATCTTGCGGCCGGTCAGGCCGGCGTCACCCATCGGACCGCCGACGACGAAGGTGCCGGTCGGGTTGACCAGCAGCCGGAAGTCGGAGGTGTCCATGCTCTCGTGGTTCAGGTCGGCCAGCACGGTGTTGACGACCTTCTCCCGGATGTCCGGGGCCAGCGTGCCGTCCAGGTCGATACCGGCGGCATGCTGGGTGGACAACACCACGGTGTCCAACCGGACCGGGGTGGTGCCGTCGTACTGCACGGTCACCTGGGTCTTGCCATCGGGACGCAGGTAGTCCAGCACACCGCTCTTGCGGACCTCGGTGAGCCGGCGGGCGAGCCGGTGCGCCAGCGCGATCGGCAGCGGCATCAGCTCGGGGGTGTCCTTGATGGCGTAACCGAACATCAGGCCCTGGTCGCCGGCACCCTGCAGGTCCAGCGGGTCGGCGCCACCCTCGACACGGGTTTCGTGTGCGGTGTCGACACCCTGGGCGATATCGGGCGACTGGCGGCCGATGCCGATGTTGACGCCGGCGGTCTCACCGTCGAAGCCCTTGTCCGAGGAGTCGTAGCCGATCTCCAGGATGCGCTTGCGGACCGTGTCGTTGATATCGGCGAAGGCCTCCTTGGCCGACGTCGTCACCTCGCCGATGACGTGCACCTGTCCGGTGGTCACCGCGGTCTCGACGGCGACACGCGACTTGGGATCGACGGCCAGCAGCGAGTCGAGGATTGAGTCGCTGATCGCATCACAGATCTTGTCTGGGTGACCTTCGGTCACCGACTCACTGGTAAACAGCCGACCTGCGCTCACGTGACATCCTCCAAATAGTTAGGTAGGCGAATCATAACTGTGCTCACTGGCAGCCAACCGTGTCAGCGCGGTTGGCGCAACAGCTACCCGCAGGGCCCTGCGGTGATCAATGGTGCAGGAACGCCCCGATCGCGTCCACGATACGGCTTGCCATCAACGTCTTCGAACCGTGCTCCAAAGCCGACTCGGTGCCATCGGCGGACAGCATCCACCCGTCGTTGTGGTCGACCTCGAACGCCTTACCGTCGCCGACGGCATTGACCACGAGCATGTCGCAGCCCTTGCGCTTGAGTTTCGACCGCGCGTGGAAGAGCACATCGCCGTTGGCATCGCCCGTTTCGGCCGCGAACCCGACGATCGCCTTCATGTTGGGCAACTGCCCATCGGCCCGGGCACGGACGGCCCCGGCCAGCACATCGTCATTGCGGACCAGATCGATGGACGGTGCGCCGTCGTCGTCGGCGCTCTTCTTGATCTTGGCGGTCGCAACCTGGGCGGGCCGGAAATCGGCCACCGCCGCGGCCATCACGAGGACATGAGCCTCGGGGGCCAGCTTGGACACCGCGTCGCCGAGCTGGGCGGCCGAACCGATGTGTACGACGTTGACCCCGGCGGGATCGATCAGTCCGGAGGTGTTGCCGGCAACCAGGGTGACATCGGCACCGCGCTGGGCCATCACCCGCGCCACCGCATAGCCCTGCTTGCCGGAGCTGCGGTTGCCGATGAAACGCACCGGATCCAGCGGCTCACGGGTGCCACCGGCGGTGACCAGGACCTTGACCCCGGCCATGTCATAGGGCAATGCGTCACCGCGCTCGAGCAGCAGCCCGGCCAGCGTGGTGATCTCCTCGGCCTCCGGCAGCCGGCCGGGACCGGTATCGGCCCCGGTGAGACGTCCGGACGCGGGCTCCAGCACCACGTTGCCGCGGCGCCGCAAGGTCGCGACATTGTCGACGGTGGCGGGATGGAACCACATCTCGGTGTGCATGGCCGGCGCGAACAGCACCGGACATCGGGCCGTGAGCAGAGTGCCGGTCAGCAGATCATCGGCACGGCCGGCGACGGCACGGGCCAGCAGATCGGCAGTGGCCGGTGCCACCACCACCAGGTCGGCCTGCTGGCCGATCCGCACGTGCGGCACCTCATCGACGTTCTCGAAGACGCCGGTGTGCACCGGCTGGCCCGACAGCGCCTCGAAGGTGGCGGCGCCGATGAACTTGAGCGCCGATTCGGTGGGCACGACCCGCACCGAATGACCGGCCTCGGTCAGCTGGCGGACGACGGTGCACGCCTTGTAGGCGGCGATGCCACCGGCGACACCGACGACGATGCGCTTGCGCTCGGTCTGGACCGCCGCCGTGGACAACTCGGGACTACTCGCCCTCGGAGTGCTCGAGCAGGTCGGAGTGGATCTCGCGCATGGCGATCGACAGCGGCTTCTCCTGCAGACCAGGCTCGACCAGCGGGCCGACGTACTCCAGGATGCCGTCGCCGAGCTGGTTGTAGTAGTCGTTGATCTGGCGCGCCCGCTTGGCGGCGTAGATCACCAGCGCGTACTTGCTCGATGCGCGATCCAGCAGCTCGTCGATGGGCGGGTTGGTGATACCCAGCGGGGTGTCGTAGGCGCTGGCGGCGTCGAGGTTCTCGACAGGCGTGCTCACGAAGATTCTCCTGGCTGTAATCAAGTTTGGGTGTTAGAGGCGATGCAGTTGATGACGCTGAGACCTAACGGTCAGTGCCGATGGCTCGCTACGCTCAGCGGGCCACCAGCAAGGATACCAATTCTGCGCACGCCGACTCCAATTGCCTGTTGACAACGACCACGTCGAAGGCTTCCTGGGCGGCCAGTTCCTGGCGTGCGGTCGCGAGCCTGCGGGCCTGGACCTCCGCGGTCTCGGTGCCGCGACCGATCAACCGCTCCTGCAGGGCCTCCCAACTGGGTGGCGCCAGGAACACCGAGGTCACCTCGGGCATCGCGGCCTTGACGGCGCGGGCACCGGCCAGATCCACCTCGATGAGCACAGGGACGCCGGCCCCGACCGCGGCCCGGATCGGTGCCGCGGGGGTGCCCGAGCGCTGCAGGCCGCCGTGGATCTCAGCCCATTCGAGCAGTTCACCGTCGTCGATCAGGCGCTGGAACTCATCCGCCGAGACAAAGGTGTAGTCCACACCGTCGACCTCACCGGGCCGCGGTGCTCGTGTCGTCACCGACACGCTGAAATGCAGGTCGGGAATCCGGTCGCGCAGACATCGCACGACCGTCGACTTCCCGACGGCGGAGGGGCCGGACAGCACCACGACAGCAGCCCTGTCCGGCCCACCACCGGTCTTCACTTATGCGCGCTCAGGAGAAGTCGAACTTCTCCAGCAGGGCCTTGCGCTGACGGTCGCCGAGGCCGCGCAGGCGGCGGGTCGGTGCGATCTCCAGCTCGGTCATGATCTCCTGCGCCTTGACCTTGCCGACCTTGGGCAGGGCTTCCAGCAGTGCGGAAACCTTCATCTTGCCCAAGACCTCGTCGGTCTCGGCGTCGGTGAGCACCTGCTTGAGGTTGGTGCCGCCGCGCTTGAGTCGATCCTTGAGCTCGGCTCGTGCTCGACGTGCGGCAGCAGCCTTCTCCAACGCTGCCGCGCGCTGTTCGTCGGTCAACTGGGGAAGGGCCACGGGGTTCCTCCGTCTCTCGCCATCTGTTGTTTCATCACGGCTGGATCACGTAACCAGCCAGCGACGACGACCGTACCCACGCAACCTGACGAAAGCTAACCCCACCCCCGGGTAAGGCGGCCAAAAGACCAGCGTGTACAGCATGCGCGCACGACGCCGGATTATCGGGCCGATGCCGACTGTCCGCGACCCGAGAGCGCGATATCCCTGCATATCAACGGTTTTCGGGCCTCTCGCAGGTCGGTGCCGCTTTCCGCGGACGTGTGTCGACTTTGCGGAAACGCGGATTCTGGCGGTCAGATGAGAAATTTTCGCTGGTCATGGCGTGTCGGGCGTGTCGCCGGCCCCGGACCTACTGGTCGGTAGCTTCGCTAATCACCTGGTTGCGTCCGCGAGTATGATCGCCGGCCGCCACCTCGGACGATGCGGATCAGCGGCGCCGGTTGCACGCCTGACGGCCCCCACGAGTCGAATATCGCGACCCTGGTGACAGACCCTCGATCGGCCGGATTCGGGCCCCAGCAGCGCCCTGGAAGGCACGCGCGCCGCACCCGGCGACGCCCGTGACCGCTCTAGGCCAGATAGCCGACCTGGTCGGCCAGCACCCGCACCGCTGCCCGCAGGGCGGCGACATCGGGACCGGCGCGCAGGATCTCCCGCGACACCGCGGGCAGCACCCGCCGTCCGAGTCGGCCCAGATCCTCCGGTCGGCCGCCCTGGGCGCCGACACCGGGTGCCAGCACCGGGCCGCCCAGGACACTCAGATCCGGCGGGTCGGCCAGCGTCGCGCCGACGACCACACCCACCGAACCCGTTGCAGCGCTTCGGTTTTCCTCGGCGACGGCGTCGATGATGGATTGCGCCACCGTGCGCTCGCCGACGGTGGCGCGCTGTAGGCCTGCGCCCTCGGGATTTGAGGTGGCCGCCAGTACGAACACGCCCCTGCCGTGCGCGGCCGCGACATCGAGCAGTGGGCGTAGCGATTCGAAACCGAGATACGGCGAGGCGGTGACGGCATCGGCGGCCAGCGGCGAGTCACCGGCCCAGGCCTGCGCATAGGCGGCCATCGTCGAGCCGATATCGCCGCGCTTGGCATCGGCGAGTACCAGCACCCCGGCCGATCGTAGGGCCGCCATGGTGCGCTCCAGCACCGCGAACCCGGCCGACCCGTACGCCTCGTAGAACGCCACCTGGGGTTTGACGATCGCAACGTCGGCGAAGGCCTGCACGCAGATATCGCTGAAGGCGCGCAGTCCATCGACGTCGGCGCCCAGTCCCCAGGCGGTGAGCAGCTCGGGATGCGGATCGATACCCGGGCACAGCGGACCCCGCGCCGCGACGGCCTCGGCCAGCCGCACCCCGAACGGGCTCACTTGTCGGCCAGCTGGCTGTGCAGCTCTTGTAGGGACCGCACGCCGATATCACCGCGGATGCCGGCCTCGATGCCCTGCACGGCCGCCGAGGCGCCCTGGACCGTCGTGACGCACGGGATGTTCACCGACACCGCGGCCGAGCGGATCTCGTACCCGTCGATACGCGGCCCGGAGTTGCCGTACGGGGTGTTGATCACCATGTCGACCTCGCCGGCACGGATGACGTCGACTGCGGACAGCGCGGGCCGGTCACCGCTGGCCTCCTCGAAATGCTTGCGCACCACATCGCACGGAATACCGTTGCGGCGCAGCATTTCCGCTGTGCCCTCGGTGGCCAGCACCCGGAACCCGAGATCGGCCAACCGCTTCACCGGGAACACCAGCGAGCGCTTGTCCCGGTTGGCCACCGAAACGAACACCGTGCCGCGAGCGGGTAGCGAACCGTAGGCGGCGGTCTGGCTCTTGGCGAACGCGGTACCGAAATCGCGATCGATGCCCATCACCTCACCGGTAGACTTCATCTCCGGGCCCAGCAGCGAATCCACCTGCGAGCCATCGGCCTTGCGGAACCGATGGAACGGCAGCACGGCCTCCTTCACGGCGATCGGCGCGTGCGGGGCGACCGTCGCGCCGTCACCGGTGCGGGCCAGCACGCCTTCGGCACGAAGTTGGGCGATGGTGGCGCCCAGCATGACCCGCGCGCAGGCCTTGGCCAGCGGTACCGCGGTGGCCTTGGACACGAACGGCACCGTACGGCTGGCGCGCGGGTTGGCCTCCAGCACGTAGAGCACATCGTCCTTCAGCGCGTACTGCACGTTGAGCAGGCCGACGACCCCGATTCCGCGGGCGATCGCCTCGGTGGCGTGGCGCACCTTCTCGATATCGGTGCGGCCTAAGGTCACCGGCGGCAGCGCACACGCCGAGTCACCGGAGTGGATACCGGCCTCCTCGATGTGCTCCATCACGCCGCCGATGTAGACCTCGGCACCGTCGCACAGCGCGTCGACGTCGATCTCGATGGCGTCCTCCAGGAACCGGTCCACCAGCACCGGGTGTTCCGGGGACAGTTCGGTGGCCCGGGTGATGTAGCCCTGCAGGGTGTCTTCGTCGTAGACGATCTCCATCCCGCGCCCACCGAGCACATAGGACGGGCGCACCAGGACGGGGTAGCCGATATCGGCGGCGATCCGGCGGGCCTGCTCGAAACTGGTCGCGGTGCCGAACCGGGGTGCCGGCAGGCCGGCATCGACCAGCACCTCACCGAACAGGCCGCGGTCCTCGGCCAGATCGATGGCCTCGGGCCTGGTACCGACGATCGGCACCCCGGCCTTCTCCAGTCGTTCGGCCAGGCTCAGCGGGGTCTGCCCGCCGAGCTGCACTATGACGCCGACGACACCCGGTCCCGTGCCGTCCCCGCCCAAACCTGAGGCCTGTTCGGCGTGGTAGACCTCCAGGACATCCTCGAAGGTCAGCGGTTCGAAGTACAGCCGGTCGGCGGTGTCGTAGTCGGTGGACACCGTCTCGGGGTTGCAGTTGACCATCACGGTCTCGAACCCGGCCGCGCTCAGCGTGGTCGCGGCATGCACGCAGCTGTAGTCGAACTCGATGCCCTGACCGATGCGGTTCGGGCCGGATCCCAGGATCAGCACCTTGGGCTTCTCGGTCTGCGGCGCGACCTCGGTCTCGGCCGCCGGATCGAGTTCGTAGCTGCTGTAGTGGTACGGCGTGCGGGCCTCGAACTCGGCCGCGCAGGTGTCCACCGTCTTGTACACCGGGCGGATGCCGAGACGTTCACGCAGCGCGCGGACCCCGGCCTCACCGGCCAGTTCCGGCCGCAGCGCGGCGATCTGGCGATCCGACAGCCCGCTGTGCTTCGCCCGGCGCAGTAGCCACTCGTCCAGCACCGGCGCTTCGACGAGTTCGGTGCGCAGCGCCACCAGGGTGTTGATCTGGTCGACGAACCACGGGTCGACCCCGGAGGCCTCGGCGACCTGCTCGACGGTGCCGCCGATGCGCAGCGCCTGCTCGATGTCGTACATCCGGCCATCGGTCGCGGTGCGCAGGTCGGTCAGCAGTTCGTCGAGGGTGGCGTCACGGTCCGGCCCGGTCCAGAAACCGGCCTTCTTGTTCTCCAGCGAGCGCATCACCTTGCCGAGCGCCTCGATGAAGTTGCGGCCCAACGACATCGCCTCGCCCACCGATTTCATGGTGGTGGTCAGCGTCGGATCGGCACCGGGGAACTTCTCGAAGGCGAACCGCGGCGCCTTGACCACGACATAGTCCAGGGTCGGCTCGAAACAGGCCGGGGTCTCCTTGGTGATGTCGTTGACGATCTCGTCCAGGGTGTAGCCGATGGCCAGCTTGGCGGCAATCTTGGCGATCGGGAAGCCGGTGGCCTTGGACGCCAGCGCGCTGGAGCGGGACACGCGGGGGTTCATCTCGATGACGATGAGCCGGCCGTCCTTGGGGTTGATCGCGAACTGGATGTTGCAGCCGCCGGTGTCGACGCCGACCTCACGCAGGATCGCAATCCCGAGATCACGCATGGTCTGGTACTCGCGGTCGGTCAGCGTCATCGCCGGGGCGACGGTCACCGAGTCACCGGTGTGCACACCCATCGGGTCGAAGTTCTCGATCGAGCACACCACCACCACGTTGTCGTGATGGTCGCGCATGAGCTCGAGCTCGTACTCCTTCCACCCGTAGATGGATTCCTCGATCAGCACGTTCGCGGACGGGGAAGCCGCGAGCCCGTCGCCGGCCATCCGTTCGACGTCCTCGGCCGAGTACGCCATGCCCGAGCCCAGCCCGCCCATGGTGAAACTCGGCCGCACCACCACCGGCAGGCCCAGATCAGCGACGGTCTCGCGGACCTCGTCCATGGTGAAACACACCGCGCTGCGGGCCGATTCGCCACCCACCTTGGCGACGATGTCCTTGAACTTCTGCCGATCCTCGCCGCGCTGGATGGCGTCGAAGTCCGCACCGATCATCTCGACGCCGTAGCGCTCCAGGATGCCGCCGTTGTGCAGGGCGACCGCGGTGTTCAGAGCGGTCTGCCCGCCGAGGGTGGCCAGCACGGCGTCGATCTTGTTACCACGCTCGGCCTGCTGGGCGAAGATCTTCTCGACAAAATCGGCGGTGATCGGCTCGACGTAGGTGTGGTCGGCGTACTCCGGGTCGGTCATGATGGTGGCCGGGTTGGAGTTGATCAGGCTGACCTCCAGGCCCTCGGCGCGCAACACGCGGCAGGCCTGGGTGCCCGAGTAGTCGAACTCGCAGGCCTGGCCGATGACGATCGGGCCGGACCCGATCACCAGCACGTGCTTGAGGTCGGAACGACGTGGCATTACTTCTCCCCCGACTTGCGGCTGTCCAGAAGGTCGATGAACTGGTCGAACAGGTACTCCGCATCGCGCGGCCCGGCGGCGGCCTCCGGGTGGTACTGCACCGAGAAGGCGCTGCCGTCGATGAGTTTGATGCCCTCGACGGTGCCGTCGTTGGCGCAGGTGTGGCTGACCATCGCCCGGCCGAATGGGGTGTCGAACTCCTCACCGGCCTCACCATCGAGCGCGAAACCATGGTTCTGCGCGGTGATCGCGACATTGCGGGTGGCGTGGTCGATCACCGGGATGTTGATGCCGCGGTGTCCGAAGGTCATCTTGTAGGTGTTACGGCCGAGCGCCCGGCCCAGGATCTGATTGCCGAAGCAGATGCCGAACAACGGAATCCCCGCACCGAGCACCTCGCGGGTCACCTCGACGATGTGATCGGCGGTGGCCGGGTCACCGGGTCCGTTGGAGAGGAAGACGCCGTCGGGCTTGAGCTCGGCGATCTCGGCGAAGCTGACCGCCGCGGGCAGCACGTGACTGCGGATACCGCGCTTGGCGAAGTTGCGTGGGGTGTTGGTCTTGATACCGAGGTCGATCGCGGCGACGGTGAAGCGCTGCGCGCCAACCGGATCCACGGTGTAGCGCGCGCCGGTCGACACCTCACCGGCCAGGTCGGCGCCCAGCATCGAGGGCTGATTTTGCACCCGGTCCACCAGCGTCGCAGTGTCGGCGAGCGCGTCGCCGGAGAACACCCCGGCCTTCATCGACCCGACGGTGCGCAGATGCCGCACCACGGCGCGGGTGTCGATTCCGGCGATCCCGACGATGCCCTGGCGGACCAGTTCGTCGTCCAGGGTGCCGGTGGCGCGCCAGTTCGAGGCCCGCGGTGAGGCGTCGCGGACGGCGTAACCGGCGACCCAGATCTTGTCGCCGCGGCTCTCGCCGTCCTCGCCGTTCCAGCCGGTGTTGCCGATCTGCGGCGCGGTGGCCACCACGATCTGCCGGTGGTAGCTCGGGTCGGTCAGCGTCTCCTGGTAACCGGACATCCCGGTCGAGAACACCGCCTCGCCCAGCGTCTGTCCGATCGCGCCGAAGGCGACGCCGGTGAACACCCGGCCGTCCTCCAGCACCAGGAGAGCTTTCTCGACTGCCCTGATGCGCGATCCGCTGCGCTTCTCGCTGGAAGTCACACGTCCTCCTTGACCCATTTTTTCGTTTCTGTCCGGTCGTCGGCGCGGAAACCGGTGTCGATCTCGGTGCCCGACGGAAGTTTCCAGCGGATGGCGACAATGCCCTCGTGTGTCAGTGCCTTGCCGGCGATCGCCCGCTCACCGCGTACCGCCACGATGGATTCGTCGGGAATCCAGATCGGGCCGGTTCCGCTGCGCTGCAGCATGATTCCCTCCGGATAGCGGGTGAGCACCGCCTTCGCGCGGAAGCCCAGCGCCGCCGCGGCGACCTTGTCGTTCCAGTGCGGGGCAATGGTGCTGCCGACGTAGAGGCCCTTGGTGGGCCCGGTCAGCACCGGCCCGACGGTATCGGGCAGCGGTGGCAGGTTGCCGATCAGTTCGGCCTGCCGCGCCATCCTGGCCTTCCAGCCGGTCAGCAACCGGCGGATGAAGAAGCCGATGAGCAGGGCAATGACGGCCGCCAGCACCAGCGACCCGATCAGAGTTCCTTCGTTCATTGGACCGGACTCACCCCGTCACGCGCAGTCACCTTGCCGCGCAACATCGTCAACGTCACCTTCGCCGGCAGCGTCATCGACTCGAACGGGGTGTTGTCCGACCGGCTGGCCAGCGTCGAACCGGTGACAGTCCACGTGGTGTCGGGATTCACGACGGTCAGGTTGGCCGGCTCCCCGACCTCCAACGGGCGGCCCTGATCGGGCAGCCCGACGATGGCCGCCGGGGCCTCGCTCATCACCCGCGCGACTCCGCGCCAGTCCAGCAGACCTGTTTCGACCATCGTCTGCACCACCACCGACAGCGCGGTCTCCAAGCCCAGCATGCCGGGGCGCGCGTTGGCGAACTCGCAGCACTTCTCCTGTGCGGCATGCGGAGCGTGATCGGTGGCCACACAGTCGATGACACCGTCGGCCAGCGCGCGGCGCAGCACATCGACATCGGAGGCCTCACGCAACGGCGGGTTGACCCGGTTACGGCCGTCGTAGCTCTCCAGCACGCTGTCGTCGAGCAGCAGGTGATGCGGGGTCACCTCGGCGGTGATCGAGACACCTTGGCCCTTGGCCCATTTCAGCAGTTGCACGGTACCCGCGGTGGAGGCGTGGCAGATGTGTACCCGGGCGCCGGCATCGCGGGCCAGGATCGCATCACGCGCCACGATGGCCTCCTCGGCCGACCGCGGCCAGCCGGCCAGCCCCAGCTTGGCGGCGTTGGGGCCCTCGTGCGCGACGGCCCCGACGGTCAGTCGCGGCTCCTCGGCGTGCTGGGCGATCAACACCCCGAGCCCGCTGGCGTACTCCAGCGCGCGCCGCATGATCAGCGGATCGTGCACGCAGATACCGTCATCGGAAAACATCCGGACCTGGCCTGCACCGGCGGCCATCAGGCCCATCTCGGTGAGCTGTTTGCCCTCCAGTCCGACGGTCACCGCACCGACCGGGTGCACGTCGACCAGGCCGACCTGCTGTCCGCGGTGCCAGACATGATCGGTGACGACCGGGCTGTCGGCCACCGGATCGGTGTTGGCCATCGCGAACACCGCGGTGTAGCCGCCCAGAGCTGCTGCCGCGGAGCCGGTTTCGATGTCTTCGGCGTACTCGCGACCGGGCTCACGCAGGTGGGTGTGCAGGTCCACGAAGCCCGGTAGCAGGATCTGCCCGGTCGCATCGATCACGGTGTCGGCGGACAGCCCGGCGCCGATCTGCGCGATCTGCCCGTCGGCGATCAGCACGTCGACCGCGTCGCCTTCGCCGTACAGTCGGACACCCTTGATCAATACCGTCATGCGACCACCTCTGCCCCGGCTCCCACCAGCAGGTGGAACAGCACCGCCATCCGAACATGCACACCATTGGAAACCTGTTGCAGCACCGCCGATTGCGAGGAATCCGCCACCGAGTACGCGATCTCCATACCGCGCAGCATCGGCCCGGGATGCAGCACCACCGCATGGTCGGCGAGCTGGGCCTGACGCTTCTCGGACAGCCCGTAGAGGACCGAGTACTCCCGCGCCGACGGGAAGAACCCGCCGTTCATGCGTTCGGCCTGCACCCGCAGCATCAGCACCGCGTCGGCCGCGGGCAGTTCGCCGTCCAGATCATGCGAGACGGCCACCGGCCAGCCCTTGACCCCGACCGGCAACAGGGTGGGCGGGGCGACCAGCACCACCTCGGCACCCAGGGTCGCCAGCAGTTCTACGTTGGAGCGGGCGACCCGGCTGTGCAGGACGTCGCCGACGATGACGACCCGGCGACCCTCGATCGACCCGAGCCGCTGGCGCAGCGTCAGCGCGTCCAGCAGCGCCTGGGTCGGGTGCTCGTGCATCCCGTCGCCGGCGTTGATCACACTGGGGCCGCCGGAACTCCCCCCGAGTCGCTGCGCTCCTGCCCCCGAGGAACCCTCATCGGCGGTCCATTCGGCAAGTTGTTGCGGCGCACCGGATGCCGGGTGCCGGATGATGAGCGCGTCGGCACCGGCGGCGCGCAACGTCAGCGCGGTGTCACGCAGCGACTCCCCCTTGGCCACCGAGGAGCCCGAGGCGCTGACGTTGATGACATCGGCGCTCATCCACTTGCCTGCAACCTCGAACGACACCCGGGTGCGGGTGGAGTTCTCGTAGAACATCGTGATGATGGTGCGCCCGCGCAGGGTGGGCAGCTTCTTGACCTCGCGGCCCAGCAGCGCCTCGGCAAACCGGTCCGCATCGTCGAGGATGGCGGTGGCCTCGTCACGAGACAGGTCAGCAGCGGTGAGAAGGTGTTTCACCTGGTGGGTCCTCCGTAGGGTGCGATCCGCACACTGTCCTCACCGTCGGGTTCCTGCAGACGCACCTTGACGTTCTCCGCGCGTGAGGTGGGCACGTTCTTGCCGACGTAGTCGGCCCGGATGGGAAGTTCGCGGTGGCCGCGGTCGACCAGCACCGCGAGTTGCACGATGCGCGGCCGCCCGATATCGCGCAGCGCGTCCAGCGCCGAGCGCACTGACCGCCCGGAATAGAGCACATCGTCGACCAGGATGACCAGCGCGCCGTCGATGCCACCCGACGGGATGGAGGTCGACTCCAGGGGTCGCGGTGGTTTGAAGTTGAGATCGTCGCGATACAGCGTGATGTCCATCGCACCATGCGGCAGCGCGATCCCGGAGAACTCCTCGACCTTCTCGGCCAGCCGCGCGGCCAGCGTCACACCGCGGGTCGGGATACCGAGCAGCACGACCCGCGGCGCATCGGCTGCGTCCAGCGCGGTCTTCTCGATGATCTGGTGCGCGATGCGCGATATCGTCCGGCTCACATCAGCGGCGGACATCAATTCCCGGTCGGGGGACGGCGAAGTCGGCGTACCCACAGTCAACCTGGACCTCCTTCTCCGCCTCTCGGGACGGATCGTTAAAGGACGTCGAACTGCCGGAGAGCCTATCAGGCGGGTGCGGCGGCCTGCGCACGCAGCGACGTCCCCTTGGTCTCCGGCAGCGCCCAGGTGGACACCGCGCTCACGGCGACGAACACCGCCATCATCAGGCCCACCGCCCAGGGGCCGAAATCCTCGACCAGCAGCCCGGCGACCAGCGGTGGCAACGCCCCGCCGACGATCCCGGCCAGATTGAATGCCAGGCCCGCCCCCGTATAGCGGTACCGGGTGGCGAAGGTCTCAGGCAGGAAGGAGGCGATCGGTCCGTAGGCGAAACCGAACGTGCAGAAGGTGCCGCCGATGGCGAGTGCGAACAGCAGCGGGGACCCGGTATCGATCAACGGCATGACCACAAAGGACCACGGCAACGCCACCGCGAACCCGGTCAGGATGATGCGTCGCCGCCCGTACCGGTCACACAGGATGGCCGATATCGCGGTCGTGCTCATCAGCGCGACACCCGCCAGGACCCCGACACCCAGGATGAGCCCGCGCGAGTGCCCGATCTGCGCGCTGGCGTAACTCATCAGGTAGGTGCCGCCGAGAAAACTCATGGTGAAGATCCCGACCATGGCGCCGGCAGCGAGCAGCACCTGACGCCACTGCAGCCGGAGCAACTCGGTGAGCGGGGCACGCGGAACATGGCCACGGTCACGCTCGTCCCGGAACACCGGGGTCTCCTCGATGCTCAATCGGATGAACAGCGCGACGATCACCAGGATCCCGCTGAACAGGAATGGCACCCGCCAGCCCCAGTCCGGGAACACATCGCTGTGCTCACCGATCGTGACCGCGACGACGAAGAACACCAGATTGCTGGCCGCCAACCCTGCACCGGCCCCGAGTTGGGTGAACATGCCGTACCGGCCGCGTTGCTCCGCGGGTGCGTACTCGGCCGACAGCAGCGCCGAGCCGGCCCATTCGCCGCCGACGGCGAACCCCTGGCACAAGCGCAGGCACAGCAGCAGGATCGGCGCCGCAATCCCGACGGTCGCCGCACTGGGCACCAGCCCCACCCCTACCGTCGAGATGCCCATGATGAGCAGGGTGGCCACCAGGGTCTTCTTGCGGCCCAGCCGATCTCCGAAATGACCGAACACCGCGGCGCCGATGGGCCGGGAGAAGAACGCGGCGGCGAACGTCGCCAGCGACGAGACCGTGGCCATCGTCGGCCCCATGTTCGGGAAGAACACGTGCGGGAAGACGAGCGCCGCGGCGGTCCCGTAGATGTAGAAGTCGTAGAACTCGATGGCGGTGCCGACAAAACTCGCGAAGGCGACCTTGCGCATACGGCTCGTCACCGCCGAAGTATGCGCGCTCGGTGGCGCAGGTTAACGTCACAGGTGATGAATCTCGACAACAACCGTGCCTCGATATCGGAAGCCATCGACGCCGGACTGCTCGCGGGGGCCGTCACCCTGGTCTGGCACGCCGGCAAGGTGGTGCAGGTCAACGAACTCGGGCATCGCGATGTTGACGCCGGCCTGCCCATGCAACGCGACACCCTGTTCCGGATCGCGTCGATGACCAAACCCGTCACCGTCGCTGCGGCGATGTCGCTGCTCGAGGAGGGGCGCTTGCGCCTCGACGATCCGGTGGCGCAGTGGCTTCCCGAGCTGTCCGGGCTGCGGGTGCTCATCGAGCCCGGCGGTGCGCTCGACGACACGACCGGCCTGCGCCGCCACATCACCTTCGACGACCTGATGACCCACCGCGCCGGGTTCGCCTACCCGTTCTCGATCACCGGGCCACTGGCCAAGAGTTATGGCCGGTTGTCGTTTCGGCAGAACGAGCAGCGCTGGTTGAGTGAGCTGACCCAGCTGCCACTGCAGCATCAGCCCGGGGCGCGGATCACCTACAGCCACGGCACCGATGTGCTGGGCATCGCGATCTCCCGGATCGCCGGTAAACCGTTGCACGAGCTCCTGTCGGAACGCATCTTCGAACCACTGGGTATGTCGGACACCGGTTTTGCGCTCACGCTGACCCAGCGGCGACGGATGGCCACGATGTACGCGCTCAATAACGAAAAGCTGCGCGATGATGTGATGGGTCCGCCTGCCCTGACCCCGCCGGAGTTCTGCGCCGGCGGTGCGGGCCTGATCTCGAGCGCCGATGACTATCTGAAATTCGCCCGCATGCTGCTCGGCGGCGGCGCGGTCGACGGGGTCCGGGTGCTGTCCCCTGAGTCGGTGCAGCTGATGCGCACCGACCGGCTGACCGACGAGCAGAAGAGCCATAACTTCCTGGGTGTGCCGTTCTGGCTGGGCCGTGGTTTCGGGCTGTCCATGTCGGTGGTCACCGATCCGGTGCAGTCCGAGCGGTTCTTCGGCCCCGGCGGACTGGGCACCTTCGGCTGGCCCGGTGCCTTCGGTACCTGGTGGCAGGCGGATCCGGCCAACGATGTCATCGTGCTGTACCTCATCCAGAACTACCCGGACCTGACCGCCGATGTCGCGGCGGTGGCCGGAAACACCTCGCTGGCGAAACTCCGGATGGCACAGCCGAAGTTCGTCCGCCGCACCTATCAGGGCCTGGGGCTCTAGACGGGATCCAGGGCGCGCCGGGCGTAGGCCCGCACATCGGCATCGGCATCCTTCAACGCCAATCCCAGCGCGTCGCGGGCGGCCGTCTCGGACACCGCCCAGCGGGTCAGGCTGAGCACCGCGGCCTTGCGCACATCCAGGTGTGCATCGGCCAGTGCCCGCGACAGCGACGGGACCGCCAGCGGCGCGGACACCCCGGACAGCGCGCGTGCCGCGCCGACGCGTACCTGCCAGGCCGGTTCGGCCAGCGCCCGCTCGATGGTCGGCACATCGGCGTCGGCGCCGCCGAGTGCCCCCAACGCGGCCAGCGCCGCCGCGCGCACAAGTGGGTCCCGGTCCACCAGCAGAGTCCGGACGGTGTCCTCCCCGGAGCCCAAGGTGGCCAGTGCGTTGGCCACGGCGATGCGCACCTCGCGGCTGTCGTCATCGGCCACCGCCGCCACACCGTCGACATCATCGACCGATACCAGGGCGCGCACCGCCTCGATCCGCACCCGCTGATCGGCATCGACCACCGCCCGCCGGAAATCGGCCGACGTCCCGGCACCGCGTGCGCTGAGCACGTACACCGTTGCCGCCCGGACCACCGGATCCCCCGAGTGCAGATGTCCGGTGATCGCGCCGGGTTCCGGCAGCACCTCGACCAGCTCACGCACCGAGTCGGCGGCTTGTTGGCGCACCTGTGCGTCGGCATCCCCGAGCGCTGCCAGCAGAGCTGGTGAGTACCCGTCGGGCAGGTTCTCCACCAATGTCGCGACGGCGGTGCGCCGCACGCCCGGATCCTCGTCGGCCAGGTGACCGGCCAGGTCCGCGAGCGTCGGTTCCTGCAGCGCCAGCACCGCGGCGATCCGCGGTGACGGTGGCCGGGTCACCGGGTCGGGTACCCGCGACACCACCGTCGCCGGTGCCCGTCCGCCGAACAGCTCCGGCTGCTCCACCGTCACGACCGGCGCGTCGGAGGGCACGTGATCGAGCCCGGGCACCGGGACCAGATACGGCGCGACCGGGCGCTTGAGGAACTCCATCTCCCCGCCGGCGTTCTTGCGCAGGTTCAGGTGGAATCCCCACTCCTGATCATCGCGCAGCGGCACATCGGCGCGATCGTGATAGAGCCCCCAGCGGGATTCGGTGCGGGTCAGCGACGAACGCGACGCCATCTCGGCGCAGTCCCGGATGAACGACACCTCGACGGCGCGCATCAGCTCATGCGGGGTGCGGGCGCCGATCCCGGCCACCTCGTCGCGCATCCGCTCGAAGGTCTGTACCGCGATGGACAGCTTGGCGGCCGTCTTCGGCGGCGCCACATAGTCGTTGACAAAGCGGCGCAGTTTGTACTCGACCTGGGGCTGCGGTGGCCCGTCGGGGTGGCGCAGCGGGCGATAGATCAGCTCGTGAGCGGCGGCCAGCTGATCCTGCGGAAGCTGCTGCGGCAGTTCGACATCGGACAATGTGGAGGCGGCATGCTCACCGGCCAGATCACCGTAGACGAACGCGCCGATCATGTAGTTGTGTGGCACGCAGGCCAGATCCCCCGCCGCGTACAGGCCCGGCACGGTGGTGCGGGCATGTTCGTCGACCCACACTCCGGATGCCGAATGCCCACTGCACAAGCCGATCTCAGAGATGTGCATCTCGATGTCATGGGTGCGGTAATCCTGGCCGCGGTTGGCGTGGAAGGTGCCGCGGGTGGGCCGTTCGGTGGTGTGCAGGATGTTCTCCAGCGCGGTCAACGTCTCGTCCGGCAGATGCGACACCTTGAGATAGATCGGTCCGCGGGCGGATTCGATCTCGCTGTGCACCTCCGACATCATCTGCCCCGACCAGTAATCGGAGTCGACGAACCGTTCCCCGGCGGCGTTGACCTGATAGCCGCCGAACGGGTTAGCCACATAGGCGCAGGCCGGGCCGTTGTAGTCCTTGATCAACGGATTGACCTGGAAGCATTCGATACCCGACAGTTCGGCGCCGGCATGGTAGGCCATCGAGTAGCCGTCACCCGCGTTCGTCGGGTTCTCGTAGGTGCCGTACAGATAACCCGAGGCCGGCAGCCCGAGGCGGCCACACGGTCCGGTCGCCAGGATGACGGCCTTGGCGGCGACGGCGACGAACTCGCCGGTGCGGGTGTTCAGCGCCGCCGCGCCCACCGCGTGGCCGTTTTCGGTGAGCACACGGACCGGCATGAGCCGGTTCTCGATCTGGATCTTCTCGCGCATCGACCGTTGCCGCATCACGCGGTAGAGCGCCTTCTTGACGTCCTTTCCCTCGGGCATCGGCAGCACATAGGACCCGGACCGGTGCACCCGGCGCACGGCGTACTCGCCGTGCTCGTCCTTCTCGAACTTGACGCCGTAGCGCTCGAGGCGCTGCACCATCGCAAAGCCCCGGGTCGCGGTCTGATAGACGGTGCGCTGGTTGACGATTCCGTCGTTGGCGCGGGTGATCTCGGCGACGTAATCCTCGGGTTCGGCCTTACCGGGAATGACGGCGTTGTTCACCCCGTCCATCCCCATGGCCAGCGCGCCGGAGTGCCGCACGTGCGCCTTCTCCAGCAGCAGCACCCGGGCGCCGTTCTCGGCAGCGGTCAGCGCGGCCATGGTGCCCGCGGTGCCACCGCCGATCACCAGCACGTCGCATTCCAAACGAAGGGTGTCGTCGAGTTCAGGAATCATGAATTGTCCAATGCGTCAAGGAGTTCGGTGCGCAAGGCGCTTCGGTCCGGGCCCTCGGTGCGGGGCTGCGGTACGTCCAGCAGCAGTCGCAGTGTGCCGCCGCCGAGCACCGCGACCCGGTCGCCCAGTTTGAGTGCCTCATCGACATCGTGGGTGACGAAGACGATGGTCGTCGGATGTGCCCGCCAGGTGTCGATGAGCAACCGCTGCATGGCGGCGCGGGTCTGGGCGTCCAGCGCCCCGAACGGCTCGTCCATCATGACCGCTCGCGGCGCTCCGGCCAGCCCGCGGGCCAGCTGCACGCGCTGGCGCATCCCGCCGGACAGACTCTTGGGCAGATAGTCGCCGTAGCCGGTCAGATTGACCTCGTCGATCCAGCGTTCGGCGCGGGCCCGGCGACCGGCCCGCGGTTCACCGCGTAACCGCAGTGCCAGTTCGATATTGGAGCGCACCGTCCGCCAGGGCAGCAATGCACTGTCCTGGAACACCATTCCGCGGTCCCGGGAAGTGCCGGCGACCACGTCGCCGTCGGCCAGCACCCGGCCCGCGTCGGGGACCAGCAGACCGGCCAGTGCCCGTAACACGGTGGATTTGCCGCATCCCGACGGCCCGGTGAGCACCAGGATCTCGCCGGGCCGCACCGTCAGGTCCAGCCCTCGGACCACGGGAGTTCCGGTGTAGGACAACGTGACATCTTCGATTTCCAGGCGCATGCCGGTCGCCACCGTGGCGGTCATCGGGTGCTCTGTTCACCGCGCGGCAGCCAGCCGGTGGCGCGGCGGCCGATCAGTTCGATGGCCGCGGCGGTACCGAAGCCGAGCACACCGATGGTGATGATGCCGACGAACACGCCCGGATAGTCCAACACCGTGTACGCCTGCCAGGTGCGGTATCCGACGCCGAGGCGACCGGAGATCATCTCCGCCGAGATCACACAGATCCAGGCCACCCCCATGCCGACCGACAGGCCGCCGAAAAGTCCGGGCAGGATGCCGGGCAGCACGACCTGACGCAGCACGTCGAGCCGGCCGCCGCCCAGGGTGCGCACCGAGTCCTCCCAGATGGTCGGCAGCGCTCGCACCGCATGGCGGGTGCTGACCATGATCGGGAAAAACGCTGCCAGGAACGTGATCGAGACGATGCCGGCCTCATCCGACGGGAACAGCAGGATGGCGACCGGGACCACCGCGATGGCCGGGATGGGTCGCACCAGTTCGGTGAGTGGCCCGAAGATGTCTGCGAACAGTCGGGAGCGTCCGAGCAGGATGCCGGTGATCACCCCCAGCAGAGCCGCGATCCCGAAGCCGGTGAGGATCCGGATCAACGACTGACCCAGGTCCAGCCAGTACTCACCGGTGCCGACCTTGGTGGCCAGCGCGGCGGCGATCTCGGTGACGGTGGGTAACGTGTCGAATCGCAGCCAGAACCGGACACCGCTGGTCGTCAGCACTTCCCACAGTCCGATCGCCGCGACCACCGACGCGATGCGCAGCAGCCGGCGCCGCCATACGCCGGCGGGCCGGGGTGCGCGGGTGGGTGCCGGTGCCGTCTGCGGTGGATCCAGCAGCGCGGTCATTGCACACCCACCAGCGCTTCGCGATACTCGACGATCGTGCTGCCCGGGTGTCCGGCGAGATGGCGCTGGGCGCCCGCCTCGGTGGCAAACGGTAGGTACGTCGCACCGTCGGAAACCCAGACGGCCTTGTCGGCGAACCACCGGGTACCGAACTCGGTGTCCGGGACGTACGCCGCGCGCACCGTGGCACCACCGGCCTCGGCATCACGCACGGCCCGCAGCAGGTCATCGGGAGTTGCTGCCGTCTCGGTGCCGTCGGAGCCCTGCAACCACAGCTCGCCGCCGGCGGGTGCGCTGGAGGCGGCCAGCGCGGCGTCGTAGTCCTGCCCGCGTTCGGCGAAAGCGCGGCGTAACGGTTCGTCGTTGACGAACCCGGGGACGTCGAGGTCGGCGAAGTCGCCGATCGATTTCAGGTAGGGCACATCGCCTTTGAGCGCCTTCACCAGTGACGGTTTGAGAGTGGTGTCGAAGGAGGTGCCACCGGGTCCGTTGTAGAGGTAGACGACTTCCTGCGGCAGCCCGCTGCCCTCGGCGACGATCCGGGAGGCCTCCAGCGGTTCGGTGTTGAGGAACTCGGTGGCGTCGAGCTGGGCCTGCAGGAAGGCGTCGAGCACCTCCGGGTTACGGGCTGCGTAGTCCCGGCGCACCACCACACCGTGCAAGGTCGGGTAATCCAACTGGGCGCCGTCGTAGAGCAGCCGCGCCTTGTCCTGGAACACCAGCAGCCCCGGCCAAGCCACGAATTGCGAAAGTGCCTGTACCTGACCCGATTCCAATGCCGATGCGCCCACCTGAGGTTGCTGGTTGAGCACCTCGACGCCGGTGTTGGGGTCGATACCGGCCTCGGACAGGGCGCGTACCAGGGTGCCGTGTCCGGCCGAGCCGACGCTGGCCGAGACCTTCTGACCGGCCAGATCGGTGAGTGTGCGGGTCGGTGAGTCGGGCGCGACCACCACCATGTTCAACGCACCCTTGGGGTGATAACCGGTGACCGAGACGATATCGGTGCGGGCTCGCTCGTTGCCCTGGGTCTTGGATCCGTTGATCAGCATGGGGTAATCCCCCATCGAGCCGATGTCGATCTTCTCGGCCACCATCTGCGCGGTGATCGGCGCGCCGGTGTCGTAGTCCTGCCAGGTGACGTTGTACTTCTTGCCTGTCTCGGTTCCGGCGTCGGCCAGCCGCTGTTCGAGGAATCCCTTGGCGCGCAGCAGAGTTCCCGCGGTGACGGTGTTGATGGTCTTCGATTGGTAACCGATGACGACGTTGACCACGTCATCGGAGGTGGCCGTCGAGTCCAGCGAGCAAGCGCCGGTCGACATGGTCAGGGCAGCAAGCAGCGCAACGAGTGGTTTCTTCACGAAGTGGGCCTTTGTCCGGGTGCAGCGAATCAGCGGATGAGGAAGGGCATGTTGACGGTGACTGCGCCGGTGGGACAGCGGGCGGCACACGGTCCGCAGTACCAGCATTCGTCGACATGCATGAAGGCCTTCCCGTTGTCCGGGTTGATGGCCAGTGAATCCAGCGGACAGATCTCGACACACAACGTGCAGCCCGCGATGCACAGCGACTCGTCGATGGTCACCGGGACGTCGACGCGGTTGTTCACGAGGGTCATCAGCTACTCCTACTGAGTTCGGAAAAGATTGCCGCGCATGGTGATCCGGTCACCACGCATACGGATGTATTCGAGGTCGACGGGACGGCCGTCACCGAGGCTGGTGAGGCGTTCCAGCATCAACAGGGCCGCACCGTCGGGTACCTGCAGGGTGGCGGCCGAATGCGGGTCGGCCGCGATGGCCTCCAGCGCCAGCGCCGCCGACCCCAGGCGCTGCCCGCTGACCTGCTCTATCAGGGTGAAGACATCGTTGGTCTCCAGTGGGTGCGCGATCACCTGTTCGCCGATATCGGGTGCCAGGTAGGTCAGGTCCAGGGACAACGGCAGGTCGCCCAGGTATCGCAACCGCTCGATATAGACGACCCGACTGCCGGGGTCGACCTCGAGCTTGCGGGCCACCGCGGGCGGTGCCGCCATGGTCAACACCGCGCGGACCTCGTTGCGAACCTCGCCGTAATCCTTGAAGGTCTCCTTCAGCCCGACCAACGCGTCCAGGCCGTGGTCGAGCTTGCGGACCGCGACGTGGGTACCGACCCGGGTGCCGCGGTCGATCAACCCTTCGCCCTTCAATACGGTCAGTGCCTCCCGGATGGTGTTGCGTGATACCGAGAATTCGGCGGCCAGGTCGGCCTCGCTGGGCAGCCCGTCCGGGTAGTCACCGGCATGGATCTGTTGCCGCAACAGGTCCGCGACCGGACGGGCCTGATCGGCCCGCAATCGGCGGATCGGTGAGGGTTCGGGAGCCGGCACCAACTCACCGTAGAACCGATCTGCGCACCGCCGGATCGCCGAGCCGACCCGGCGCCCACGCACGTCTCGATTACGCCGCCCACCCGGCCGAGGTACCAGCCGCAAAGCCGTCGCACTGTGGTATTACGCCACCGCGTCGGCGGCACACGGCATTCGGATCGTGATGAAGGAAAGTCCAGCCCACCATCTGGATGATGGTAGGTAAGCGATGTGGAAGGACAGCGATGACGGGTGCACGACGGATGTTTCTCAAGGGCGGTGTCGTCATGCTGGCCGGCCTGGCCGGTGCCGCCGCCTGTGCCGCACCACAACCCGATACCGGGCTGCCCGCCCTGGAACGCCATGTTCGTGAGCACTACACCGTCTATCCCGATATCGCCTACGCCGCCTCGGCCGGGCGGGGCCACCTGCTCGACGTGTACCTGCCCCGCAACTCCTCCGGGCCGGTCCCGGTGGTGATCTTCCAGATGGGTTCGGCATTCGGCAACGACGACACCAAGGGCAATCCGCTGGCCGACGGCGACGGCCAAGCGGTCCACGAGCCGGCACAGCGGGGCGGCATGATCGACGCCCCCAAGGTGGCCGCGCAGTTGGTGCCACACGGGTACGCGGTCGTCGGGCTGAATGTCCGCAGCAGCGATCAGGTTCGGTTCCCGGGCCAGGTGCACGATGTGAAGGCCGCCATTCGTTATCTGCGGGCCAACGCTGCGACCTTCGGCATCGACCCGGACCGGTTCGCGACGATGGGCAACAGCAGCGGCGGGTGGGTGGCCACCATGGCTGCAATGACCTCCGGTGTCGCCGAGTTGGAGGGCGATCTGGGCAACCCGGACCAGTCCAGCGCGGTCAGCGCCGTCGTCGATTTCTACGGCCCGACCGATTTCCTTCAGATGGACGCCCACCGGCTGCCCGATGGGCAGGTGCACGACACCCCGGACTCGCCGGAGTCGCTGCTGATGGGGTTCGCCATTCAACAGGATCCGGCTGCGGTCGAAAAGGCCAATCCCGCAACGTATGTGGCCGCCGACAGTCCGCCCGCCTTCATCGTGCACGGCACCGGCGATCCGCTGGTGCCGGCCAACCAGTCCGAGATCCTGTTCGATGCGTACGTCGCGCACAACGGGACCGCGATGCTGGCGCTGCTTCCCGGGGCCGGCCACACCGATGATTTTCTGTACGACCCCGACTACTCCCCCGGCCGGGTGGTCCAACACACGCACGCCGGCGTGACGAGAAACGACACCGAGCCGGCACCCACCTTCGAGGCCGTGTTGGATTTCCTGGATACCCACCTGCGCAGCTGATCCCGTCATTGCTCGTCGTCTTCCTCGGGCGGTTCTTCTTGTCCGCCAAGAAATTTCCCGAGGAGTTCTTCGGGGTGGAAGTGGTGGTTGATGGTGTCTTGTCCGGTGTCCATGAGTGGTGGTGGGTACCAGTGGGTGCGGCCGGTGGTGGGG
>NZ_JBKFAX010000044.1:0-362 GCF_053345865.1 Mycobacterium sp. C31M | reverse complement strand
CCGGGGCGCTGCCATGCAGTGCCGGATCACCACCGAGGACCCGGCCAACGGTTTCCGGCCCGACACCGGCCGCATCACCGCCTACCGGTCACCGGGCGGCGCGGGCATCCGGCTGGACGGTGGCACCCACACCGGTGCTGAGATCAGTGCGCACTTCGACTCCATGCTCGTCAAGTTGACCTGTCGGGGAAGGGATTTCACCATGGCCGCCGCCCGTGCGCGGCGCGCGCTGGCCGAGTTCCGGGTCCGCGGTGTCACGACCAACATCCCGTTCCTGTTGGCGGTCATCGACGATCCGGATTTCCGGGCCGGGCGGGTGACGACGTCGTTCATCGACGAGCGCCCGCAGTTGTTGACCTCGC
>NZ_JBKFAX010000043.1:0-715 GCF_053345865.1 Mycobacterium sp. C31M | reverse complement strand
TCACTTTGAGGGCGTCGTGGCGTCGTTGGGCCGGCGTGCGGGTGTCACGCACCGCAGCGCGATCGGCCAACGCCTCGAAATCAATACTCGGCCGAGGAATCTTGGCGTCGGCAGCCGCCACCGCGTCCATCCGGTCGGCCAGATCATCAAAAGTCCTGAACTCGGGCAGATCATCAAAGCTCGGCACACCATCAGAACCAGGATCAGACCCGGGCTCAGATGGGGCCGCGGGCTGGGGTGCCACCTCCGACTCCGGTTCCGGCCCGGCGCCGGGCTCAGCGTCACACTCAGGCGCTGCTTCAGACTCCGCCTCCGCCTCGGGCGCTGCTTCCGACGCAGACTCCGCGTCCGCCTCTTCCGGCTGGGCTGTCGGCGCGGGCTCGGTGTCGGGCTCTTCGTCGGGTGGGTTGGGGTCCGGATTGTGTCGTGGTTCGGGGTCGTCGGGGTTGTTGATCCCGGGGCGGGCCCACACATCGAAGGCGGTCCCCAGATAGGCCGCCGTCTCCGCATCCACCCAACCACTGATGTGGGTCAACCCGTCGGCATCCTGCTTACCGACCCGGATCCCACACGTGTGCCGGGCCACATCCGGGCCGGGGCCGTCCTGATTGATCAGCATCAACGCAAACGTCGCCGCGGTCTGCACCGTCTCCGGAACACTCACCACCGCAACCGAGACCAGGATCTTTTCGAGCTCCGCACACTTGGCCGGACT
>NZ_JBKFAX010000042.1:0-1096 GCF_053345865.1 Mycobacterium sp. C31M | reverse complement strand
TGTACTGACCACAGACGTTAGGTACGGCGTGGCGTGGTGACATGAAGAAGACCTCCGAGTGAAGTGCGAGCTGTCTAGGAACGCACCAACCCTCTCGGAGGTCTTCATGTCCCACCGTAATGCCCCACTGTCAGAAACCGGACGTCTGCGACTGGCTCGTTGTGTTGTCGAGGAAGGCTGGTCGTTGCGTCGGGCCGCCGAGCGGTTTCAGGTTGCCGTCACCACCGCCGCCCGGTGGGCCTCGCGATACCGCGAACTGGGACCCGACGGTATGGCTGACCGCAGCTCACGACCGCACCGGAACCCCAACCAGACACCCACCCGGACCGAACGCCGGATCATCAAAGTTCGGGTCATCCGTCGCTGGGGCCCAGCCCAAATCGGCTACCTGCTGGGCATCCACCCTTCGACCGTGCACCGGGTACTGACTCGCTACGGGATCGCCCGGCTACGTTGGCTGGACCGCCCCACGGGCCGGGTCGTACGCCGTATCGAATCCGCAGCGGTCGGCGATCTGGTCCACGTCGATGTCAAGAAGCTCGGCAAGATCCCCGCCGGCGGAGGCTGGCGGATGCTCGGGCGCACCAAAGGCAGCCACAACGCCAGCATGGACAAGAGCAGCGGAGCCTTCAACAAGCATCGCCAGCCGCTGCGTGGCTACCACTTTTTGCACACCGCGATCGACGGACACTCTCGATTGGTCTACAGCGAGATGCTCGCCGATGAACGCAAAGAGACCGCGGCTGAGTTCTGGGCACGCGCCAACACATGGTTCAACGAATGCGGGATCACAGTCCGAAAAGTACTGACCGACAATGGTTCCTGCTATCGGTCTCATGCTTTTCGCGACGCACTCGGCGACGTCGAGCACCGCCGTACAAGGCCCTACCGACCTCAGACCAATGGCAAAGTGGAACGCTTCCATCGCACCCTGGCTGACGAGTGGGCCTATGCCAGGCTCTACACCAGCGACGCCGAACGCTGCGCGGAATACCCCCGCTGGCTACACACCTACAATCATCACCGCGGCCACACTGCACTCAAGGGTCAACCACCCGCCAGCCGCGTACCTAACCTCTCAGGTCAGTACAGCTAG
>NZ_JBKFAX010000041.1:0-1325 GCF_053345865.1 Mycobacterium sp. C31M | reverse complement strand
ATCACCTGGCGCACCCACCTGGTCACCGACCCCGACGCCCTAGCCTCGATTGATACCGGGATCGCCGAGAACGCCCACCAGTTCGGCGCCTTATCGGAGGAGGGGTTGATCCGGGCCATCGACTACTGGGTCCACACATACGATCCGCTGGCCGTCATCCGGTCCAAGGCCGCAGCCAAGGACCGCTACCTCGAATTCGGCGACAAGGACGACCCCGACGGTGTCGTGTCCTTCTGGGGTCGCATGCGCAGCACCGACGCCAAGCTCACCGACGCGCGCGCCGACCAGTTAGCCGACAGTGTCTGCGCCGAGGACCCCCGCACCAAACAAGAACGCCGCGCCGATGCGCTCGCCGCGGCCATGGCCGGCGCTGACCGGTTGACGTGCCTGTGCGGCAACACCGACTGCCCGGGATCCGGGAACGATCCACGCGCCGGTGCGGTCACCATCTATGTACTCACCGGACAACCACCCGACACCGCACACGGCCACCCACCACACACCGCACCCACCCCACCCGCACCCGGCGACGGGCCCGATCCACGACAACCACCCGAGGAATCGGCGGCCGACACCGAGGAACCGGTATCTGACGAGCCACCGGAAGCCGAACCGCAACCACCGGCCGCACCCGCCGCGCACTACACCGCACCCGGCGCCGGAGCCGGCACCTGCCTGGACGGCGACATCATCCCAGCCCACCTCATCGCCGAACTGGTCAACAGCGGCGCGAAAGTCCGCTTCCTGAGCAGCCCGGACGATCTCGGCCCAGAACCCCGCTACCGGCCCTCAGCCAAACTCGGGGCGTACGTGCGGATGACATCGATGACGTGCGCCTTCCCCGGCTGCGGGCGGCCCGCCCACAAAGCCGACCTCGACCACGTCACCCCCTGGCCGGCCGGGGCCACCCACCCCGGCAACCTGCGCCCGTACTGCCGCGAACATCACCTCATCAAGACCCTGAACACCGGCTGGACCCCCACCGCCCATTCGGACGGCTCAACAACCTGGGCCGCGCCCACCGGACACACCTACACCACCAGACCACTGGCATCGGTACTGTTCCCGCACAACGCCTTTCACACCGAGATCCCACGACAACGCCACATCAGCCTCATCGACAACCACGACCGCGAACCCACCATCCCGACACGACAACGCACCCGAAAACACGACCGCGAATACCGCATCAACGCCGAACGCACCCGCAACGCACTCGAAATCGCCCTCGAACAGAATCGCCAACGGCACCACCGACAAGGGTCGGACGGGGACCGCCAAAAACGAGGTCGACCCAACACCACCTACACCGACAACGACCCACC
>NZ_JBKFAX010000040.1:0-1485 GCF_053345865.1 Mycobacterium sp. C31M | reverse complement strand
CCACCTCGATACCGCGCGCGATCAGCTGCGCACCGAACGGGTCGCCGTGGCGGCCAAGATTCTGGCGGCGGGCCGGTTCGCGCTGGCGCGGATGGCTGAGCTGGGCCACGCCTTCGAGGACATGATCGTCGATGACTGGGAACTGGCTGCCGCCGAACTGGGCGCCGAGCTCGGGATCAGTCGGGGTCGGGCCTGCACGCTGATCACCCAGGGCCGCGACCTGATCGTCCGGCTGCCGGCATTGGCCGACGTGTTCGCTCAGGGGGCGGTGGATCTGCGGGTGCTGCGGGTCATCCTCCATCGCATCGCGTTGATCGTGGACCCCGACGTCATGTCGGTCATCGATACCCAGCTCGCCGAACAGGCCACCTCGTGGAACGCCCTGTCCGATGAACGGATCGGTGACTTGGTCGACTGGATGGTGGTCGATGTGGACCCCGAGGCGGTCCGTCGGGCCCGCGAGGCGCGGCGCGGTCGGCGCATCACGGTGGAGCCCGTCGGGGACGGCATGGTCGAGATCTACGGCCGCGTCGATGCCGCCAGAGGCGCCATCTTCGATCAGGGGTTGGATGCGCTGGCCCGCACCACGTGCCCCGAGGACCCCCGCACCTTCCAGCAGCGGCGCGCAGACTCGGTGGACGCCCTGACAGCAGGCGCGAAGAGCATCCCGTGCCTGTGCGGACGTCCGGAATGCCCAGCGGCCGACAACGAGGTCGCCAAGGGACACTTCGTGATTCACCTGCTCGGTGAACGGGACTCCGTGACCGAAGCGCAAACCGGACATGCTGACGAACCCTCTGATGACGAGCAGCGCACCGACACCACCCCCGACGCCCAGCACGGTGACAATGCAGACCGCGATACCGCGGACCCGGTTACCGCAATCCAGCCGGCGCGACCGACCCGACCCGCGCTGATCCCCGGCTACGGCGTCATCACCGGCGAGGCGCTGAGCGACCTGAAGCCGCAGGCCACGATCCGGCCCGTCCCCGCGGCGACCGACCTGGGCACCGAGCGCGGCTACCAACCGTCGCGCACGCTCACCGACTACCTCGCATGCCGCGACCTGACCTGCCGCTGGCCCGGCTGCAACCTCCCCATCCAGCGCTGCGACACCGACCACACCGTGCCCTGGCCCTACGGTCCGACCCATCCGTCGAACACCAAGGGATACTGCAGAATTCACCACCTGATCAAGACATTCCACTGCGGCCCCGGCGGCTGGAACGACCAACAACACCCCGACGGCACCATCACCATCACCGCACCCAACGGGCGGGTCTACACGACGAAACCGGGCGGCGCCCTGTTCTTCCCGCAGTTAGAAATCCCGACCGCGACCCTGACGATCCCACCGCCACCACCACCGAGCCCACACCGAGAACTGGCCGCCCCCAAACGCAGCCGCACCCGCGCACAATCACGCGCCTACCGCATCGCCCACGAACGCGCCCTCAACCGCGCCGACATCGAAGCCAACCCACC